>JAURDE010000117.1 GCA_030828105.1 Bdellovibrionota bacterium | reverse complement strand
TTTAGTACCATGGGCAAAACAAGGAGTGCTTCTTTTAAATGCTGTTTTAACAGTAGAGGCCAATAAAGCTGCAAGCCATCAAAAAAAAGGCTGGGAACTTTTTACGGATAAAATAGTTGATGCTCTTAATAACAATAAAAAAGATTTAGTTTTCGTTTTGTGGGGCTCATTTGCTCAAAAGAAAGGGGCCAATATTGATACTCATAAACATCTTGTATTGAAATCAACCCATCCTTCACCATTATCGGCCCATAGAGGATTTTTGGGCTGTGGTCATTTTGGAAAAATAAATAAATTTCTTTTAGAAAAAGGCCTTAAAAAAATTAACTGGAACTTAGATTAAAGCTAAGAAAGGGTAGATTTTAAGACGATAAGTCATTTAATGAATTTTCTTAGAAAAGGCTGGAGAGAAAGTATTTCTTCTCAGCTTTTAAAATCTATTTTTGGTATTTATTTCATAGTCGCTATTGTTGTTACTCTAGGTCAAATTGGGTTTGAAGTTAGAAATGTCAGAAATGATATTATGGGCCAATTAAAGAATCTTGAGCTCTCTTTTGGAAAGAGTCTTCAAAAAGCGTTGTGGACAGAAGATATGAAGGGACTTAAAGCCGCTCTCCATGGGGTATCAAGTAATGACTTCATTAAGGGTCTTGTAATTACCAACGAAGATGGGCAAGAAATTCAAAAAAAAGGAAGAATTACTAACCTCGAAGGTGTAACGATTCTAGATAAACTATTCTCCCACAGCTTTGATATTAAAAGTCAGGGTGGAGATGAAATTCTTGGAAGAGGAGAGTTTTTTAGTTCTAACAGAATTATTTATAATCGAATTAAATATAGTCTAATTCTTATTGTCTTAAATAGTATTATAAAAACCTCACTTCTTTGGTTAATTATGATTGTTTTTATTAAGAAGTACCTTGAACGACCTCTGGAAAAACTTAAAGAAGAGCTTAATGAACTGAACTTAGATGATATTAAAAAAATTGACTATGTTTCTTCTAAGAAGAATCAGTTTAGTCTTCTCGTTGATGCTTATAATGATCTTCTTGAAAGGCTAAAGTCTTATCGTGATCAAATAGTATTTAATCAAGAAAATCTTAAAAGCCTTGTTCAGCGTAAAACTCAAGAGCTAGAAGAGGCCGTTGTACAGTCCAGGCAAAACAGTAATGTTAAAGAACAGTTTTTGGCCAATATAAGTCATGAAGTTCGAACTCCACTTAATGGTATTATTGGAATTGGAGAAATTTTAGAATCAAAATCAGATTTAACAGATGAAGAAAGGTTACATTTTACTCAGGACCTAAAACAAAGTGCTAGAAATCTATTACTATTACTTGATAATATAATTGAATTATCAAAAATAAATACAAATAAAATTATATTGGAAAATAATAACTTTAATCTTAGAGCTTTAGGCGCTGAACTTCTTTCTATGTTTGAGAGTCAAGCAAAAGAGAAGGGATGTAGTTTAAATGTTGTCTTTCAGGATGGTCTTCCTGAGCAGATCTTTTTTGACAGGAAGAAGCTAATGCATGCTCTATTTGGGTTTTTACATAATTCAGTAAAATTTACCCAATTTGGCGAAATAGGTATCAAATTCTTTTGTGCTCATAGGTGCGAGGAAGGTGAAGAATGTAATTTAATTATAGAAGTCTATGATACTGGAATTGGAATACCTAAAGAAGAGTTATCTAGAATATTAGATCCTTTTGTACAAAAAGAAGGTCAGGATATTAATGAGTATTCTGGAACAGGAATAGGTTTAAGTATTTCAGATGGAATTATTAAGGCGATGAATGGTTCGATTGAAGTTGAATCTGAGGTTGGTAAAGGAACTAAGTTTACCATAAATCTTCCACAAGTTAAATTTATAAGTACTAACCTAGAAGATTCAAACGAAGAGATAAATGACGTTGAAGGCATAAAATTTTCAAAAGCTAAAGTCCTCTTAGTAGAGGATGAAGTAATTTCTCGAAATATTTTAGAAAGCTTTCTTAGAAGTCTTGAGAATATAGAAGTTTTTATTGCAGAGGATGGTGAAGAGGGGATTAATATCGCTAAAAAAGAAAAACCTGATTTGATGATTATTGATTTCTATTTACCTAAATTAAATGGAGATTTATTAGCTGAACAAACTAAAAAAGAGAAACTTTGTGAAACCCTTATTTGTATAACGAGAGATAATATAATTTATAGTAATCCCAGAATTAAATATTTTGATAAAGTCGCTGTCAAGCCCCTAGATAAGTTTAGCCTCATAAAATTATTAGCGAATTTTCTGAAGTATGAGGTAATACAAAAGAAAGATGAAGATAAGGTAAGTGTCGAATATCAAGAAGAACTCCAGGTTTTAAATCAAGAGAGTTTTGACCAAAAAAAATCTGAATTAGTTGATTTAGTCGAAAATGCAATAGAGTCAAATACATTAAATGATATTGAGGATACATTTAAATCTCTTAATGAATTTTGTGTGATGACAAAATGGAAACCTCTCAATGAATTAAAAGAAGATTATTCAACGGCCCTATCTCAATATAATATGAAAGAGGTCACAGAGATCCTTTTAAAGATTCAAAAACTTCTAGAGGAAATTGATCAAAAAGCTGCTTAACTTAATAGAGCTTCAAAATCCTTCATTGTTAATTTACCGCTAAATTGATTATCATCATTATCTGATAGAAGATCATAAAAAAGGTCTTTTTTATATTCTTGGAGCTTAAGGACCTTTTCTTCAACACTATCTTTAATAATAGGTCGATAAACGGTTAATCTATTTTTTTGACCTATTCTATGGGCCCTATCAACGGCCTGTGCCTCGACAGCAGGATTCCACCAGGGATCCATTATAAAAACGTAACTAGCAGCAGTTAAGTTAAGTCCAACCCCACCGGCCTTTAAAGAGATGAGAAAAACTGAGCTTTCATGATTTTGAAAACGGTCTACTTCTTTTTGTCTTCTTGACATATTTTGAGTGCCATCAATACGTGAAATTTTAAAATGCTTTTGTCTAACTGCCTCTTCGATAAAGTTGAGATAAGTTGTAAACTGGCTAAATACGATGGCCTGATGACCTTCGTCAATAATTTGTTCAAGATTTTCCATAAGAAAACTAATCTTAGTACTAATAAAATCTTCATTATGATATTGCCAGAGACAATGTTTTCTAAGCTCGAGTAAACCTTTAAGAATTTCACCATATTTCTTGTTTTTTGGCCCTTGTATGATTTTATTTCGAATAGAGCTTAGTTGATTTTGATAAGCACTTTTTTCTTGTTCATTAAAGCTAAGATAAACCGTATTTTCGATTTTCTCTGGCAAATCACTTAGGACTTGGGATTTAGTTCTTCTGAGGATAAATGGGGCCGCCATTTTTCTGGCCAGGAGTCGACTTTTTTTCTTGGAGTTCGTCTTAATAAAACCTAGATTACCCCAGATACCAGGAACACAAAGGTCTAAAATGTTATAGAACTCGGCCAGGTCATTTTCAACAGGAGTACCTGTTAAGCAAATTCTAAAGCTTGCTTGGATTTTACGAGCTGCCATAGCGCCTTGACTACGTATATTTTTAAGGTGTTGGACTTCATCTAAGATGAGTACGTCAAAATAAATATCTTTAAAGGTATTAGTTGCTTCTTTCTTCATTACACCATAGCTTGTGAGGATAATCTTAGTATCGTCTAAAGAACGTGCACCTCCATGATAAATACTGATATCCATATCTGAAAATTTTTGAATTTCTTTTTCCCAGTTGAGAATGATACTTACAGGGCAAACGATAAGAACTTTTTTAACTTTATCATAGATGGCATCAAGAAGTGATATGGCCTGAAGAGTTTTTCCTAGACCCATATCATCGGCAAGACAGGCCCCCATTTTGTTTTCATGGAGAAATCTTAGCCAATGGTATCCTGTAACCTGATAAGGTCTGGCAATTTCTTTTAGAGAATCTGGTAGAGGGTAACTGGGCATCTCTTTGAGGTGAAGTAATCTTTGGCATAAGCTTTCTTCTTGCTCAGTCAAGGCCCCTTCAACGCCTAACCTTTTAAGTTCAAAGAGTTCAAAGATTCGGGAGCGGTTAAATGGTAATAAAAACTTCTTTTTACCATCTTCATTTCTTTCCTCTCCTTCAAAATCGGTATATTTTTTAAGCAGACGAAGCTTTGTGATATCTTCTTCGCTAAAGAGAATAAGTTCATCTTCTGTAACAGCAAGACCTCTTTCAAGGTCAACATGCTTCATGACATTAAGATCATTTTGATCAATATGAAGCTCAAGGTCAAACCAATCGGTATTGTGAGTTCTTCTTTCAAAGTTAATCCTTGAAGTCCATTGATTAACTTCTTTTTCATTGTAAAAAAGACTCAGACCATAAGGTGACATTTTTTTGTAAAAAGAAGAAAGGTTTTGAAAAAGGGTTGATGAAGTAACAAAAAACTCAAGAGTACGATCTGTCTGGCTAAATCGAGAGAAACGAAAAAATAGGTCACCAAAACTCATAAAAAGATGTGATACAAGCTCTAGAAGCAAATGATTGTCATAATGGAAAAGAACATCGCGGTTACTGTCATAGACGAGAGTTGTTTTGTTGGTGAAAATAAAGTCGAGAAGGTGTTGAACCCTACTACGATAACTGCATAAATGTAGTTCTTTTTTATACTGATGGTTTTCGTGATATAAGGACTCAGTAAAATGAGCAATGAATTGGTAGGCTTCATTTTTTTTCTTAAAGCCGTTTAGGAGTCCTCCTTCAAAAGCAAAAACACTAAGGAAGCGAGGTAGGGGGGCCTTATAAGAGAGTTCATCTTTAAACGTGATGGAAAAACTAATTTGTTTTTTTCGAGTTGATGTATCAAGTTCAATATGTGTTGTAATAGGAATAACTTTCAAAGAAGGAAGAGAGCGGCCATCTATTTCAATTTCGCAATACTTTTCAAGCTCTTCTTTATCATTAAAATTGATAAGGTCATTAATTTCTAGGTATGTAGATCCAACTCTAAATTGATGAATTACTTCCCTTAAAACAGTTGGAAGGTGAAAGCATTCTCCTTTTTTCCAATTAAAGAGGTATAGGTTTTCGAACAGGGATATTTCTTTTGTGAGTTGATCATCTTTATCACGGTACTTAAATGTAAAGCTTCCATGATTTTGGGTTTGGAAGCTAATAATAAGTTTGCCTTCAAAAGTTGCAGGGAAAGGAAAAGGGATTACTTTTTTATTACTTAGAAGATATTGAACTCTTGAATAAGTAGCACTGGGAGGAGCGCCGACAAGTTTGTGAGGGCCTTGAATTATGGTTCCATACTCTTCACAGCTAACAGAGAAGCTGTGAAAGCCAGGAATCGGGGGAAGAGAAAGATCATCTTGAAACTTTCCTTGATCGATGAGATTTAAATAGAAGAGAAGGTATAAGCAGGCCACATGCTCACACTGATCTTTTTCTTTCCATTTAGGACACTGGCAACTTCCGGATAAAGGCCCAGTAGGGGTATGTTCCAGTCTTTTTTTATAGCTAACCTTACATTCATAGTTTTTAGAATCTCGAACAATTCCAGAAATAATAAAATAGGTACTAGGGTCTCCTTTTGAGAATGAAATAGAGGCCCTAGAAAGCTGAATTAAACGTTTGGCGTTTTGTAGGGCCTTTTCTGAAAAGTATTTTTTGGCCGTCGTATCAAGCTCATGAGGAGGATTGTTGTCGCTGTTGCTTTGCATAAGGTTTGGCCTATTCCTAAAAGTTCTAGTATAGGCCAAAACTTCAATGACGTATAGGTATAAGGACCTCTATTAATCCTTATTGTCTACGTAAGATTTTAGCAATTTGGCACGCGAAGGGTGTCTAAGTTTTCTTAGGGCCTTTGCCTCAATTTGTCTGATCCTTTCTCTTGTAACAAAGAAGTCTTGTCCTACTTCTTCAAGAGTATGATCAGATTTTTCTCCGATACCAAATCTCATCCTAAGAACTTTTTCTTCTCTAGGTGTTAAAGTCGATAAAACAGATCGGGTTTGCTCAGATAGAGTTATACTCATAACGGCATCTTGAGGAGAAATGATCTTTTTATCTTCTATAAAATCACCTAGGTTACTATCTTCTTCTTCACCAATTGGAGTTTCTAGAGAGATTGGCTCTTTAGAGATTTTTTGAACTTTTTTAACTTTATCAACAGGAAGTTCCATTCTTTCAGCAATTTCTTCAGGTGTTGGCTCTCTTCCTAGTTCTTGAATAAGCTGCCTAGAAGTTCTCACCATTTTATTAATGGTCTCGATCATATGAACTGGAATTCTTATCGTTCTTGCCTGATCAGCAATAGCACGAGTAATGGCCTGTCTAATCCACCAGGTGGCATAAGTAGAGAATTTATAGCCTCTTCTATACTCAAATTTATCAACGGCCTTCATAAGACCGATATTTCCTTCTTGGATAAGATCAAGGAATTGTAGACCACGGTTGGTATATTTTTTAGCGATAGAAACAACGAGTCTGAGGTTGGCCTCAACTAATTGAGCTTTTGCTTTATCAGCTTTTGTTTCACCATTTGTGATAATGGTATTAACTTTATCAATGCCTTCAAAGTCCATTCCAGCATCTATAGTGAGTCTTCTTTCCTTTCTAAGAATATCTTCTTCATTCCTAATGAGTTGCTCAATTTTAGCATCAGTTGTGAAAAGGTCTTTGGCGATCTTTCTTTTAAAAGCATCGTCTTCCATTACTTTTTCATAGAGCACTTTATAATCTTCACGATTGTTGACCTCAAGAAATTTAAATATTCTTTCTTCTTGTTCTTCAAGCTCTTTAAATTGCAGGAAGTATTTTTTTACTGGCTCAACAAAGCTGTTAATCACTTTTCTATTGAAGGTAAGATCAGCAAGGTTTTGTGCGATCTCTTCCATTCGAGAGGCTTGTTCTTCATTAAACCTTTTCATTGTTCCATCTTCAAGTTCACATTGCTTTAAGATAAGTTCAATATTATCAATGACCTCATAAATAGTGTCTTTGACTTTTTTAACATCAGAGGCAGAAGACTCATCATCAAGACCTCTAACCAAGTCTTTAACATAAGCTTGTTCAACTTCTTGGGTTTCAATTTTTTCTTTAAGTTTTACAATTTCTTTGAGGGCGTGAGTAGATTTGACCGCGGATATGATAATTTCTCTCTCTCCATCCTCAATTTCTTTGGCGATAACAACTTCACCTTCTCTAGTAAGAAGAGCAACTGATCCCATTCTTTTTAAATAGAGCTTAACTGGGTCAGTAGAGGCACTTCTTAATTCTGCCTTTTCTTCTTTTGAAAGGGTTTCTTCAATGATTTCAGTACCATCAAGTCTTATCCCTTCATCGTCTTCTTCTTCAACATGGTTTTGAATTTCAATTTGAATAGACTTTAGTTTGAGTAAGATTTCATCAACTCCAGCAGGGTCAACAAGGCTTACTGGGAGGGCATCATTTACATCTTCTGGTGTGAGGTAACGTTGATCTCTTCCTTTCTCGACCAACTTATCAAATTCTTTTGAGTTGAAAAACTTGGCAACTTCTGACATTGCACACTCCCTAATGGTTTTTATATTTATTAGATTTAGTTAAGGCGATATCTTTTTCGATATCAATTATTTGACCTAAAATAACTATTCTCTCTTGTTCATTTTCACAAGCAGCGAACAGAGACTTTAATTCTTTTTTTCTACGCAATTTTTGGTCCAATAAAAGTTCAGTTTCAATATCTGACAATAATTTAGTAAAGAAAGTCTCATCGCGATTCCAAGAGTCACCGGGTTGAAGCCCATATAATATGGCAGAAACACTCTCTCTAAGTGAAAGAGGGTAGTTGCCTTGGTTTATGATGGTTTGGGCCAGTTCGGAATATTCCCCTTCGTCTACTTCGTATATGAGGTTTCTTAGTTTTAAAACATATTCTTTTACCTCAGAAGAGGGTATTAAATCAAGTATTTTGGATACTGCGTTATGATCTAGACTCATTGGATTTTCTAAAATGGCCTTTAAAAATACTTTTTCACCTCGAGTGAGAGACTCAGATTTTTCTTTGGGGGCCTTAACTTGGTCGCTAGGAGGTGGTGATGGCCTCACGACGATATTAGTAGGTGCAGTGCCTCCTTTTTGGGAAAGAAAGCTTTTATAATTTTCAAGAACCTGTTCAGCACCAGACCTTAATCCAAGGCGTTGAGAAAAAGGAACAATACGCTCTGTTGCATTTAAAGACATCTCTAATGGGCCTAGCACTTCAAATGCTTGTTGAAGGATTTTTAACTTATGATCACTTACTTCAGGAATTTTTTCAGGAATGAGCTCTTCAAGGATGAGATCAAGATAAGGCTTTGCCGACTTAAGGGCCTTCTCAAAACCAACAATGCCATGTTTATTGATAAAATCATCAGGGTCTTTTTCTTCTCCTAGGTCTACAAACCAAGGGATAATTTTTTCTTTCAAGCACATAATAAGTATTCTTCTGGCCGCTTCCTTACCAGCTTGATCGTTATCCAAAGCGAGATAGAAGTTTTGACTATAATTTTTTAGGGTTCGGAAGGCGTAGGGGCCTAATGCGGTTCCCATAATGGCAACACTTTCTTCGAAACCATTTTGATGAAGAGCAATTGTA
>JAURDE010000120.1 GCA_030828105.1 Bdellovibrionota bacterium | reverse complement strand
TAGCAGCTTCAGTTGAAGAACAAGCTTCTACAACCAATGAAGTAACAAGAGTTGTTAATGAGTCAGCAGAAGGAGTAAGGCAAATTACAGAAAACATAGGCCAAGTATCCATGGCAGCAGAGACAACTGGAAGAGATGCTCTAAATGCACAAGAAGCGGCTAAAGGACTTGGTGAAATGGCTAATAAAATCAAAGGTTTTGTTCAGAAAATAAAGATTAATTAATGAAAACTTTAATAGTAGATGATTCAATTGTATTTCGGTCTGGTATTACCCAAGCCTTATCAAAAGAAATAGATATAGATGTATATAAAGCAGTTAGTAATGGAAAGATTGCTGTTGATTTTTTAAAAAATCAAAATGATATTGATCTCATCACTTTAGATATGGAAATGCCTATAATGAATGGTTTGGAAACCATTAAAGAAATACGTAAATTTAATAAAAATGTAATAATAATTGTTTTTTCTGCCACAACTGTTCGAGGTGCCGAGGCCACAATAGATGCACTTACACATGGAGCAAATGATTTTGTGGCCAAAGTAGAAGGCGCTGGAAGTATTGAAGAAAGTATTGAAATGATTAGAAATGAATTAGTACCAAAAATTCGCGCCTTTTCATTTCAAAAAGGTGAAAAACAAAGAGAGGTTGAAACCGTTTTTGAGAAAACAGAAAGACTCGATATATCTCATTCTCCTTTAAGTGATGTTATAAATGTAGATACTGCCCTTGGTCTCATTGAAAAATTGCCCAAAATGATTCTTATAGGAAGCTCAACGGGTGGACCAGATGCTTTATTAGTAATTTTATCTAAAATTAAAAAGCCACTAGAATATCCTGTATTCATTGTTCAACATATGCCTCCTATCTTTACTAAGAAATTAGCAGAGGTACTTAATATAAAATCAGCGTTGAATGTTAAAGAAGCCGAAAACTATGAGGTAGCGAAAGCCGGTTATTGCTATATTGCTCCTGGAGATTATCATATGACTGTTCATGAACATAAGGGGGAAATGGTAATTAAACTCAATAAAGATGAAAAAGTTTGTTCTGTTCGTCCTTCTGTAGATGTTCTTTTTGAATCATGTGCTAATAGTTTTGAAGGCCCATTTTTATCTTTTGTTTTAACAGGGATGGGAAGGGATGGTACAAGCGGATCAATAGCTCTTAATAGGAAGAAAAATTATCTTTTTATTCAAGATAAGGAGTCATCTGCTGTTTGGGGGATGGGTGGTAGTATAGATAAAGAAAATATTGGTGCAAAAGCATTAAAATTAGAAGATATAGGAACATTGTTGAGCAAACTAGGGAATAATTAAGGTAAAAATGTTTTTTGGAAGCTATTTATTAAAAGAAAAATTAATAACTGAGGATCAGCTTTTAAGAGCAGTTTCTGCTCAGCACGAAAGTATTCCGTCTTTAATAAAAGTTATTCAGGACAATAACTTAGCAGTGGCCAAGGATATCGTGAGTGTCATTGTTTCTAGTTATGAAAAAAGAAAAGACATAGTTAATACAATAAGAGAAGAAAAAGAGTTTGATGTTTCTGTATTAGAAAAGGCCCAGTCAATCCAAAATGAAAAAACAAAGACCCTTGGTGAATGTCTTGTTGAGCTTGGTTTCTTAGACTTGAATACTTTGAATAAACATCTAACAGATTACCTTTCTATCAAAAGTGAATTTACTGAAGATAATAATGTCAATGAAGTAGAAGTTAGTTCACCTCCGGAGATCGAAGAAAATATCCAGATCGTTAGTGGAGATATTACCCAGGATAAAAACAATGATAAGCCGGAAGCGGTGCAAAGTCCAGACTCAAAAAAAGATGTTCAGTTAGATGACATCAGTGAAAAAAATGAGCAGGATATTAAACGCTATACCAATACTTTTAATGATCAATTACTAAAAAGACTAAATAAATTATGTGATTTTATAGTAGAATCTTGTCAAAGTGGAGGAGATATAGCAAATTTATTTAGTTCTCTTTATAGAGATGTGTCCGTTCTTAAATCTTCATCTACTTTAGTTGGTTCGAAATCTTCCGAAAAGCTTTTAGAACATTGGGAGTTTATTTTAGAAGATATGTTTAACATGAATAATGAGCAGTTAAAAGAATGGTTTGAAAGCTATATTGGATTATTAAGAGGCTCTATTAATTACCTTTGGGAAATTAGAGAGACTATAAGTGAAAATAAGTCAGAAAAAGCACTTTGGTTAAATGAGCAATGGAAGGAACGATTTCTAGATCATTATAATAAAATAGGGGCCCTTCGTAAATCATAGGCCTAGGAGAATAGGAATGAAAGTATTAGTAGTTGATGATTCAAAGGCCATTTTTATGATGGTATCTCAAATGCTTACAGAGGCAAACCATACAGCTGTATGGGCCGAAGATGGATCAAAAGCGATAGAGGTTATTGCTGAAAACCCTGACGTAGAACTTATTCTTCTTGATTGGAATATGCCCGTTATGAATGGTCCTGAGTTTTTACAGAAAAATCTAGATGATAGCTTTACTAGTGTACCCATTATGATGATGACAACAGAAAACAAACCAGCCTACATAAAAGAGGCCCTTTCCTTGGGAGCGACAGAATATATTATGAAGCCATTCACATCAGACATCCTTTTTAATAAAATTGATTTGGTGTGTGGAGGATTTTAAATTAACTTAACAAGATACCTTTTTTCTTCCTCTTCTAAATCAAATACTATTTGAGGATGCGAACCGGATGCTAAAACCTTTCTCTTAATCTTATGAATGTCATACCCTCTTTTTTCCAATTTATTTAAAATATCAGAATCCAAATAATCCTCTAAATTTAATATAATTGAAGCAGGCATTTTCAAGTTTACTTTCTGTTTTCCATTTTCGGAGATAATCACGTTTAGATATTTTGCTAGCGATTTAAAGCTGATATATTTTTCACTGATTGCTGGGTACTCTAACTTATAGGCTTCTTCAATTATACTTCTGGTTACATCTTCAAATGTCTTTTTCCATGATACTTTTGCATCAATTATTTCAAGTAAATTGACAGTACCAAAAAATGATTTTATGATTTTGAAAAATGTTGTATCTCCAGCTGAGCGAAACCACCACTTATACTCACCTAAAATAAGTTCAACTTTGTTTTTTAATTCCCATTTATTAAGATCATATTTAATTGAACTTTTAAAGGGCCCAAATATAACATTTAAAAGTAGAGGAAGTGTGTCCTTTATATGAAATAGCTTTTCTTTGTTAAATCCGATTAATGATAGTGCAGAGACGGGATCAAAGTCTTCTTCTTCAATTATATCTAGAATTATGCGGGTAAGGGCCAGCCTTTTGTTTTTTTCTAAAGTAGCACAATTACCAAAGTCAAGAATTGTAATTTTAGGTCCTCCATTACTATCTTTTGTAAATAAATAATTACCTATATTGCAGTCGCCTTGAAAAAAACCATCAATCAACAAGTTCTTAAAAAAAATAAATAACAAACGCTGACCAACTAGATCTCTCTCCTGCTGACTCCATAAATTCGCAATGTCATGAATAAAAAGACCTTCTTCCCAGCTTTGAACAATAACTCGCTCGTTAGATACATCTTCATAAATTTTTGAGGTATTTAAATAAGGGATTTCTTTGTTGAGTACAGCATATTTTAGTTGATTATCTATTTCTCTTATATAATCAAGCTCTTCACTTAAGGTTTGTTGAATCATCTTGTAATAGCTGTCTAAATCCATTCCCCATTTTTTTGTTGGGGAAAAGTTTTCTGCTAAAGGAATCAGTTTAAGTAGTGATAATTGAGACTTAATCTTCTTTTCCATATTAGGGTATTGGATCTTAATGGCCACTTGTTCTCCGCTTATGAGCTTACCCTTGTGAACTTGACCTATAGAGGCCGGATAAATGCTTTCTTCTATATCTGAAAAAATCGAAAATGGATCTTTATCATAGGTATCTTCTAGATAAGGTAAAATAACCTTAAGCTCTATAGCTGTTTGTCTCGATTGAGTTAAAACTTTAAATTCATCCAATGAATTCGCTTTAGACCCTAAGACTTGACCAATTTTTAAATATAGGCCTCTCTCAGAGTCGAGAAGATTGTTAATGAAGTGAGCTGCGGCCCTTTTACTTTCTTCATTATCAGACTCTATAAATTCCTTGAACCTTTTGGTGAGCTTTATAAGACTTAAACTCTCTTTAAACATGCTTACTCCTTAAAGCACTAGTTTATCTTCATTATAGACTATTTATGAGCTCTAATTTGATTTATATTTATTTTTAGAAAGTCTAAGCAGCATTTTTGTCAAAATTATCATTTACTATTTTAAGATAGAATGTATTTTCATTCTTACTTTGCTCCTCTCTCATTCCCTTGATAAATGCCTGTACTAGGTTTGGGTCAAATTGTGATCCAGAAAACTCTTCTAATTCCTCATATGCGACTTCAAACTTAAGACCTTCTCTGTATGGCCTTGATGAGGTCATAGCATCAAAGGTATCAGATATAAGAAGTATTCTTGAAAAAAGAGGGATTTCTTCTCCCTTTAAACCATCAGGGTAACCCCTTCCATCAAATCTCTCGTGGTGGTGTCTCACACAATATGCAATCTCTTGAAAATGATCAAAACCCTCTAAAATTTGAGCGGAACATTCAGGGTGTTTTTTCATTTGAAGAAACTCATCTTCCTCAAGGCGCTGTGGCTTTAATAAAATATGATCAGGAATACCAATCTTACCTATATCATGGAAGAGCCCAGATAGCTCAAGGTCATAGAGCTGCTCCTCATCAAGACCAATTTGCTTTCCAAGGACAATAGAGTAATAGGCAACCCTCATACTGTGACCGTATGTATAATGGTCTTTCGCATCAAGAGCGGAAAGAATACTTCTGGCGGCCATCTCACAAATCTCTTTTTCTTTTCTTTTATATTTCTCAAGTTCACCGGCCAAATGAAGCAGTGTAATATTAGTGAGAAATGTTGTATCATTATTTTTTTTCAAATCTTAAAACCTTTCAAAAATAACAAAGCGTCTTAGTATGGTATTTTATCACCAAATCCTTTTTTATTTCGGATATCTTCTTATTCTCTTTATTTAGTGGGTCTATTATTTAAAAATGGGAAAATAATGAGTAAATACTTTTTATTGCGTACCTAAAATCGGTAGTTTAGTTTTATGAAGGTTAAAATTTTCATTCAATCACATTCTCCCTCCATTTGGGGCCCAATACTGGTTCAGGCCCTACCAGACGGTGAAATGTATGAGTTTATAGAAAATATTGAGGGCCATAGCTCTGAAAATTTAATTATTTTTACAGATTCTATTAATCCTTTTTTTGTTAAAAAGTGGGGAAATAAAAAAAATGTTTTCTTTTTTTATCTAACGAAAGGGAATGAAAATATACCCCAAAATATTTTAGATTTGAGTAACTTTGCAGGACTTTTTGATTCAACTCAAAACCTTTCCAATTATAAAGTTCAATTAAGATTAATTTTTAAACATTTTGAAAATGATGTTCAGTTTCAGGATTATAAAGCAGTAGAAAAAACTATTGAAGAGCAAATCAAAGGGGCAACAGAGGGCGCCGAAAGATTAAAAAAAATCTACAGGAAATTGGTTCCTTTGAGAGTTAACTCATGGAAAAACTTTATATTTACTTCTAGGTTTCAAGCAGGAGTAGGTAGTGGAGGAGAATTTTTTGATTACAAAATTGGTGAAAATAGTATCTCCTTTTATTCCATATCAACCGCCAACTCACAGCAATTGATCGATTTTATTGGCTTGATGGAAAATAAATCAATTAGTATTGATTCCATTTTTCATGAAAGATTTTTGGGCTCAGACTTCCTTTTTTTAGAGATTGAGCTCTCTACATTAAAAATCAGAGCTTTAAATAGAGGAGGTTTTAAAGTAGTTTATCAGGGCAACTCCTTTGAGATAACAAAAGAAAAAGATTTAAAATTGCGCCCTGGAGAAGATCTATATATTCTATCAAAGGGACTTATTCAAAATATTGGAAGCTTCGATGATAAATTTGATTTCGATAAAAGAACTCCCATTGAGGATTTTTTTGATGAGGTGTTCTTAGAGGCTAAAGGAAATAAGAGGTATCTAAGTTTTGATGGGTTCATGTTAAATATTCAAGTGGGGAAAAATGCTTTATTTAAGGTTTAGTTTAATTTTACTTTTATTAACATCATACTCTCACGCCTTTGAGCAAAGAGAGTGTCTGTTGAAGGAGTTTTCTACTTCGATGGAACGATTTATTGATCCGATGGGTATCTTTAAATTAAAGCTTTCTTTAGAGAAAAAAAATTGTGAAATTACGGTTGAACTGGAGAAATATAAAATAGTAAAAAAGAAATGGATCATTGATGTTTGTAGGACACCTGTTCATATAAAGGTTGGTGTGAAAATGGTCGAAGTTCTAAAACGACAAAATAGCTGCCAGATAGAAGAAAACAGTGAGTATTGCCAAAGTGCTCAAGAACTCATTGCTCTCATTCAGGATGAAGGACTTATCTTTGCCGAAGGTCAAAAAGAAAATTTGTCTTCTGATCACGGAAAGTTTTATTGTAGCTATGGGCTATTTAAACAATACCTCTATGAAGGAGTTGTATTTGACCAGCAGGAGAAACTACATCTGAAGGTTGAAAAAAAAGAGCTCATTAAGGAGCCTGTAGCAGATAAAAAAAATGAAGACTCTTCTTCTTTTCCAGGAAGACTAGAGAGTTCTCATGAATTTTAGCGTGAGGCCTTAAAAGCTTGCTCTAAATCCGCAATCAGGTCATCCACATCTTCAATACCAACCGAAAGTCTAATAAGATTATCATGAATCCCTAGTTTCTCTCTTATTGGTTTAGGTACACTCGCATGAGTCATGATAGCAGGGTGCTCAATTAAGCTTTCAACCCCCCCTAAGCTTTCGGCCAAAGAAAAAAGTTTAACCGAACTTAAAAACTTTTTACTTTCTTTTAAACCACCTTTAAGGAAAAAAGTGATCATACCACTATGTCCAGAAGTTTGGGATTTAGCTATTTTGTGTTGAGGGTGAGACTTTAGACCAGGGTAGTATATTTTTTCAACTTGCTTATGTTTTTCCAACCACTGAGCTATTTTCATAGCATTTTTTTGGTGGGCCTCCATTCTTACACCAAGAGTTTTGAGTCCTCTAAGGACAAGCCAAGAGTCAAAAGGAGACTGACTTGGCCCTATCGAGTTCTGGAGTGTCCAAACTTTATCATAAAACTTCTTATCGTTAAGCATCAGACAACCGCCGACGATATCACTATGGCCATTAATATATTTTGTCATGGAGTGCATGACAATGTCGGCCCCTAGATCAAGAGGATTTTGAAAATAGGGACTCATAAAAGTATTATCGACAATGACCTTAGACTTGGCCTTCTTTGCGATTTGGCAGACTTTTTTTATGTCCGTAATCTTAAGCATTGGGTTAGTAGGGGATTCAAGCCATATAAGATCAGGGCCATGTTCTTTGACAAGAGAATCAAGTTTTTTGATATCAGTTGTATCAGCAAAAATAAACTCGTGCGTGTCATGAAATACGGTAGTGAATAGACGGTATGTCCCACCATAAACATCATCTCCGCAAATAATTTTAGATCCTTTCTTTAAAGCATGCATAACGAGCATGATTGCGGACATGCCTGAAGCTGTGACTAAGGCATATTTGGCATTTTCAATAGAGGCAAGGCACTCCTCCAATCTTGTACGAGTTGGGTTATGGCTTCTTGTATATTCATAGCCAAAGTGTTTTCCCGGCGACTTTTGTGTAAAAGTAGATGTTTGGTAAATCGGTGGAGTCGTGGCCCCTGTTTCTTTATCGGGGTGACTGCCTACGTGTATGGCCTTAGTTGAAATAGCGTTTTCATTTTTTTTAGTCATGATATTAATACTCCACAGTAGAAATATATCTAAGGATATCTATATCTGTTAGAATTGAATAAACCTCACCATTGTGAGAAACCAAAACAGGCTCTTTCTTAAGAAGCTTATTTGATACTTTTGAAAGAAGCTCATTCTCATCAACAATAGTAACGTTTGTATTTAAAACTAATGAAACTTGATCTGTATGAGAATATTGTCCACTCATTACTTGTTTAAGAAGCTCACCCTCAAAGATAATACCTTTTACATTATTATGAGCAAAGACTGGAATTTGAGAGACACCTTTTTTGTCCATTAATTTAATGGCATCATCAATAGTTGCTTCATCATTAATACGAATAAGGTCTTCTTTATCACGACCTATATCTTTCATAAGTTGTTTAATGGTTACATTGGTGATCACTTGATCCTTATAATCATTATCGCTCATCCAAGCATCGTTAAAAATCTTAGAGGTATATCGGTTTCCTGAATCTGGTAGAA
The DNA here is from genome assembly GCA_030828105.1 of Bdellovibrionota bacterium. Classification (GTDB taxonomy): domain Bacteria; phylum Bdellovibrionota; class Bacteriovoracia; order Bacteriovoracales; family Bacteriovoracaceae; genus JAURDE01. The sequence continues at coordinate 41 of JAURDE010000120.1, read as the reverse complement.
TAACAAGAATTTTCTTAGGAGTTTTGAGAGTCTTCGCATAT
>JAURDE010000181.1 GCA_030828105.1 Bdellovibrionota bacterium | reverse complement strand
TTTTTAATGTCATCAAATAAATGATAATGTTCTGTAAAATCTACTTCAGACCAATCTTCAACAATAACAGATGATCTGGCCATTGATGCAAAACTAAACAGTAAATAAAGAAAAATGAGCTTCTTCATCGAAAGATCATACAATTCACTTAAATGGCTGACAAATAATTAAAATGAAATTTCTATTAGGATATCATTAATTACTTCAGGGGTCGTTTGGTACATTTCTGATACTTTTTCGATCAAGTTGTAAGAATCTTCTGAATCTAACAGAGCTTCTTTTAACTCTTTTACATTAAGCCCAATCAATTTCCTTGAAAAATAGTCCAATTCTTTTTTAGTAAGTGATCTTTTCTTTTGAATTTTCTGAAAATGAAAAAGTATTTCACTTATTGCTTCGCTGCTTTCCGCACTTAATCCATATTTAAGGCTTAAACCTTTTTTTACTCTCTCTTTTTTATTCGCCTCTAGTACTGCACCGAGCTTTTCTAAATCTTTTGGTGACACCTGATGTATTTCAAAAAGAGTACCCAACTCTACACTATTGGCGTAGTCATCATAATCATAAACCACTCCAAACATTAAAGTATCCATGATTAGCCCATAACGAAAGGAGGGAAATATATTATCTATCAGAAAGTCTCGTACAACTACACCAAACTCAGTTTCAATAAAATCAAAGTCCGTTAGTTTTATATATTTATAATAATCGCTACCATTATTAGTTCTTAAAAAAAGAAGAATCTCCCCATCTTTAAATCCAACAAGTACATCATCGTGTTCAATATCGATGTCTAATCTTTCCTCAAAAGCTTTAACTAAGGCATTTATTTTATTAAGATCTTCGAGAGTTCCATTTGGAGGCGGTTTTTGCCCGGCACATGAAAACATCAAAATAAGAACAAGTAATCGTGTTACACACCTCATTACTCTATTTTCAGCTTAATATGAATTTAAATCAATTTAAAAATAATTTTAATTATTTACTAAGACTTCTTGCTTTTTTATGACCCAATTTCCTTCTCTGTCCCAAACCCTCACTTTAATTTCATAAATACCATTAGGCTCTGCTAGGGTATTCCAAAATCCAGGGTCATCACCTTGAGTTTCTTTTCTTGTTAATAGGATAAATGGTTTGTTTGTGTATTTATGATAAATAAAAAACTTATTATTCGATATATTTTTTCTTTTAAGCTGTTTAAACAGGTAAGAATCCCTTGTATAAACTGAACGTCTACTTTGTACACTATAAACCTCTAGACGAAATCTATTAATACCTACTCTATGGGAACTTACTGACCTAGAAAAAATCTTATTATCTTTTTTAAAAAATAAAGGAGCACGGTCATAAGCCGATATTCCAACTTGAACATGCCCTCTAACAACTGGCTTATTGAAGAAATTATCAGAATTTAGAAAAGGTTCACCGGTACCATTTTTAAATAATAGGATTTTTCTTATCGATGGACGAACATAGTCAGGAAGACTCCAAATACTTCGTGGGTTCCTAAGTAACGTTAAACCAGATTCATAGTTATGTTCAATTTCAACATCTAAAAAAGAAGGAACCCATTTGGCATCATGTTTAGAAGGACAGACCAACTTAATAGGTATTTCCTTTTCATCGGGATAATCTAATGTACCCAATATCGTTCCTGGCTCTACAAAATCTCCACTAGTCAAATTGTAATTACTCATACTTTCCGGAGAAATTGGAAATAATGTCCATGAATAGGAAGAAGAGCGAGAGCTTGAGATTATTTTTATTTTTCTTTGAGATGGAAGAAACTGTATACGCCCAGCTGCGGGTGCCTGAATTTTTACTTTAGGTGGTAGTTTGAACCTCACTTTCCCAAATATTTTGTCATCGTCTAGAGAAGAAAAGTTTTTGTAAATTTCAAATACAACTAACTCATTTTCAAGTGTGAATGGTAGGGGGTAATGTTTATTCTCAACTATACTCCCCATAGCGTAATTATTAAGCGAACAAGACCTTCCCATCACCGTGAACGGAAGTATAAAAATAAGAAAACTTAAAGTAAGATAAGAAAAACGTCTCATACCTGCATATTTCTACATGATATTTTTCGATTTTTAAAGATATCCCGATCAAATAATTTCGGGACATTAGACTAGCTTGGGCCCTTTTCAATAACACTGTTTCTATTTAATGATACCAACCAAAGTTTAGATAAAGGTGGAACTTATGAAATTATTATTACTTTCTATACTCATTGCAGCAACAGTACAGGCAGAAGACTTTCAAGATAAGCTACAAAAGCTGCTTATTGAAGCAAGACCAGGTCAAGTTATTGAGATACCGGAAGGCAAATTCAACATTAACAAACAACTCAACCTTATGGTTGATGGCGTCACGATAAAGGGCAAGGGTATAGACAAATCTATACTTTCTTTTAAAGGTCAAAAACAAGGGGCAGAAGGGTTCTCTGTTACGGCCAATAACGTTACATTCGAGGACTTTACTGTCCAAGATATGAAAGGTGATGGAATCAAAATTACCCGCTCCCAAGGAATAACTATACGCAGAATGAAGGTAGAATGGACAAATGGCCCTGATGTTACCAATGGAGGATATGGCCTTTACCCAGTGATGTGTAAAGACGTTCTTATTGAAGACAGTATAGTGAGCGGAGCAAGCGATGCAGGGATTTATGTAGGGCAGTCAAAAAACATTATTATTAGGAATAATGAAGCCTTTCACAACGTGGCCGGAATCGAGGTAGAAAACTCTATTGATGCTGATGTTTATGATAATTATGTTCACGATAATACAGGTGGAATATTAGTTTTTGATATGCCTGACTTAACAATTTATGGGGAAAAATCCAGAGTATTTAGAAATAGATTATATCATAACAATTTATCTAACTTCGCTCCCTCTACAAACTCAGTAGGAGACGTACCTGCTGGAACAGGCCTTATGGTCACTGCTAATCGATTTGTTGAGGTATTTGAAAACGACTTCTCACAAAACAAAACCTCTCACATTATACTTGTAAGCTATATGATCACAGGAAGAGATATAGACGACGAGAACTATAACCCTTTTCCTGAAGGAATTTTCATTTATAACAACACCTATAGTGAAGGGGGTTTTGACCCTGAGGGAGGTAGTAGTGAAATAAGTCGAGATCTTATTGAAGTTCTAAGAGACTCTCTGCCACTCCCATTCCCAGATATTATTTATGATGGTTCCTTTAATACTGACATTCTTGAAAATGGTAAAATTCCTAAACACCTTAGAATATGTATTAAGGATAAAGCATCATTTATAAATTTAGACGCCTTCTCTAGAGATAGTTCTCCTTCAACTGACCTTATTCCCTTTAATTGTGAGCTAGAAAAATTACCGGAGATTTCGATCCTATGAAGTATCTCGCTTTAATTTATATAATTAGTCTCTCCGCCATGGCCACAGCTCCAGAAGATTTAGAATCATGGCGGATCTTTACTAAGCATAAAAATGGCTACAAGCTTGAAAGTAGTCATTATATTTATAAGCTTAATAGTCCTTTATTTAGTGATTACACTCAAAAACTGCGCACCATTCATGTTCCTACAGGCGAAAAAATTAAAGTTTATAAAAAGGAGCTTATCTTTCCTGTAGGTACAATCATCAGTAAAACTTTTTACTACGCTCCCCAAAATATTGGTAAAAAACAAGGTATTGATGGGCCATGGGGAATTAATAAATACCTGATTGAAACCCGAATACTAAAAAAAGATGAACGAGGCTGGACGCCATATGTATACCAATGGGATATGACTAAAAAGAGCGCAAATTACTGGCCTTATGGCCGTAAGAAAGAACTAACTTACAAGGGTAGCGACTTTACTTATTTCATTCCCGATAAAAATCAGTGTATGTCTTGCCATATAAGCTTCAAAGACTTTGAAAAAACGATAACCCCTCTTGGTCCAAAATCAATTCTTAATTTTAACTTTAAAGATCAACTCGAGCGCTTTAAAAATCTTGGTTTGATTGACAGTAACACTAAGCTGCCCTCTGAATCTTTCCCTGTCTGGGATAACCCTCATAGTGGAGATATTGAGTCCCGGGCCAAGGCTTATCTGCACTCGAACTGCGCACACTGTCACTCACCGCAGGGCCCTGCCGCTAACACAGGCTTATATTTGGAGTATAAGCGAAAGAACTCTAGAAAAAGAGGCTTTTGTAAGTCTCCTGTGGCCCCCGGAATTGGAAGTGGAGGGAGACCCTTTGCCATTTATCCTGGTAAACCTGAACAATCTATTCTTACCTATAGACTTAAATCACGAAAACTGGCCATCATGATGCCTGAGATAGGCAGAGATTTAGTTCATAAAGAAGGGCTAAGTTTAGTAGAGAAGTGGATTGAATCCCTTGAAGGAGATTGTTTGTAGATTTATACATAGTTTTGCGTTATAAGAGCTTATGCTTCCAATAGTTAAAGGATTTATTGCTTTTTTGCTTTTTACCCTAAATGTAATTTTCTGGGGAATATTTGTTATTATTCTTTCTCCATTTAGGGCGATACCCTTCATCAAAAAATTCATTCTTTTTT
>JAURDE010000222.1 GCA_030828105.1 Bdellovibrionota bacterium | reverse complement strand
AGGCTAGAAATTAATTCTTCTCTAAAAGATCTCGCCCACTATCCTGATTGGAATTATGAAGATTTTAAAGCTGCTATTGCAAAGTTTCATGATGTGGAAAAAGATCAAGTGGCTGTCTACAACGGGATTTCTGAAGCGCTTATGATTCTTCCTAGAGCACTCCAAATAGAAAGTGCTACGGTTTGTGATCCAGGATTTGATGAATATGAAAGAGGCCTTAAGGCCTATGGTAGTAGTATTTATAGACTTGCACTTCAGGAATTTAAACTTCCATCTCTAAAGTTAGAAGGTGATGCTTTCTACATTGGACACCCCCACAATCCTACTGGAAAATGCTTACCAGAAAACTTTAGTGAAATCATCCTTAAAAATAAAAACAAAACCTTTATTATAGATGAGGCCTTTATAGATTTTACTGATCATAAAAGCTTTCTTGATTTAAAGAGCGATAATCTTATTGTTTTAAGATCATTAACCAAAATCCTCTGTATTCCTGGACTAAGACTTGGTTACTCCATTCAAAAAGCTGAGCTTACAAAAAAAATAGAAAATCAGCTTCCCTTTTGGAATGTGAACTCCATTAGCGCTCATCTTGGAATGATCTTTTTAAAAAAAGGAAAAGACTATATTCTTGAGACAAAAGAACTTATCGCTTCTGTAAAAAACTTATGGAATACTCAAGTCAAAGCTCTTCCTTTAAAGATTCATGAAAGCTCTGCTAACTTTTTTCTCTTAGAGTGTCTCAATAAAGATGCCAAAAAATTATGGGAAACGCTTTTAAAACAAAAGGGTATTGCTCTTCGAAGTGTGAATTCTTTTAAAAATATTGATGAAAACCGCTTTCTTAGGGTTGCCATTCGAGATCATAAAGAGACCTTGACTTTAATTGACTCTCTTAAAGAGTATTATGGTTTCAAAAATAAGAAGATTAAGAAAACACCGGCCCTTATGCTTCAAGGAACCACCTCTAATGCTGGTAAAAGTATTCTCACCACGGCCATTTGCCGCATCCTTTATCAAGATGGTTTAAAGGTCTATCCCTTTAAATCTCAAAATATGGCACTTAACTCTTTTGTGACTCCCGATGGAGGAGAAATCGGACGAGCCCAGGCCGTTCAGGCACAAGCGTGTGGTCAAGATCCCTCAATTTTAATGAACCCTATTCTTTTAAAACCCAATTGCGACATTGGCTCTCAAGTTATCATTAATGGAAAACCTATATCCCATATGAATTTTAGAGATTATTTTAAATTCAAACCTAAGGCCTTTGGAGAAGTAAAAAAGGCCTATGATGAAATTTCAAGTGAATCTGATGTTATGGTCATTGAAGGGGCCGGTAGTCCTTCAGAAGTGAACTTAAAACAAAATGATATTGTAAATATGAATATGGCAAAATACGCCAATGCTGATGTTTATATCACAAGTGATATTGATCGCGGTGGCATGTTTGCCAGTTTTCTAGGAACCTTTGATACTCTTAGTGAATGGGAAAGAGATTTGGTTAAAGGCCTAATCATCAACCGTTTTCGAGGAGACAAAAGTCTTCTTGATAGCGGTATGGACTATCTAAAACGCTACACTCATGTTCCCGTTATTGGTTGCGTTCCTTTTATTAAAGGACATAATATTCCCGAAGAAGACTGCCTTGAGTTTAAATCAGGAATGCTCGATGATCGAAGTGAGCTTGGAGAAAGGCTTGATATCGCCGTTATTGATACACCAAGAATTTCAAACTTCTCTGATCTAGACGCTTTAAAAGAAGAACCTGATATAAGGCTAAGAGTTGTTAGGGACGCAAAGGATTTTGGAACACCAGATATGATCCTTCTTTGTGGATCTAAAAGTGTTATGAGAGATCTTTCTTATCTAAAAGAGAGTGGTCTTGCCAAAAGGATCATTGATTTTCATAAGAAAAACCAGGGCCTTATTGTAGGGATTTGTGGAGGTTACCAAATGCTTGGAAAACGAATCCTAGACCCTCATCATGTTGAAAGTGAGATTGAATTTATGGAGGGGCTTGGTCTTTTAGATATCGAGACGAGCTTAGAAGAGGAGAAACTTCTTGGACAAACTAAAACTAGCTTTATCCCCTTTAATCAAGAATTAATTGGTTATGAAATCCATCATGGTAAAACAAGACCGTTAAGCTCTGATGTAAAAGAAGTTGTTAAAGGGCAAATTGGATTTTCTAATCTTAATGGTTCTGTATGGGGAAGCTATCTTCATGGCGTTTTTGACGAAGACCCTTTTAGAAGAGAATTTATTGATCATCTAAGAATACTAAAAGGTAAAAGGCCACTTAAAAAGATTGTGGGCCACTATAATATTGAGAGATCCATTGATCAGCTAGCAAGTATTGTTCGTGAATCTCTTGATATGGATCTTATCTATAAAAATTTGGGATTATGATTTATTTTGCTCAAATCACTTGTTTGGCCTTCATCCTCGATCTTATTTTAGGAGATCCAAGATACCGTTTTCATCCTGTTATTCTTATAGGTAAGCTTGCTCGCTTTTTAGAACGTAAAATGAATCATGGAGATGGAACTT
>JAURDE010000195.1 GCA_030828105.1 Bdellovibrionota bacterium | reverse complement strand
TTTTTGATTTTTCTAGAATCATCAGAGAACTTTATTCTTAGTTCTATCCTACGAGATTGAATACAACTAAAGATACCACACCCAGGGCTTTTTATTAGTCCTGGATCATCATAGTATTGAGCATCAATTTTTCCATATTTTTTTCTTAAAAATGCTTTATTTTGATCTTTTAAAATAGGATACTTTACACCCTCACCTATTGACTCTATTTTATCGATAAGCATTTCTAAAGCATAAACAGAACCATCATTTATTTCCTTAAGCCACTGAACAATATTTTCTGCACGTTTTTCGCTTAGGTTTAGGTTATAAATATAACCTACGTGCGATTCATCTTTAGGATCAACAAATAAACCATTTAAAATAGGACCTGCATGACCTACGACAATAACTTTTTCTATGGTATTAGCAATTTCAGGGTCACTAAAAAGCGCTTTGGTATAAACATTGAATACGTCCTTTAGCTTACTCTTCATCTCAGGGCCAAGTTCAGCAGTGTTTTTTTGAAAAAACAATCCTCTACCTAGGGGAAGTGTAACGGAAGCAGAAGAAGAATCTGTGTCAAAGTCGGTACTAACTTTCTTAAGCTTATCATTAATCCTCTTGGCCAACTTTGTTTTATACTTTTCTTCGATCCCATCGTCCTGTTTGGAAGTTGGTAACCTTTTCGCTTTTTTCTTATTTTCAAAGAAGTCTTTATTCAATGCCAGACTTAAATCAGAGTCATCAACTACTAAACTTTGTGCTTCTTTAACTTTTTTATCTATTGGTTTTCTTACTTTGGCCAGTTGAGGTTTTTTCACCTTAGCTTTCTTTTTAGGAGGTGATACAGGAAGGATATAGTTTGAAGAGTAAGAGTTATTTAAAAGCCTTTCGTTTTCTAATCTTAGACGTCTAATTTCAGCATTTAAAATATCAAACTGGGAAGACAAGTACTCATTTTTATTAGAAAGCTCATTTTTCTTAAGGCCAATTTCTTCAAACCCCTGGTTAGCGCGATCAAGTCTATTTTTAAGATAGCTTATCTTCCCTTCAATTGTTTTCTTATCGGCCTTTAACAACTCAACTGTGCTGAGAAGTTCTAAGTTACTCTGTTTTGCATTCACATATTTCTGATTAATTTCTTTTAAATTTAAAATGGCTTCAGAAAGCTTGGTCTCGACATCTTTAACTTTAATAACAAGTTTTTTACTTTTAGTTTCTTCACTTACTAGTTCTTTGGCAACTCTATCTTTTTCATCAATAACTTCTCTCGTAAAACGCTCTTGGTTTTCTAGTTTAAACTTTAGTGAATAAGCTTCTTCCATAGCGATTTCATTTTCTTTTTTAAGTCTTTCGTATGTCAGTTGAAAGTCTGAGAACCTGTCTGAAAATTTTTCGTTCTCCTCTTTCAATACGATGAGTTCTTCCTTTAACTTTTTATTCTCCAAGTACAAATCACTTCTCTCACTAGAGTGGGACATTAACTGTTTTTCTAAAAATTCCGATTTTGCACTAAAGAGGTTTTTTTCTTTTTCGAGTTGAATTATTTTTTGCTCTAAATTTTTGTTCTTAGTTTTTGAAAGATCTAATTCTATTTTTGTTTGTGAAATTTGACTGAAGGAAAATAAAAAGTAAGATGCTACTACAAATAGAGCAACAATAGCAGTACCAAACCACTGCTTTTTATTAAGCTTAGAAACTAATTCATTCCACTTCATTGCTATAAGTATCGGAATTTAGTGAATAAATATGAAAGCTCTTTTAGGCCTTTCTCAATAGATTATGTTTAATGAGACCTACTAATGAGTCGTCAAAGTTTCCTAATATAGCCTCGAGGGCCTGGATAAATTGATCAAGCCAGCTTTTGGCAACCATTAAGGTTGGGTAATCACTTACACTCTCCATCAAAAGCTGAAAAATCTGTTGAATATAGTTAAATAAAGGCTCAAGACCAAACTTTTTAAAAAAATATTCAAAAAAGTTTTCTACCTCTTCAACTGTATCCTTTTGTACAACAAATAAAGGATTTTTATTGAATTTGCTCACGATTCCACTCCTTAATTCCTTGAGCAATAGAACTAAACTGCCCCTGAATTTCATCAAATTCCCTCAAACTAAAGTCAAAAACAGATTTTCTTTGTCCCAAACTCTTTACGAGTTGGGCCTTATTATAAAAAGGGCCAAAGTATTTTACATTTTCTTTCTGATTAAGCTTTATGGACTTTAAATCCCTCTCTTCTTGCTTTCTTTTTCGATCTAAAAGATTTGGAATATGCCCTATAACCTCAGGTACCTTTGATATTCCCATATCTTTAACTTGTTCTAAGATTTCATAAAAAGATAGTAATCCTTTTTTTGAAAAGTCATCGGCCTTAAAGGGTATAAGCAAACCATCACTAGCGCACAAAATATTGACCACTAAAAGTCCCAAAGTCGGTGGGCCATCAATTATTATGTAATCATAAATATTAGTAAGAGCATTATTATCGATAAATTTTTTCAATATGAGTTGGCGAGGACTACTAATGCCGGCAACGGTAAGTTCGAAACCTGACAATTCAGATCCTGAGGCCAAAAGATCGATTGATCCCATTGAGTTTAGTATGTCAGTATAAATAACTGGCGAATGTATCGATTTAAGCTCTCTAATGCTGTTCATCAAGAGATGGTGAATATGATATCCGTCTTTTACTTCTCTATTGAATAAAAGACTAAGGTTGGCTTGAGGATCCATATCCAAGCAAAGAACTTGATTCCCTTCTCTGGCCAAGGCATGAGCTGTATTAAAGGCCATTGTCGTTTTACCAACACCACCTTTTTGATTAAGAAAACTTATGACTTTTCCACCTTTATTCATAATCATACTATTTCATAATAAGAGACGGGTGAAAAGTCGCGGGCCTAATTAATCCTCTGCAAAACTAGATTCATAAATAGGGGCCATACATCTAAAACCAATCTTAACATCCTTAGAAGGAAAATCAATTTTGGCAGGTATGTCAGCATCAACAGCAACGCTTAATGCCTCAAGCTGCTGGTTTCCATTACCCGATATTACGGCCGTGAGAATATTTGAAACACTAGCATCATTATTCATGTCTCGTACAAGGCTTTTATAATAATAGTCTTCCGCAATACCAACTGGTTGGTTATTGACGATTCTTGCTGGGACCACAACTTTAATAGAACTTCCCAAAGTTTTAAAACAAGCTGTCGAACCTGTTGCACTACAGGTTGTGATATCATCGATAGCGCTTCCTTCGTAGGTAATATAAGTTATTGAAAAACTATTATTTGGAGTTTTAGATTTAAA
>JAURDE010000221.1 GCA_030828105.1 Bdellovibrionota bacterium | reverse complement strand
TATGACAAACAATGGTACGTTTGTTGTAAATGGAACTGAGAGAGTTGTAGTAAGTCAATTACACCGTTCTCCTGGCGTTTTCTTTGATCATGATGAAGGTAAAACTCATGCCAGTGGAAAAGTTCTCTATAACGCTAGGATAATTCCTTATAGAGGTTCTTGGTTAGATTTTGAATTTGACCACAAAGATAACCTATTTTTTAGAATAGATAGAAAAAAGAAAATGATTTCTACTACTATTCTTCAAGCATTACCTTCAAAAGCTTCAGAAAAATATCTAGAGGAATGTCAGCAAAATAAAGTTGATCCAGATATATACAAAGTATCTGGTATGACTTCTGAGGAAATTTTAACTTATTTTTATGAAACTTTTACTTTCAAGAAACAAAAAGATGGCTGGGTGGTAAATTTAGATTTAGATAAATTTAAATATAAAAATCTTCCTTTTAACCTAGTTGACCCATCTTCAAAAGAAATTGTGGCTCATAAGGATGTAAAGCTATCATTAAAACTTTTGAAAGAAATTAAAGATAAAAAAGTATCAAAATTCTTTTTCACTGAAGAAGATCTTTATGGTTTTTACTTATCTAATGACCTAGTCAACTATGATAATGGATTAGTTTATGCTGAAGCTGGAACTTTACTAAGTAAAGAATTCTTTGAAAGATTAAATGAACTTTCGATTGATCAGTTTTCAATAATTAATGCAAATCAAGCAACTGGTAACTTAGGTATAATTAATTCTCTTGTTGCCGATAAAAACAATTCTAGAGAAGAAGCTCTTTTTGATATCTTTAAAATATTAAGACCTGGCGAACCACCGACTCTCGAAGCAAGTAATTATTTATTTCAAAATATGTTTTTTAGCGAAGATAGATACGACTTATCTGAGGTTGGTAGAGTAAAATTAAATTCTTATCTTTTATTAGACAAAACTAATAAAGTAAGAATTTTAAGTAAGTCTGACATCCTGGCCGTTGCCAAAAAACTTTTTGACATGAAGACTGAAAGTGCTGGCAAAGATGACATTGATCACTTAGGTAACAGACGAGTTAGATCTGTTGGTGAGTTAATTGAAAACCAGTACAGAATTGGCCTTGTAAGAATGGAAAGAGCAATAAGAGAAAAAATGGGAACAGTTGATATTGAGTCAATTATGCCCCAAGATCTTGTTAACTCTAAACCAATTCAAACAGTACTAAAAGAATTCACTGGAACTAGTCAACTTAGCCAATTTATGGATCAAACTAACCCTTTAAGTGAAATTACACACAAGAGACGAATTTCTGCTTTGGGCCCTGGTGGTTTAACTCGAGAGAGAGCAGGTTTTGAAGTTCGAGACGTTCATACAACTCACTATGGCCGTATTTGTCCAATTGAAACACCCGAAGGTTCAAACATTGGATTAATCAATAGCTTATCTTCTTATGCAAGAATTAACCAATACGGTTTTATCGAAACTCCATATAGAAAAATTAACAAGGGTTCAGTTACCGATGAAGTCATCTATTTAAATGCTGATGAAGAAGAAAATTACACAATCGCTCAGGCTAACAGTCCAATTGATGAAAGTGGAAAATTTTCTGAGGAGTTTGTCAGCTGTAGAAGACGAGGAGATTTTATTTTCTGTAATCCGTCAGAGATTGATTTTATGGATGTTAATCCTCAACAGTTAGTTTCAGTAGCCGCATCTCTAATCCCATTTTTAGAAAACGATGATGCTAACAGAGCGCTTATGGGATCTAATATGATGAGACAGGCAGTCCCTTTAGTTAAAAGTGAAGCTCCTCTCGTTGGAACTGGTTTTGAGTCTAAAGTAGCAAGAGATAGTGGTGCTGTTGTTATTGCTAAAAATAGCGGTTATGTTCATCAGGTAGACTCCTCTAGAGTTGTAATAAGATCTGATTCAAAAAATATAAGCAAAGATAAAAGTGGTGTTGATATTTATAACCTTAAAAAATTTCAACGTTCCAATCAAAGTACAGCTATTAATCAAAAACCTATTGTAAAAATTGGTGACTATGTTCAAAGAGGAGATATCATTGCTGATGGCCCTTCGACAGATCTGGGTGAATTAGCACTTGGTAGAAACCTATTAGTAGGCTTTATGCCATGGAATGGTTATAACTTCGAAGACTCTATCATTATGTCTGAGAGAGTTGTACATGAAGATCGCTTTACCTCAATCCATATTGAAGAATTTGAGGTTCTTTGTAGAGATACCAAACTCGGTCCTGAAGAAATCACACGCGATATGCCAAATGTGGGTGATGAGAGCATAACAAATTTAGATGAAGCTGGAATCGTCTACATAGGTTCCGAAGTAAAACCCGGTGATATATTAGTTGGTAAAGTTTCTCCCAAGGGAGACTCACCAATTACCCCAGAAGAAAAACTACTAAGAGCTATATTCTCTGAAAAAGCAGCAGATGTTAAAGATACTTCACTTAGACTACCTACTGGCTATTCTGGTGTTGTTGTTGATGTTCAAGTTCTCGTAAGAAGAGGTGTTGAAAAAGACGAAAGAACTATAGCTATTGAGAGAGTTGAGATTGATAGATTAGCAAAAGACAGAGACGATGAAAAAAATAT
>JAURDE010000218.1 GCA_030828105.1 Bdellovibrionota bacterium | reverse complement strand
TGGACATTGATCACTATCCTGATTTACTAGATGTCCTTAAGCATGAAATGATTGTTTTGTCCGGAAAAACATCTAGTCTGGATCAAAATCAATTTTCCGAATATCAAAAACTAGAAAAACCCTTAAAAATTAAAGATTTCCATAAGCTTGTTTTACTTTAGTTTTTAATTCAAAAAGTCGAGTATAATAGGGTAAGGAATAGTTATGTATAATGATAACTTTTTTATTGCTTTGGGTATGTTTTCAAGCGTTTTGGTTTTTACCCTGACTATTGTATTTAGGTCTGGCCTTGTTTATTAATCCTTCCCATAGCTAATAAGCTTTTGTCATCTTGACCTTCTTACGTTCGGTCTTATTGGTGGCCCTTTTCATACGCATCTGTGCGATTGTACTGTGAAAACTTTCATTTTGTATAACTTCACCATGACCGCCGAAATTGTAAGTAAAACCAAACATCGTGAAAAATAGAGGGAATAGTATTAAAAGAGTTATTTTGATTTTATGCCTTTAATTGTGGTCATCTAGTAGAGGATCATCAGGGCTAAGAATATAGGATTTAATTCCAAGCTGATTAAAGATGAACTCAGGAATTCTAATCCTGTAGAAAACACCTTTTTCATGACTTACAGACTTTATGACATTCGTTTTACCTAAAATGATGGAGTGGGCCTCTCCTTGTTCATAAGGGACAAATAAATCATAGTGGTCCTGCTGATCTAAGAGAAAATTAATAATATATTCTCTTAAAGCATTGACGTCTTCCTTATTAAAACTCGATATAACAAAGCTATTCGGACAGAGTTTTTTTGCCAGTGGGATAAGATAAGGATCAGTTACTTTATCTTTTTTGTTAAATACAATGATTTGAGGCTTATCTCCAACATTAAGCTCTTTTAGAACCTTTCTTGTTACTTCTAGGTGTTTTTTATAATTGATATCAGAAATATCACAAACATTGATGAGAAGATCTGCCTCTAGTGCTGACTCTAGTGTTGTTTTAAAACCTTCAATGAGAAATGAGGGTAAGTTACTAATAAAACCAACTGTATCAATAAGAATCATCTTTGGCTTGGAGTCGGGATTAAGAGTTCTATAGGTAGAGTCGAGCGTAGCAAAGAGTTTATCTTCTTCTAAGATATCAACTCTACAAAGACGATTCATCAGACTAGATTTTCCAGCGTTGGTGTAACCCACAAGGGCCGCAGTGACAGCATAGTTTCCACGGTTCTTTTTACGCTCTTTTCTTGCTTTCTCAACTTCTTTAAGCTCTTTTTTATAATACTCAATTCTTGAGCGGATAATCCTTCGGTCTAGTTCGATTTGCTGCTCACCTTCTCCACCACGAACCCCAATACCACCTTTTTGTCTACCAAGGTGACTCCAAAAACCCGAAAGTCTTGGAAGAATATAATTGAGACGAGAGATTTCAATTTGAATTTTTGCTTCTTTGGTCCTAGCATGACGAGCAAAGATTTCAAGGATAATATGGCACCTATCCACAACACTGATACCAGAAATCTTTTTTATATTTCTTATTTGAGATGCCGTAAGCTCAAAATCAAAGACCAAAAGAGAGGCACCAAGATCCTTGGCCTCTAAGGCAATTTCTTCAATTTTACCTGAGCCTAATATCGTTGCTGGATCGATGGTTTTTCTATTTTGCACATACTCATCGAGAGTTTCAATATCAAGAGTTCTCATGAGTTCACGAAGCTCACCAAGTGAGCGTTCTGTGTCTTCGGCCGTTTTGTGAAACTCAAAACTAGGACAGACGATGGATACGAGACATGCCGATGCGTCTGATGAAATATGAAATTCTGAATCAAGCATAAACAACTTCTGCTAATTTATTGTCAATTAAACGAGTTGTACCCACTTTTAAGGCCCCTGCGATTAAAACAGTATGAGTCTTATTATCAGGTTTCTCAAGTGTTTTGGCATCTAATATTTCAAGATAATCCCAATCACTATTGGCCTTGATTAATGTTTCAATTTCCTCGTTGCATAATTCAAAAGAAACAGGCCAAGGATTATTTTTAATAAGATGTTTGAGATGATTAAGAGTATTGGGTAAACTTAAGGCCACCTTTTTTTCTTCAACTGAAAGGTATTGATTTCGACTTGAAAGGGCCAGACCATTATCTTCCCTTTTAATGGGCATAGGAATAATTTGTATATCTAGTCTTAGGTCATGAATCATTTTTTTTATAACCATATATTGCTGATAATCTTTTTGGCCAAAGTAGGCGCGAGCAGGCCTAACAATATTAAAAAGTTGATAAACAACTGTCGTAACACCCTCAAAGTGACCTGGTCGATTTAAACCACATAACTTATCAGTTAACTGGCCTACATCTATTTTTGTTTTATAACCCTTAGGAAAAATTTCTTCAACACTTTCTGGAGCGAAAATAACAAGGCGCTTTTCTCCTGATGTGGGAAAACCCTCACTTCGAAATAGCTCTTTTAAGAGTTGAGCATCTTCACCTAGTGTACGGGGGTACTTTTCAAAATCTTCACTTGGACCAAATTGTAATGGATTCACAAATATTGAAATAACTGTGATGTCATTGGCCCTTAAAGACTCTTTTGCTAATGAGAGATGTCCTTTATGAAGATTACCC
>JAURDE010000096.1 GCA_030828105.1 Bdellovibrionota bacterium | reverse complement strand
CCAAGATGGGTATGCTAAAACTTTTAGCTCCATCCAAGGACAAGAAGTTTATGAAAGTGCACCGGAATATAATCCTATTGTAGAACTCAAATTTTCTCTTGGCTCAGAAAACTTTAATGCCAAATATGGAGTGGATATGTGCCACTCTTTCACCTATTCTCCAGGTTCAATGAGTACTCCGGGTTATGATTTTGAGTATGAAGTTATTTTTCCAGAAGATTATTCAAGGGAAAGTGCACTCATGGCAAATTTTTACCTTGATTGTGAACTAAAGGATAATCAAGGCAACGTATCGATTCCACTCGACTCTAATATAGTGGTGGATGTAAATAGACGATTTAATCTTCGAGCAACACACACTTTTGTTCACTATGTAAACACTTGTAAGCTGAGAACCTATTACTGGGAAACTAATCATTCTCGAATGAGATCTCAGGATGTTCAATTTCAGGTACCAATTGATACATTCATCGATCGATTAAATTAAATAATATTTTCAATAATGGTAAGGGAGAAAATACCTTTCCCTTACCTTCCCCTTTTCTAAAAAGCAGATTATATCGTTATTTATATAGGTAGAAAGATCGATTATACAAAAAACAAAGGTTTTCTTTGGTTTACTTCTAAAGCGTTTTTATCAGGAATAATTTGCCTACAGCTTTGAAGACAATTTCCGAAAGGGTGGAGGAACAATGCTAAACCTTGGAGGATAAATGGGGTTATTTGCCAATAGAGATAGAAAGCTAAGCCTTGAAATAGACACTGAAATGCTTCACCCAAGCCAAGTAAGACTTATCAAGTCAATAAACTCTCTACTTTTACATCTTTTGGTCACAGATGATGAGGCTGAATACTTTGAAAGCTCATCAGACTTTTTAAGACTTGCCGCATCAGCAATTAAAGAATCTCACTTTCCCCAAGAAAACGAACCTCTAGATAAAATTGATTACTCTCATCAGGCCATAGAATACGCCATTGACCTACTTCAAGAGGCCATCAATAAAAAAGAGATCAAGAACCTAGATAATTAAGACCTTTTTTTCTGCAAACTTTTGGCCGCATCAAAATATGAGTCTTTTCTAAACATTTTAAAGACTTCATTGTCGGCCAAAGTTCCTTCTTTTCGATCAAGCCTCTTAGTTTTTACTGAAGACTTCTTAGAGATATATTGTTTTGAATAAGAACGCTTACTTCCATCTTCATTAATTCCAATTTGTTTTAACAATTCAAACTTATTGAAATATCTCACTTTACCAGGGGCCAGATTTTCTATAGACAAATTTCCTATGGCCACTCTTTTAAGCTTATCGACAGTCAAACCAAAAGACTCACAAATCCTTCGAATTTCCCTATTCTTTCCCTCACCTAATCTAAACTCTAACCAAGTCTTTGAAGGAAGTTGTTTAATTACTCGAACCGCAAGTGGTTTCACAAATCCATCCTCAAGAAGGACACCTTTTCTTAATTTTCTTAAAAGCTCAGCATTTACAAGACCAAAGACTTTCACTTCATAAGTTTTTATAACCTCAAAGCGAGGGTGAATAACGGTATTACCTAACTCACCATCATTGGTCATTATAAGAAGCCCCTCTGAAAGATAATCTAATCTTCCAACCGGATAAATTCTCTCATTTAAATCTTTAAAAAAATCAATGACCGTTGGTCTCCCCTCTGGATCAGAAAGGGTTGTCATATATCCACGAGGTTTATGAAGAACGGCATAAACTTTTTCAACAAAGTCTAAATCAAGGGCCTTACCCTCAACTTCAACAATATCTTTTTCAGGATCTACCTTAGTACCAAGGATACTTGTAACCTCACCATTTACCTTAACTTTTCCTTCAGTAATGAGAGTTTCTGCTTTTCTTCGAGAAGTATGGCCACAGTCGGCTATGAACTTTTGTAATCTGATCATTTTTCCTCCAATCCGGCTCCCGCCAGTTTTTCGGCATATTAGTAGGCCCTAGTTGCAACGTCAATTGGTTATTGCTTATCCTGCAAAAAATCTAGGTCAATATCATAGTCTTTGGCCTTATCAAGAAGATCACTCGCTTTTTCAAGGAGTTGCACCTCTTTTTGTCCTAACTCCGTTAAGTCTTGGTCCTCTTCAAGCTCCGAAACAGGCTTCCCTGAGTCCAAATCAATCATCTCAAAATCTGATTCCATTTCAGGCGCATTATAAACCTTTGCCAAAAGATCCCTAATAACCATCGCATCAGTCATGGCAGGGTTTGGAAGTGACGATTGGGCCGCTAGCTGCATTTGCTCCTTAAGCTGTTTTTCCACAATAAAGTCTTCAAGAATATCAAAGGCACTTTTTTGCTTATCACTTTCTTGAGGATTATTTTTTCTTAGGGATTTTGTGAAGCTGGTTTCTACTGTAATCTGCTTGATTTCCTCGCTGAGCTTATCAAGTTCTTCATACTCATCAAAATAAAAACGTTTTTGCCCATTTGTTACAAGAGATTTAATATCTGTGATTTCACCGACATCTTTAGTTCGAGCGATACTTTCAATTTCGCTTTCTGGTGGAAGATCTTCTAAGCTTGCAAGGTTAAAGACCTCAAGAAACTCAGGTGTAGTAATATAGACAGTCGGTCGACCTAATTCATCACTTCGCCCACTTGTTTTAACAAGCCTTTTATCCATAAGACCACGGATAAGGTGAGAAGAGTCAACTCCTCTAATTTTTTCAACTTCTGTTTTAGAAACAGGTTGCTTATAAGCAATAATGGCCAACACTTCTAAAGAGGATGGAGTAAGAACTAAAGATGTCACTTTAAATAAGTCCTTAACATACTTAGAATAAGTGGCCTTTGTCCTAAACTGAAAACCTTCGGCGACCTCTACAAGACGAATCCCATGATGTTTTTCTTCATATTCGGATTGAAGTCGTGAAATGGATTCATGAATAACCCTTATCGACATATCAGGATCAATCATATTTTTTATCTTTTTGAGAGATAGTGGCCTATCACTCATAAAAATTAATGTTTCAATGGCACCACATAAAGAATTATAATCAAGCCCAGTCCTGGCCATCCAAAGCTTTTCCTCTTGCGCCTTATCATTAAAATAATCGAGTTCTAATTCAAATTCATTTTTTTCATCCATAATTTTTCCTTATTGCAAGGGCATTCCTTCAGGTCTCGGTTCTTCTCTAGATTCTTCTTCCTCTTCAAATCCATCAGCAGAATCAATATCAAAATTGGCCAAGCTATCAAGTACATCTACATAAATTTGTCCATAGGTTTGATTTTGAAAAATAGTAAGTTTTTTTAAACGTGCTAACTCAAGAAGAGAGATAAAAGTAATAACAATATTGATAATCTCGGAGTCTTTTTCTATTTCATGAACCTTAACTATTTCATCAAATGTTTTTCTTTCTCCCTGATTTAAATACTCCTTAAGAAAAATGAGCTTTTCTTTAATAGAAAGTCGGTCTCTTCTAATAACAGCAAATTTTCTATTTTCTCGTTTAATCAACTCAACCATTGACGAGGTCAGTTTTTCAATATCTATAGGTGTCAGAATAGAGTTAACAATTTCTTTTTTGTTTGGCTTAGGCCTTAAAAAGATTTCATGCCCTTGTTTAGGGAGTGCCCAAAGCTTCTCTGCCATTTTTTGAAAATGAGACAACTCCTCTAATCTTTTAATTAGTTCCGCTTTTGAAGATATATCTAGAGGAGAATCAGTTAATTCTTCTAGAGTCTTCTTATCTGTCTCTGTCAAAACAGATTGAGATTTTAAAAGCAAAAGTGTTGCGGCAAGATATAAATAATCACCAGCAACATCAAAGTTAAGCTTCTCCATAGTGGTGAGATAATCAAGGTACTCTTTAGTAATGTTCGTAAGATCAAGTTCCTTGATATCCATTTCTTCTTTTTTTATAAGAAGAACCAATAAGGACAAAGGGCCATCGAAAATATCTGTTTTAACCTGAATGGAAGTATCTAACATAGGCGTGAAATCCCTTTCTCTATCCTACTAGGATATAAAATATTCCAATAGAACTTCTAGCTAAAAAATAAGCTGGCCACAAAAGATAGCCAAGAATTGGTGTAGCTATAAGCATTAAAAAAATAAGAAATGTAAATCTTTGGAGTTCCTCGTATTTTCTCGCCATTTCATAGTTGAGAAATTGAGTCACCATTTTGGACCCATCTAGAGGCGGAAGAGGAATCAAATTAAATACTGCTAATATAAAATTTATATAAACAGAACCATAAAGCATTTGAGCAAAGGGCTCTGTGAGATAAAACTCACGAGGCATCTGAGTAATAATAAGAACATAAAGTAGAGCTGATACAAGCCCTAAGATAATATTGGCCAGTGGCCCAGCAAAAGAAGTCCAAAACATTGCTTTACGGTAATTTTTAAAATTTCGTCCATCAACAGGGACTGGATTGGCCCAACCAAACATCATTCCCCCGAGTGCTGCTCCCACAAGAGGAAAAATAATAGTTCCTACCAGGTTGTAATGTACAACCGGATTTAAAGTCAGCCTTCCTTGTAGCTTGGCCGTATTATCTCCAAACTTATTGGCAACATAAGCATGGGCGGCTTCGTGAAAAACGATTCCTAAAAGAAACCCCGGTAGCTGTGTGCACAATCTTAATATAAAATCTTCCATCACTTCTATTCATATCAAATGACTAGACGTCCTGTAAATGAACTAAACGCTTGGAACTCCGGGTTAAATAAATGATAATAAATGATATGACCGATAAAAAAGAACATAGGAAGGTTCAAGTGGTGATTATTGATACATCGCGAACCCCTTTCCATCTCTTATTATTACAAACCAAAGAAGAAAGAGACCATGTTTGGCAAAACGTAACTGGTAGCGTGGATAATAATGAAACTTTTCATCAAGCGGCCCTCAGAGAATTAAAAGAGGAAACTGGTATATCTAATCAGGCCCTCATAGATCTTGATCTCTCGTTTAAGTTTCATGATCGCTGGAATAGAGATATTCATGAACAGGTCTACTTATGTAGACTTCATTCAACTCCCGAAGAAATAAAACTTTCTGATGAACATCAAAATTATAAGTGGATTTCAATAGAAAAAGTTCAAATAAATTCCTTTGGACATGAAAGTAATTTTAAGTCTTTCCAAAATGCAATGGGGCACCTTAATGGGGGAAGAAGAAAATGAAACTCTTTTTCGTTCTTATATTATTAAGTCATTCTGCTTATGCAGAGCAAGAGTGGAGAGAACTTCTTGAAAGTGAGGAGTTTATCGTTGATGAGTTTGACCTCGAAGATGAAATGGATGAACTCCTAAGACCAGGAGAAACTCTTGATGAAAAAGAGGCCATCAAACTCGACTACCTTGCCGGTGATGAATTAAAAGAACTTGAAGAGTTTGAAAAATTAAATGAGAAGAAAAAGATAAGAGGTCAAAAAGATATCCAAG
Organism: Bdellovibrionota bacterium; assembly: GCA_030828105.1. Classification (GTDB taxonomy): domain Bacteria; phylum Bdellovibrionota; class Bacteriovoracia; order Bacteriovoracales; family Bacteriovoracaceae; genus JAURDE01. Next base: position 5,551 of record JAURDE010000096.1, on the reverse strand, counting down.
AATGGGATGAGCTATCTGATGCTAAAGATATTGAGCTGCAACAAGAAAAGGATTATCTCGAATTACAAAATACAGTACAAATAGATGACTATAGGTCTAAAACAAGATCTGCGTGGGATATACAAAGTATTGAGTTTTTAGAAAACCTTGAGGTCGAGGACTATTCTTTTGAAGATGACCTTATTCCAGAAGGGGAAAGAACAGTACTTGAGTTAGAAATCCTAGATAAAGCTGCCAAAGATACCATCACTCAATTACCTCCCCAGGATAAAGATACTCCCGAGTTTAAGCCGGAACCTTTCACTGCCGTCATAAAGCCTGGTTCTTTAATTGAAGACATCGAAACAAAAAAATTAAAAAAAATAGACCGTAAGCTTGTCGTTAAAGCTATTAATAATGTCATTGGTGGAAAAGTAGTTTACCTATTCGACAAAAGCGGGAAAAAGAAATATCGAACTTTTTTAAAAAATATCACTGATATTGATCAATTTGTGAATCTTAAGGAATCGCCCCCTCTCTACTATGAATATCAACCTCGAGCAAAAAATGAGGGGAATGACACAAATGTTCAACTTATTCATAGCTTCTCTTTTAGCCAGGAAGGAATTAGAGGTGATTATTTTCAAAACCTCTTTGATGACCAAAATACAGGAGGGTCGGTTAATCAATTTGATTACCAAGTCTTTTACAAATGGCCTTTCTCCTTAAAGATGGGATTAAGTGCAGGTTTCCAAAAGGGTACCTGGGATGGGCAGTCTAATAGCATGCAATGGTATAGTGGTTTGTATGGGTTATCTTTAAATCAAAATTTTTATTCAAATTGGGAAGCTCAACTTAATGCTTCTCGCTATTTTTTAATGAAAGCAGAAGATGATCAAGGTAATAGTACCCGCTTTCAAGGTAACCAGTTTGGTTTTGATCTCATCAATATTATTAATACAAAATGGGGGCCATTTTTTTGGTCTCTTACTATAAATCAAAGTTATTTTTCTATAAAGGAAAGCTCTCGTAATTTCACCACATCCCAACAACCAGAGAGTATAACCACTTATGGTATCAAAGTTGGATTTAGGTTTGAGAAGGATTTTTGGAGGTATACATTTTAAAATTATTTTTAATTTTATTTCCGGTCATATCCTATGCTGGCCAAGCTTTAGTAACTGGACATCGTGTCCCTTTGTTTAAATCAAAGTCCATAAACTCTCCTATAATTCAATATGTATATAAGGGAGATATTATCTTTATTCATGATAAAGAATACGGACAATCTCCTCTAGTACCTCAGTATGAAAAAGGAGAAAATGGTGTTCGCGCATCAAAGAGACTCGAATCAGATCCTTTGGTTACTCATAAGAAAAGATTTTATGAAACCCTTCATAAAATGGCAGGGCCTGCCTATGTTTTGGGTGAACATATTAAGGTTATATATAAAGATGATAGAGAGAATCACGATCCCCTTTCCAAAAGAGGCACAGACTACACTGATTACAGATTAAAAGAACCTCTAAGAGAAGGATATCCACTCACAAAAGAAGAAGACGTTAGAGCATCATTATTAGTTGGTATTGGAAATCAAAGAAGAAACCATTACCCTTATTCATCTGATATGACTTCTCAAAAGTACTACACTCGCTACACATTAAACTTAGTTTGGTTAAACACCGTAAATTTTGATAACTATGCTCGCTATTATTATGGATGGGACTTTCATTTCCATAATGAAAAAAAGCTCATCACCTTAGATGATGGAAGAGAATCAGTAGAAGACGGTGGTCAGTTTTTCTTCGGCCCAACTCTTAACTACGATGGCTTTCGCACTTCAACAACAAGACTATCTTTTCAAGCAACTTTTGGCCTCACGTGGACAAGAATTCTGGTCACACAGAAGTCACCTGAAGGTAAGGACCAAAACCTCTATCAGGCCATTTCTTTATCACCAAAAAGTGCCATAAGCTTGCAAAGGATGAAATTTATTGGAGAGCTTGATTTAATTGCCAAGGCAGAGGTTCAGTACGAAATATCTCATACTCTGAAACCCAGTTCTCAAAATGGAGATCAAACTTACTGGCAAGAAGGTAATGAAGATAGTATTGGTGTTCCCTCTGGTGCAAGAGTAACTTTATATGTAGGTATACAAAATAGTTTTTAAATATGTGGAGATGTTTTATGAAGTTTATTATCTTACTTTTTCCTCTATTGTATTCTTGTGGTACGGCCAAGACAGTATATGCAGATTCTAAATATAAACTTTGTCAGGATGCCTGTTCCTTAAAGTATAGCAAGTATGAGAATACGAAATTATATGAATGCCTTAATAAATGCCGAGAAAAGAAGAAAGAAGATGTCGAGTTCTAATTCTTGACTATTTTGCTTGAATCTTATGCATTATAATTTCTGGTACTTACCTACTTAAAAAAGCCTAAAGATATTTTGTTTTGTTTCGAAAAGTCCTTTATCAGGAGGATGATATGAGTCAGTACAGTAACTCAAACGAACAAGACGTATTATTCCAAAAATTAGGTGAAACATGGTACGCCTTCACAGAAGTTAAGGGCGAAATTATTTTTTCCCAACTCCCCCCAGGTATAGATCCATACAAAACCAAAATTGAGCTTTTTGAAGTTGTCGAAAATCATCTTAAAAGAGTCGCAGAGCATCTCAAGGATGATTCAATGGCCGCTTAAATGGGTGCCAAAAAAGAGCCACCACAGCAAAATAATGAGGATAAAAAACTCATTACATTACTGATTGAGCGCATTAATAAGCTTCTACAAGAAGAAGATCGTGCAAAAAAAGCGGCCATGATTATCAAAGATTGGATAGATAAAAAATAACGCTAACGGCTCAGACACTTTCCATGATAAATACTGATCATGGAAGTATCATTTTATAATTTTAAAAAATTGCACGACGAGTCTTTTCAAAAAGAAGTACTTAACCGATTTGAAGAGATCGTAAAAAATAACGCCTTTATCGAAGGTCAATATAACACCCTTTTTGAACAAGAGTTTTCTGATTACCTTAATGCCCAACATACATTATTAGTCGCCAATGGAACTGATGCTATAGAAATTGCATTAAAAGTGAGCGGTGTTGTTGCCGGGGATAAAGTGGCCATCCCAGGTATAACTTTTTATGCCACTGCAGAGGCCGTGATAAATGTTGGGGCCACTCCTGTCCTTGTCGATGTAGAAGAAGATACTGGTCTTATGTGTATAGAGTCCTTAAAAAGAATGACTCAAAAACATAACTTAAAGGCCGTAATTCCAGTTCATATTTATGGACTTCCGGCCAACCTTGTTGAAATAGAAGAAATTTGTAAACCTCTCAATATTTCTATTGTTGAAGATGGAGCTCAGGCCCACGGGGCGAAATACCTTGATGGTAGTATGGTTGGTTCAAGAAAAGAGACTTTAACTACTTTTTCCTTTTACCCCACAAAAAACCTTTCTGCCTTTGGAGACGCTGGTGCTATTTCTTTTTCTAATCAGAAGTATAAAGATCTTATTTTGAGTTATCGTAATCATGGCCGTGGTAGAGAGGATATTATAGGACGAAACTCCAGATGTGATCACCTTCAAGCCGCAGTTCTACATTTAAAGCTCAAAGATTTTCACCAAAAATATGAGGCCAGAAAAAATGCTGCAAAAATGTATTTTGAAAACCTTAAAGGAATACAACTTCTTCCTCAAAAATATTTAGACTATTCTAGCTGGCACCTCTTTCCCATTTTCTTATCAGATGAACGACAAAGAACAGAGCTGATGGATTACCTCAAAAGTAAGAATATTGGGACAGGCCTTTACTATCCCCAGGCCATGAGTCAGTTTAAAACTCTAGAACCATTTAAGTCGCAGGGGGAATGGGCCAAAGCTGAGGAGTTTGGAAAAAAAGTCCTTTGCTTACCAATGCACAGCTTCCTAGAATTGGAGCAAATTAAGTACATTGCTAAAGAAATCAGTAACTTCTGTAACCTGTCAGGGTCCAGAGCTCTAGAACAAACTCTTTAAAAGACGCAACTCGTTGCAAGTTAAAAATAATTTTGGTAAACCCCTGTTATGACAGACTACACTTTTACCCAAGATTTTAAATACACTCACAAAAACCCTTATCACGATAAGTTAAAAGGGTTTGATGGATTTGTTCTCAGAGACCTTGAAGCAGAGGAAAATAAAGGTCAATGGAATAAAGACATTTTCAAAAGAGATGTACCTCTATGCGTAGAAATTGGATCTGGTTATGGCCATTTTATGATCGATTATTGTCAAAAAAATAAAGATGTTAACTTTGTTGGACTTGATTACCGCTTCAAAAGAAGTTTTTCTTTGGCCAAGAAACTCGATAAACTAGAAAATCAAAATTTTAGATATCTTAGGGCAAAAGGTGAAAGAATTGAATTTCTCTTTGAAGAAAATGAGGTGGATAACCTCTTCTATTTTTTTCCAGACCCATGGCCTAAAAGTAGACATAATAAAAAAAGACTCATTCAAACTCCTTTTCTTGAATCCTTATACAAAGTGATGAAAAATGATGGAAAGGTCTATATTAAAACTGATCATGATGATTACTTTGAGTGGATGTGCGAATTTATAGAAAAGTTTAATGGATTTAAAGTCTGTTACAAAACTTATGATTTATGGAAAGAAAAAGACCCCCACTCGTTATTATCCAGTTTTCAAACCAAATTTGAAAAAATATTCTTGGCCAAAGGAATTAATATCAAGGCCATGGTTTTAGAGGTACAAAAATAAATGGCGTTAGATGAGCTAAAAAATATCATAAAAGAAACGCCCATCTCGCAAATCATAGGTCATTACCTTCCTCTCGTTAGAAGAGGGAATCAAACCCTTGCCAAATGCCCCTTTCATGACGACAAACATCCCTCCCTCAACGTTAACGACTCCAAACAGATGTTTATGTGTTTTGCCTGTAATACTGGTGGTGATGCCATCTCCTTTGTTGAGAACTATAGGCATATCAACTACGTTGAATCACTTGAAGAAATAGCCAAACTTCTCGGCCTTGACTTTGAGAGCTATCAAGAAAAAACTCATGTTTCTCCTCGCCTTGAAACTGCGAGAAAGATACTCAAAGTTGCCAATAAAATTTACCAACAACTTGAGCAAGTCAGCGCCTATAAAAACTTTCTAGACTCCAGGAAAATTAGCTCTGAAAATGCCCATAAGTTTCAGCTAGGCTATTCCCCTGGAAACAATATTCTAAGTAATTATCTTGGCTCAATAAAAGATGATGAAGACCGAAAGCAGGCCATTGAGGTGGCCTTAGAAGTCGGCATTATTAAAAAAGATCAAAAAGGTGGTCATTATGACACTTTTAGGGACAGGATCATGTTCCCTATATGGGATCTCTACGGAAAGGTTATGGGCTTCACTTCTAGGGCAACACTAGACTATCAAAAGCCTAAATATTTGAATTCACCTGCTTCTATGGTTTTTGACAAAAAAAACCTCCTCTATGGCCTTAATTTTGCAAAATCTTTTATAAGGCAAAGGGACCGCATTATCCTTTGCGAAGGAAATATGGATACAAT
>JAURDE010000054.1 GCA_030828105.1 Bdellovibrionota bacterium | reverse complement strand
TTTATCTCCAACATTAAAAGAAGATTTAACTATTTTTTCACCATTAACATAACTGCCCGTTTTGGAATTCATATCATAAAGATAAAGGCCATCTTTTTTTACTTCCAAAATCGCATGTATAGGATTTATGTCACTATAATTGAGAATAACATCACAAGTTTCACTACTTCCTATTAATGCCCTACGAACTTTGACTATCTTATTATTTTCTGCAGATTCATTTAGAGGAATGAGCTCAAAAAACTGTCTTCTTTCTTTAAAGGTTTCCACAATAATTCCTCACCTAATTTTTTCAACGGCCATCATAATTTCGGCATTAAAGTTTTTTCTATAGGGTAGTCTGTTTTTAAATTTTCTTTGGTATCTTGGTGAAATAGAAAGGTCACCCGGAGAACCAATTTCACCTTCGATTACCATATCTTCAAAATCAAATTTTTCATATTGTTTATACTTATAAATTATTTTTCCTTTACCACTTTGTGAATACAAAGGATTAAAAACAGAAAGCATCAAAAAAATAAAGAAAACATTTTTCATACTAATTCCCCTCTAGAAAACTTTTTACTATCTGAAAATATTCTCTATGTTTATTGAGGATTTTTTCTTCTATTTCCTCTAATATATCAACAGCATCATCCTTTCTTCCACTTAACTTAAGAGCGATAGCGTAGTTTAAACTAATATCTGCCCTAGAATAGTAGTCACTATCTATTTTTTTAAAAAAACCAAGAGATTTACTTAGATTATTCTCAAGTAACTCACATGTTCCTAAAGCATTTAAAACATCTATATCCTCAGGTGAGGTTCTATAAAAGCTATTAAATTGGTCACAAGCTTCTTTATGAAGTCCATATCTTAACTGAAGAAAGGAGTAATTAAAGTGAGGAGTCTTTGAACTTCCTTTAATCCGAGTGGCCTGTTTGAATGTCTCTAATGCTTTTTGATCTTTACCTTTTTTTAAATAAATGACACCTAAATTATTAATAGCTGGAGTATATTTTTTGTCTAAATTTTTTGCCTTATTGTAAAATAATAAGGCCAATTTATCATTGCCATGTAACAAGTAGCAGGTGCCTAAAGTATTCCAATAAGAAGGATTCGACTTATATTTTCTATAAAGCTCATCTAATAGACCTAGACCTTCAGTTAAATCTCCTTGATAGCAACTACTCAGGACTACATCTAAACCCTTATCCTTAGAAATTTCAATCTTAGGCTCTCCTAAACGATCTAGTGTCTCCAAGGCCAATGCACTTGATTTAATATTTCCTTCGTTAAAATAGTCTTGTCCTTGACTATATTTAGTTTCGATTAATTCCTTAAAATCGGCTTCGTCAACCCAGTCACTGTCTTTAACACTTGAGGCCACATCAACTTTTTCTTTTTTGGAAACAGTTGAACATGAGGAAAACAGAAATAGTGAAATAATTATAAAACAGAGACACTTCATGGTTTACCTGCCTTATCCATCAAGACACCTCTTTTAGGATTTAAATACTCTAAGGAAAAATTTAAATTTAATTTAGATGTAAAATAATGGTTACTTGGGGAAAGAATTTGCTGTCTATATATTTCTTTTATGGCCAAACCATGGAACTCCTTGGCCTTAGCCTCTAATGTTCCAATCAAGGGACTTAACCCTTTTTGAAAGCTCTTTATATAGGTAGAAGATTTTCCTTTAGGAGTGAAACTCTTTATTTGACGAGAAAAACCTAAGTAAGTTGAATGAAGAATCTTATAGGCTTCAACGATACCATTACCTGATCCAACTCTAAGAAGGCTTAAGGCCCTTGAAGTAAATTTATCAAGATTATCTAATTTTAACTTTAAGCTTGAGTTAAATTTATTTTCAGGGAAAGCAAGTTGAATACTCATAACCCTCTTACCCAAAACCTCAACTTCACCTAATTTAAAATTGGCCATAATATCTACCGCCTCGAGGGGTAAATTTCTAGATCTTGATCCAATTTTTAATATTTTATTCTTTACGTTATTAGCATTTTTCATATTTCCTAAAGAAATATAATTTTGATAGAGTCTATAAAGTGGTTCAACCATAGATGATTTATGGTTTTTAGTTTTTACAAGAAAGTTTATTAATTTTTCGGCTTGAGCATAGTTATTTTCTTCTAAATAAGCATTCACCAAAGAAACCATTGCATCATATCTGTATGATCTTCTTATTTTACATTTTTTGGCCTTCTGCAAATCTTTGCTAATCGAACTCGTATCACCATTTGCGAGTTTTATGACATAAATATTTTTAAAAATTGAGTTTTTAATTTTGTTTTTATAATCGCAAACCTTATCCAGAATCTTACTGTAAAGATCTATGGCCTCTTTGAACCTTCTTCTATTAAAAAGTTCATCGGCCATAACAGCATAAGAATCTCTATAAGAGTAAACATCTCTTTTGCTCATCAAACCAATGGATTCTTTTGCCCACTGATAACTCCTATCAACCTCACCTATTTCATGAAGAAGAACAGCGATGTTATAGGCCGAATTTTTCTTAGCAATTTTATCTTCCTTGGACTTTTGAAAAATTTCTAAATAACCTAAAAGAGCTTTTTTGCGATCTCCATCTTTATTAGCTTTTTCTACATTCTCAAATTTCATGTTCAAAAGAAGTTTTCTCAATTGAATTTTATATTTTTGACTAACAACTATTTTCCCTTCATTTATATATGTCACCCATTTCGAGATACCTTCTTTATCCTTCTTATCCTTGTAATGATCCATAATCTTAGCAAGCATGGCCTCTTGTATTTTTAAGTCTTTTGAAAAATTTTGTTTAAAAACAATCAAGGTTTTTTCAGCATTTTGAATATCTTTTTTATTAAAATAAAAAGTAAATAAGCGCTGTTGAATTTTTCTAGACTCTTTTGAGTTAGGTGAAAATTCGATATAAGTGTTAAAAGCATCTAAGACATAACTATCTTTACGTGGGTTTTTACTCTTAATTTTATCAACTGAAGCAATCATTCCTTCAATGGCCAATTTTGTTATTTTCTTATCATCAGACTCTCTTGCCTTAAGAAAAGAACTTTTGTAGTTTTTTACAGCTTCTTCGTAGTTTTCATTTACATATAAGGTTTCCGCCTTATGAAATACCCACGTGTAATTTTTCTTCTTTTCAACATCAATAAGTATATCAAAATAGCTAATAGCTAAGTTTGCTAATTGCTTCCTATTACTAATAGAAAGCTTTACACTTAAATCTGCAACTCGCTTTTGTAAAACTGAACTAACTTTTTTAATCTGATATAAAAATTGCTCTTTTTGATCTTCGGAAAGATCATCTTCTTGTGCCTCCTTTAAAAGAGACCTCGTGTATTTATAGTGTTCTGAGTACTTTCTATATTGCTCATATAAATCAAGTATTTTTAACGTTATATCTCTTCTCTCTCGGTCAGAAGGCCCATGTTTTAATGTCTCAATATTTATTTGAAGCGCAAGAGTTTTTTTTCCTTGCTTCTCTAAATGACCAGCAATATTTTTAAAATGTTTAACCAAATTAGCATTTATAGATTTATAAAAAGCAACAGCTTCATTTACCCTGTTGGCCATTGTATAAAAATACCCCATATCTCGCTCAACTTGAGAAGACATATCTATATACTTACCAGTTTTACTTTTTTTATAAATCTCATGCATAAGATCGATAGATTTTTTAAAGTAATTAACTCTCAGATAAGACCAAGCTAGATTGTACGCATACTTTGTCCACCAATCATCTTTTGTACCCAGCGAAAGACCCTTTACATAATAAGGAATGGCCTCTTTATATTTCTTTTTATTATAGTAATTATCCCCCAACGCAAGAATGGCCATAGGGCCACGTACACCTTTTCCAGCTCCAGTATTAACAGAACTTTTAAGATATGATTCATAGCCCTTTTCATTTCCAAACTCTTTAGCATTAAAGGCCAGGATGTATAAAACATCACTTCTACCTTTGAATTTCTTATATTTTTTTAACAAATACCGAGATATCTTTTCTGCTTTTTTAAATTGCTTTAAACTTTTCGCGAAAAATTTCTGTTTATTGATTGTTTTTCTCTCTCCCGCAGAAATGGCCAAGTACTTTTTGTTCTCTTCTTCTTTTATTAATCTTGCCTTTTCAAATTGAAGTTCTGCCATTCTTAGTAATAAATTAGGTCGCTTCCCGCTTTGTTTAATAAGTCTGACTATTTCTTGAATTTCTTCATTGATTACAGAAATTAACTCAGACCTTCTGTCTGCGAAAAGGTTTTGTGAAAATAAAAATAAAAATAAAATTAAATATTTCATTACTTACATTCCGACTTTAGGGCAAAAACATAATCACCTAGCTCATCGGCCCAAAATTCACCATTAAATGTCCAAAAGTATTGCTTATCATTTCTTTTCAGATACTTTATATCGCCACGATTTCTACTATTTGAATCTACTGGACTGTAAAGAGATTCTTTCCTTCGCGATAAAACTTCTAACCTTATAAAGCTCATACCTTCAAAGGTTTTATCTATATTGTTCTTGTAATTATCAAGACCTTTACGTACGTACGCACCTAAAAGGTTTCTTTGAAGAACTAAGGCCTGTCTCAATCCTTGCAATAAAATTGAACGAAAAGATTTGCTTCTCACTTTTTTTAATAGTTTTAATTCTTTTGCACCTTCAGAAAAAGAAGCATTCAACTCCTGATAAATAGGATCTCTCGTTACAGATTTAACTAATCTTAGAACATCATCTTTTGTAGACAATATCCTACCCTTATTATTTTTAGCTAATAAGTAATAATACTTATAATTTTTTTTATTTTGTGTCAGAATACGGCCTAATGCTTTGGAAATCTTTCCATATTCACGATAGAAATCATCCACAACTTTTTTACTATCATTCCACAAACATAATTCCATATATGTTAATGCTTTTAGTGTTTCTATCTCTGGATTAAACATATAATTAAAGATAGGGGCATTATAAGTAACAAGTTTTCCTAATGTCCTATTATAATCCCTTAAATAAAAACTATTCCATGCCTCTTCAAATAAAATCTCAGGCCATACAGGTGATTCTTTAGGAAGATCTAGATAACTTAGATTAGCGGATTCAAAGTCACCTGCAGCAAATTGTGACCTAGATATTCCCAATACGCATAAATCATTGTTAATCTTCAGCTGCCTCTTAGCCGTTTCTGTCTTCGCTTTTCTTAATCCTTGATTGGTGCTTGAAATACATTCTCTATAATACGGTAGTGCTGTATTATATTTTCCTATAATAGTATAGATACTTCCCCTTAACATATTAGCAAAAGGTGTAAGGGCATGATCATCTAGGCTTGAGTGAGATATAATGCTTAAAGCTTCTTTATATCTTTTTTCTCGAAACACCTTTTTAGCAAGTATATATCGAATTGTTGGCGCAGATGATTTTCTTAAAACATTCTCAGGTAAGACTTCAAATTGCTTAACTCCAACCTGAGTTATAAGCTCATCGATAATAATATCAACTTTTTGATTTCTTCGTACATTAGATCGTATAAGGTATTCTTTAACAAAAGGTATCGCAGAGTAATAAAGGCCTACATCTATTAATTCTTTTGCCACATCTGGGTAACTTGAAATACTACTTGATTTTCTATAATAATATTCTGCTTTTTCCACAGAGGTATAACCTTCAACACTAAAAGCTATTAATGATAGTATTATTATTTTTCTAATTAAATCCATCTGCACCTCTTAAAACCTATACCCTAGCGACAAGGCCACATCCCAGTTTGATGTTGTTCCCTCTTCTGTTGTTGCACTTGTTGTTGAAGCTAATTTTGCTTTATAAACAACAGAGGTCATATCAAGTCTTAATGCCCAACTCTCACTAAGATAGGCCTGTAGGCCCACATTCCAAATAAGACCTGTATGTGTTTCGACGACTGCAGTCTCATCTTGTCCAAAATCCTTGATCTCGTTTTGATTATTTTTTTCTTCTAGCTGTGCCAATCCAAGTCCAAATAACCAATCTAGATAAAAGATAGAATTAAAAGTATTGATCTTAGTATAAAAAGGAGACCAAAGAAGCATACCTCCCATATAACTATTTACAATTCTCCTAAAAGGAGTCGTTCCGTTTCCCTGCCCATTTCTAACCGCTAGAGCATTATCATTTTCTTTACCGTCATTTTTGGCATAGATCCCTTCAACTCCCCAGTCTTCACTAAAAAAGTAACCAAGTCTTACTTGCATTGTCGTTGCATCAACAAAAGGCCCAGAGGTTGTCACTCCATATCCTGCATTTAAATGGAGTCTTCCTACTTTTCTAAACTTTCTGTTTTGAAGAACATAAACTTCTTTATCTGGATCGAGCCAAGTGAAGTTATATGTATCGCTTTCAGAAGCATGCGAAAAACGCGGAAATAGTGATAAAGCAAAGATTAAACATAAAAATAGTCTCATATTCTTTTTCCCATCAAAAAAGATTCAATAATCCCAATATTACTAAAATTTTAACATGGACTAATAAAGGTTAGATATCATGAGGAACAAATTGCTTGAAATTCACAACTTTTACAGTGATCTAGATTTTTTTGATCGGGAAGATTTATCTTTTCCCACATCTTAAAAAGCTTCTGTTTTAATTCTTTTAGTTCTAAAACCTGACTAAATGACTTCTGGGTATCAAAAAACATCAACTGGTACTCTATACTTACATCTTTTGGCAGCAACTCATACCAGTAACATGCGTACCCGTAGAGGTAGAGCTGGTACCAATAAGCTTGCTTACTTTCTTGAAGCTTACCTGACTTAAAATCTACAATTTTAAAATTTCCTGAAGCTTTAGGAATTATAATAAGATCAGGGCTTCCACTAACCATTTGACCAGCGAAAGGAAACTTTAAAAGCTCTTCTGAAATAAATTCATTACTTTTTCTTAGATCATCAAATTCTTGATCAATATAGTCTATGACTTTTTGCTCATCTTCATTTAGCTGGGATAGGGCCTCGCCTTTTAAATGTTTAGAGATTAAATAATGAAGTTTAGTGCCCCTTTCTGCAGAGCTAATCACTTCTTCCTCATCACTAAATGCAGTATAAGTAAGATCCTTTTCATCAAGTTTACAAATATTCTTAAAAAAGAATTTGCGAGCACATTCTGCCAAAGTAGATAGCCTCGTCACAGATAATTCTGAGCTAATTATGAGATCTGTCCCACCTTTGGGAATGACTCCGAGAGAATCAGTATGAAAAAGAGGTCTCTCCGATAAGGCCGAACTAATTTTTGAGTTCAATTCACTTAAGTCTACACTTTGTACATCTTCAACTATATTTGTCTCAAATGGGTACTTTCTAAGAGCACAAATCCAACTATTTTTTGAATAGGATAACCCTTCCCCATTATAATTGAGATCTACCCAATTTATCGAAGAGATTGCTCTAGTGCAGGCAACATAAAAAAGTCTTTTAGATTCAGAGAACTCTTTTTTATTGGTGATTTCTTTTTCCAGTATAAACTGAGGAGATTTATAATTTTTTTTCTTCGATACATCTGTCTTCCAAGTAAAACTTTGTGGAAGCTTTCCTATATAACCTTTATTCGAAGGCCTACTACCATTAGTATGTATGCCTCCAAGTATCACATGATCAAACTGTAACCCTTTTGAAGCGTGAGTGGTCATAATAATAATTGAATCAGGAGAGCTACCATTTTGGAAATCTATCGAATATTTACTATCACGTTTACTAAAATCTAAAAGTTCCCAAGCCTGCCCAATATCATCATTTGAATCTTTACATACTTTTCTTATAACTTCATAGTTTCTGGGATAATTAGAGTTAGAAACGCCAAGTTTAAAAATAAATTTATCAAATGCCTCTTGCAATCCTAAGGTCTTATAATGAGAGCAAAACTGTTCAAATAATACATTTATATCTACACTATCATCAATTTCTAAAGTATTGAGGTAAGAGCTCAACAGTGTATAAAAATACTTTCTCGATTTTTCAGGTTTTGTATCATCAATAAGAAGATATGAGTCAATAAGAATAGAGAATAGGCCAATAATAGGGTCTTCTGATACTGGTACTTTTACTTGAGCACTGAATTCTTCATCAGATTCAAGCAAGTGTGAAATTAGAGGTAGTGAAGGTGATAAATTCTTATATAATACTGCAATTCTCTCGCCTGGGTTATTTACTTTAATTTTCTTTATCTTCTCATATATATATTTTGCTTCAAATGAATCCATCACTGCTTTAGAGGGTTTCTCTCTAATGTCACTCGATATATTTACACTTATTCTATGTATCTCTCCATTTATCTTGGCATCATCTTCGATTTGCTCCTCTGCATGGACGCCAAAGCGATCATGACCGGTATACTCAAAAGATAAAAAAGAAAGCCAGTCGAAAAAATTATTATTGAAGTGAACTATTTCTTTATGTGAACGATAGTTTTTTATTAAGGACAGATGCTGACTCATCATTTCAGAGCAAGATTGAAAGACACCAATCTCTCCTCCTCTAAACCCATAAATGGCCTGTTTGATATCACCAACCACAAAAAGGCGATTAAAATCATCTTTAATAATATTTTTAATTATAGAAAATTGTATCTCTGAGGTGTCTTGAAACTCATCAACTATAAAATACTTAAAAGTATTATGGATTTTTTCCAAGCTAGTCTCGTTCTCTAGCCCCTTTAGAGTATAATACTCTAAATCGGAAAAACTATAACCACCAAATTGATTATAGCTATGTAAAACTTTTTTATAGCCTTGTTTTAATATTTGATGCCATTTATTAAAAACTTCTTTATTTTTTACATATACATCTAAATCATCACCATTATCTTTTATAAAATCTCTAAGTTTAAACGCAAGATTTAAATAATCTTTAACCGGTTCTAGCTCTGCTTTTTTTATAGTGGGCTTTCTTATTCCATCAAAAAATTCACGATACTTTAGTAGTGAGCTAATATCATTAATACTATTTTCTTTTTTAAATATTAAAAAGTTTTTTAATACCTCAATGCCCTTACCTTTTTCCTCAAAAAAACTACTAAAATCAGGGCAAGGCTTTAGGATTTCAGAGAGGTCGATGAGCTCTAATGCCTGAGCAACAAATTCTCTTTCATCAAAAGAACTAAGTTTTTCATCGTCCCACACTTGCCTTATAAGAGGATCATTTAAAACGCCACAGTAAGCATTTATTATTTGGTCTGAATGAGAAAACAAGAGTTCGTCCATACCCAAGTTATCATCACCTAAAGTCATAACCCATTTCTCAAAAGCGTCCTTAACAATTGTTCTTTGTTCTAAATCACTAAGTAATTCTACATTTGGACTTAGATCAGGAAAGTACGAGCCTGCAATAAGCTTATGACAAAAGCCATGAAGGGTTCCTGTAAAAATATTATTTTGATAATCAAAGACGATATCCCAAAAAGGCCCTTCTTGTTCTTTTAGTTTCTTAGTCAAACGAATACTAAACTCACCCGCTGCTTTTTTCGTAAAAGTGACAACAACAATTGAGCACATAAACTTGATTAAATTTTCTCTATATGTTTTATCATCAACAAATGGGTTATTTTCATTATATTGATTTAGAGTATAAATAATATGTTCAACTAAGACCGTTGTTTTCCCCGAGCCAGCGCCAGCCTGTAGGATTACATTTCCGTTATGTTCACATGCTTTTTGTTGTTCGGGGTTCAAATTAGTCACAATTACTTCCCTTAGAGCACACATTTCTCAACATACAGAACTTACATACATTGGAGTCTTCAGGCTTGGCCCTGAATTCATTCTCCATCATTATTGTTTTAATTGTTTCCTCTTCAAAGGCCCGATAATCCTCTAAGAGTTTTTTCATATTAATTTCATTATTCTTTTTATAAAAACCCAATGTCTTTATCATTTCTTTTAGAGAATCATCCTCTTCAAATAAAAACAAAGATTTTTTAATATCAACGCCACTAATATAACCCACAAAACTTATATCCTCGTTAAAATGTGACGCATAATAACTGAGTTGGACTTTTTTAAAAGAAACAAGCTTCTCTTGCGTTGGTATCGAGTTTTCACTTCTTTTAAAATCTATGATTCCTTTACCTCTATCCGTTGATATAATAAGATCAGCACGTCCTTCATAATATATATCTCCTTTTTTATCATTTATTGCATACTCAAAATCAAAGCGAGCATTCGCTATAATTTTGAACCTCTCTAAGACATCAATAAAATTACGAGATATATCTCTTATTTCAATAAAGTATTTTTTGAAGTAAAAATCAGATAAAGAAATATGATTCTGATCTATAAAATCTCTTAAGATTGTCTCAATATGATTTTCATGTTTTAAAATCTTACCTTCAAAATGATCTCTTACTACCTGATGCTCTAAATTCCCCAAGTGATAAGGCATAAGAATATTTTCGCTACTAGGAGCTCCTGGAAGAGCATAATGGTATTTATAAAAATACTTTTTGGGACAATCTAAAAACTCTTGTATTTTAGTTGGAGAAAACCTCCACCTTTTTTCTTGATCAGTTTTTGGATTAGATAAATAATGAATGTTTTTCTTAGGGGCTTTTTCCTTTTTACTCTCTAATTGCTCGCAGTCCTTAAGGATCTCCTCCCAACCGAGATCGTTTTCTTCAATATCATTTTCAATAACCAATAAAGAATTTGGAGACTTAAGTAACTCCATCAAAAAAAAGCGAGTCATTTGAAATTCAAAGTCAGGATTCTTTAAAGGGCCCAGACTAGCAAGAGTTGTAACCATCTGAGGATCATATGGAACAACTCCAGGTTTTATTTTTTCATAATCAGAGGTCACACAAATAATCTTTGTCGAATCATCTGAATAATCAAATAAGTTTTCTAAACCAGATATATTATGTTTTGTATTCTCATACAAAGGCATATGATAATTTCTAGGAAGGGCCAATGATACAATATTTTTTAAGACCTTAAGGTCAAAAAGGGTAAACTCACTTTCTCCTTCACCCTTCCATACTTCTATATGGTTAAGAATCAGTTGCAGAACCTTTAATCTCCTACTGCCATTAATTTTAAAATTTGTTAGGAGTTTTTTATATTGTTTTTGAATCTCTTGCTCTAATTCAGAAACTTCTATTTTTTTTCTAGCATGGAATATATTTTCTTCTATGCCTTTTACCTCTTCATTTAATGGCCCTGAAAAGAGCTCTACTCTACAGCGAAAAGAAGCATTTTCAATTGGTATTTCGTTTATCTCTGCAATGTTTGGATTTTTCTTCGCAAGAAAAACTTCAATTTTATCTTTATCCAATAATAATGGCCTCAGGTTCTCATTAAGCCTGCTTTTAGAATACCTTAGAGTATTGATCTCAATAGGCTTCTGATCTTTCTTACTTTGTCCTATTTCAGTACTAAGCCAGTAAGGCCAATCGGTATTTCTTCCATAAGATAAAACCATATAAGGAAGGGGGATATATACATCTGATATTTCAGCTAACTCTTTAAAATAATCAATTTGCCCCGCAGAAAGATGATTAAATCCCCATAAGACAAAACAGTGACTTTCAAGTTTATCTGAAGATATTTTATCTCTTATTATATGAATGGCCTGATGTTCATCAATAATTTCATTTTCTAACAAATAATACCAAAATACTTTTACTGCTTTTGCTATATCCTCATCTCTATCTTCGAGTAATTCAAGGATTTGAGTGAAGTCTAACGTAAAAGACCTTAGCTCAGTTAATAAATTGAAGGCTTGAATAAAAGCTTCATACTTCGTTTCAGAGAAAAACTGCTTCCATACAAAGCTTAAAAATAAAAGTAATTCGCCTTTTCTTTTTACTTTCACATTACCGATCTCATCATTGAGATACTTTGCAATGGTAATAACTTCTACATTATTTTTTTTAGACTTTTTCCTAAATGCATCAGCAGATACCGGGTTTGGACAAATAACCTTACAGTGATCATACTCTCCATCTAAAAAATCAAATGAGTAAACTTCTTTGGTGTGATTGAAAGGAAATACACTTAGCAAATTATTACCTTTTTATCTCAGTTTTTTCCTCAAAAATATCGAGTAATGGCACAATAATTTTTTTCGGTCTCCATAAAAAGCGTGGATGGATTTCCCATTGTTCATAAATACCACAAAAGTTTTCTGCGCCGGCCCCTGTTGCTAGAACTGGTGAAGAAAGTAAACTTTGTCTATATATTACTTTTTTCCCTGATCTTTCGAAACTCTCCCAATCTTTTCCTGACTTTGGGTATTCGAAGCTAAAAGGCTCAGCAGATGAAAGAACGATTAAAAGATTTTCATTAGTTTCTTTCTTTTCTAAATAATCTATAATCGTAGAAACCTCATTTAATATCTCAATCGCTTCCTTGAAGTTTCCTTCTTTTAGACTTTCTTTATATGAAAAATCTCTTAGTAAAAATAGCAAGGATGGTTCACGATCCGAAAATTGAGTGTAGAGTGATTTAAAGTTATTACTAAGAGATGTTTCACAACCACGATTTTGACATGAAAGATCATAATATACTTTGTTAACCTCATATTCTTTTTTCTTCAAATAATGGAATTGATCTGAGCCTTTTTCTGCCTTAGACATTTTCCAGTAAAAGC
Organism: Bdellovibrionota bacterium; assembly: GCA_030828105.1. Classification (GTDB taxonomy): domain Bacteria; phylum Bdellovibrionota; class Bacteriovoracia; order Bacteriovoracales; family Bacteriovoracaceae; genus JAURDE01. Next base: position 3,961 of record JAURDE010000054.1, on the reverse strand, counting down.
TTCCATTTAAAAAATTTGTTTCCTCACACTTTAATGAGTCAGTAAGAGAGTTTTCTTCCTTTACATTATTTTCGAGTATACCAACTTTATAACCGAGGTTTGAAAGCCTTCTCCATAGAGGAGTTAATTTATAATCCTCACATGTTTTTTTTATATTTTGTTTACCAGTAATTTGAGAAAGAAAATTACTTTCATCATCTGGCCGAAGATTATATAAGTCGTAATTCCACATACTCCCCATGCAAGTCATTTTTTCAAAAGAAGAGAGCTTCTTTGAAGAAACTCTTGAGAAGCGAAGCATAGCAAGGTGCTCAATAGAAAATCCTGCTAATTGAATCCATACAATTTTTCTAGGAACTGCATTAAATTGATGTTTCTTGACTCCAATAGTTGCAAATTCCGAACAGCCAGTGAGAAGAAAAAGAGAAAGAAGTATTAAATTTTTTCGCATACACATTTCTACCAAAAAAAGTTCTCACGAGCATATTGCATCACGACATTGCTTTCCTTTTCAAATAGCCTTATTCGTATTCGTGTATTAAGTTAAAAGTCTAGGTATCATCTTTTTTTATTCAAGGAGTCCTCATGGCAGACCAAATGAGTCAAGCAACTCGTGAAATTATGTGGAACATACCATTCTCTTTCAAGATTGTTATGTATGTTCTCCTCGTTGTCTCACTAGTCGTAATGGTTCAAGGTATCCTAAAAAAAATCAATATTGTTACAAGTGGAAAAGGAATCAGGGCCCTTTTTGCTAAAGATGGAGTAGCAAGTGGTCCTTTTCAATGGGGATCTTTTTTCAAAACTATTTTTCTTACAGGAAAAGTACCTCGGAAGCCATCCGTAGCTGTTTTTCATGGGTTAATATTTTATGGATTTCTTATACTCTGGATTGCAACCGATATAGTGGCCATCCACTACGATACTCCATTTAAAATTTTTGAGGGAACACTCTATATTGTCATTAGTTTTCTGGCCGATATTGCAGGGATCATGATTCTAGTAGGTCTTGCACTCGCTTACCATAGACGTTACATCAAAAGACCAGAAAACTTATCTGCTACAAATCCAAACCGAGAAAAATTCATGTACCTTATGCTTTTTGCACTGGTCGCTCTAGGATATCTCATTGAAGGAGTCAGAATTCTCGGAAACAACATGCCTATTGGTGAAAAGACTTGGGCCCCCATTGGCTGGTTCATTGCCAATATCTTCCAATCTTTTAATATGTCGGATAGCTCTCTTTCATTAACTTATCGAGTAATGTGGTTTGTCCATATGGTTAATACAATGGCCTTTGTTGCTAGTATTGGACACTCAAAGTTCTTTCATATGTTTGGTCTTCCTTTTGCCTCTCTTGTAACTCCAGCGAGAAGAGGTGCTGTCCTAAACCCCATGGACTTTGAAGATGAAAGTGCTGAAACTTTCGGTCTAGGTAAATTAGGCGAATTAACTCAAAAAAATAAAATGGACTATATTAATTGCGTAGAATGTGGACGATGTACTGATGTATGTCCTGCTACTGCGGCCGGAAAAAACCTCGACCCTAAAACTATCATAACTAAAGGTAGGGATTTCATGGAATTGAACCCTGCTGTAGATGCCGATTTTTGGGAAAATCCAATTTATGCTTCTAATGAGCTAGATGCGTGTACCACTTGTGGTGCCTGCATGGAAGAATGTCCTGCCCACATTGAACATGTGTCCTATATAATGGAGCTTAAACGATATAAAACATTAACTTTAGGAGATATCCCTCCTGCTGCTGCAGATGCTGTTAATAAAATTAAAAATAATGGTAATCCTTGGGGGATAACTCAAGATGATCGTTTCCAGTGGGCCGAAGGACTTGATGTTCCTGTCATAGAACCTCAGAAAGAGGTTGATTATCTTTATTACGTAGGATGTGCTGGCTCTTACGATGCATCAAATCAAAAGGTTGTAAAGGACACTGTTTTACTCTTAAAAGAGGCCGGGGTTGATTTTGCTGTTATGGGCAAAACTGAAAAATGTAACGGTGATCCCATCCGACGCTTTGGTGATGAATACTCCTTTTTTGAAGTGGCCATAGAGAATATTGCTAATATGAGACAATATAAGTTCAAAAAAGTTGTTACACACTGTCCTCACTGCCTTCATACTATTGGTAAAGAGTACGCTAAGTTTGAAGACGGAGATTTCGATACTATCCACCACACCGAGCTTCTGGCAGACCTCGTGAAAGAAGGCAAGCTAAAACCTAATAAACAAGTGAATGAAGAAATTACTTTTCACGATCCTTGTTATCTTGGAAGGCATCATGGTGAGTATAACGCTCCAAGAGATATACTTAACTCTGTTCCTGGCCTTGCAATTAAGGAAATGGAGCTGAATAAAGACAAAGCAAGATGCTGTGGTATGGGTGGTGGAAACATGTGGTATGAACTACCTGAGGGTGAACACCTCGCCAAAAATAGGCTTGAGGATATTGGTGAGAAAAATGTAGAAAAACTAGCTACTGCTTGCTCATATTGCATGATAAACTTTAACTCGACAAAATCTCAAATCAAGGAAACAGAAGAGATTGAAGTTGAAGATGTCTCATCATATTTGGCTAAGTCTATTTTCTAAAATATTAGTATGTCTAATTATACTTCCTGGAACCTCTTTTTCTAAAGAAGCTGAAGTTCCAGGAGTTCTTAATTCCTTAGAAAAATTAATCAATAGTAATAAAACAAAGTATTTTGTTTCTAAACAAGAAAAAGACTTCAAGGTTAAAAGCCTAAAAGATCAAGGTGAGTTTGTTGATATTATTATCGATCCCTTTTTCATGAATACGCTTCTGTTTAGAAGTGAAAAGAAATACCTAAAACTCCTCAAGGAAAATGAATGCTCTTTAGCTGCCTTAATACATAACAACCTGCTTAATGCTTTTGAAAGTCCTCTCCAAAATATTTTAGTTCAAATTAAAAATAAAAATGGAAAAAATAAAACACTTATGATCGATAAAGATGAATATCTTGAAGAGTTATATAAAAGAAAATGTAGTACTAATAAGGAATTAAATATCCTTTACTCTATTAAAAATATTAAAAAAACAGTTACTGGACTCAAATTCGAAGTACCTAAAACAAAGAAAGCATGTGAACGTATTTTTATTAAATGGTTAGGTGATATAAATACACCATACTTATGTAAAGTCCCCGAAACAATTCACCAAGCAAAAAAAGCCGCAAAGAAGCTTAAAAGTAATTTCGACACTGATTTTTCAAAAGCTCGTAGTCTGAGAACAACAATATCCAAGGCCAAAACTTATCAACAAGAATTTCCATTATTTATAAGATCTTATCTTTCAAACCTTTGTGATGGCCTTGAAAAAGTCGAAAGTTTCTGCTCAGAATATCTGGCCGAAGATTCTTGGACAAAGATTATTAATGGAGAACTCCCTAAGAGTTACCTCTCTTATAAGTGTAAAAATGTTTTGGATAAAGATAAATTATCCTCAAAAGATCTTCAAAAATGTGCAGATTTGTTTAATCAAAAACCTGATACCTGTATTTTTCAAGGATCAAAAGGTTTTCCCAGTTTTTTCCCACGAGAGCAATGTAGTCGTCTAAGTGAGACATTTAATATTGCAAGCTTAAAAACAGATTATCATGACTGTCCCGGTAGAGTTGATAATGAAGCTATTACAAATATACATCGAATCATAATGCATCTAAAACCAACACCAATGCAAAGTACTCCTGAATCATGCATGAATGAGACTCATCAAACATTTGCAGAAATGGCCATGAATTATAACAAAGAGGCTATTTGGCCATTAAAGATTTGTTTTTATAACCCTGCCAAAGAAGTAGAGTCTTGTAAGACCTATATTCCGGGAAATAACTTTAACAACTCGAATGCTGAAAATATGGTTATAAGCTCAATTCTTAAAATTACCAAAGGTGCTCCTGATAAAATGAAGTGCCAACTTATC
>JAURDE010000164.1 GCA_030828105.1 Bdellovibrionota bacterium | reverse complement strand
TTTCTCTGATGAGATCAATAACAGAATCATCGCCACAAATATGGATTTCACTGGCAAATACATTAACGAGCGCTCTAGTCCATGCCCATCCACGCTGTGGATCAGTTATCATTTGTATTTCATCAATAACACAGCAATCAAAGACCTCTTGAAATCGCGCCATCTCAATTGTTGATGAATAGTGAGTTGCATTTTCTCTCTCTATAACCTCTTCGCCAGTTAGCAAAGTTGTAATAACATCTTTGCTATTAAGAGTATCATATAACTCTGCTGCTAAAAGACGTAAGGGAGCAAGATAACAACCTTTTTGAGCTTTTGATAACGACTCTATGGCCGAATAAGTCTTACCCGAATTGGTGGGCCCAGCATGATATATTATTTTTCTTTTGATATCACGTGCCCTAGAGTGAACCCAAAACTCACCTAGATAGTCTTTTAGTATTTTACCGGATATATCTTTTCTTTTAAGCAGCAAGACAGACTTAACGAGCTTTTTAAACTCTCTTTCTAGGTAGCGCTCTTTTTTCCAAATATTGAGAGAAAGCTGAGTAAAAAATCTTTCATATTCATAATGACCAACAAGATCTTTCCTTAATCCATCTTTTCTTAGAATTCCCTCAAAAAATGGCTTTAAGGTTTCTGCATATTTTAGAGTTACATCTGAAGGATAGTTAAACTCTTCTTTCAACCTCTTTTTAATCTGAGAATCCAATTTATTAATAGATGATTTTCTCAGCTTCGTTCTATTTCTATTTATAAGCTTTTCAATATCTTTTTGAAGAAGGAAAAAAACATCTCTTGGATCATCACCTACCTCAATACATTCTAATATTTCTTCTTTGACCTCAGACATTTTTTCATGTGAGACATTAATTATTAGTCCCCAAACCCTGGTCCTAAAATCTGCTACACAGCCCGTACAACGACACTCTAACTTTTGATTGCCATCTTCTAAGTCAAAGGATGTTTTTAAATAGTCTATAGTTTGATGATGCCTATCTTCAACTTCGTCAGACCAGGTTTTAAAATACTCTTCATATGATTGAAGATAATCTGTACGAATTTTTCCATCATCAAAAAAAGGATATGTTTCCTGTTCAGGAAATAAAAACTCTTCTCGTAGACTCAGGTCCATTACATTTTCAAAACTTATAAATGATTTAAAATCACAAAACTCTTTGTTAAAGAGCTCAACAAGAGAGGGATTGGCCTTAAATTTTTTATAAAGATTAAGTTGTATATTCTTGAGAGTATTAAGAACTAATACCGCATCATCTAAGAGACGAGCCTCTTGGTCTATCTCAAGAGGTTCATAGTCTTCATTATGTTTATACTCTGCTTGTAATACTTCGTGTATTTCTCTAAAACTATCTTCAGATATAGCCTGGCCTAAATTTTTTATAACTCGTCCTTATTCATATTTAGGCCAGATTCTATCAGCTTTTACATAAAGCGTAAAACCATTAAATCTGCATTTCCATCGCAAAAGCAAGACCTAATTTAGCGAAGTTAACAGCATGTTCGGCCGTTCCTCGTGAATGTTCAATGGTATCTCTTTCCGAATGTATTTTTTTATTCGCACCATCGAAAGTTGCTTCAAATGGAAATGAAGCCGGATAACCATTGCTTGTCCATGAAGCATGATCGGAGCAAGCATAGCCACATTTTGAATAACCCCAGGGTACTTTCACATAGGTATCAATAAGTTGGGCCATAAATTCATTTTGCTCAGAGTTAGTGTGGTCATTAATCAGATATATATTAAAATCATCACCTTTGTAGTTTGTCATATCAAATTGAACAACACCTATAACGTCTCTTTTTTCATTTCTCATCTTCTTAGCTATTTCAGCAGAGCCCTTTAAACCTACCTCTTCAGCAGAATAGGCCATGAACTTGATTGTCTTTTTAGGAGAAAAACTATTATCCATTAGAACCTTAATGATTTCAGTTATAGTGGCTATTCCAGAAGCATTATCATCTGCACCTGGGGCCTTACTTTTTTTCCGGTTCCAAAACCCTGAACCAATAGAGTCACCATGTCCACCTATCACAATAATCTCTTCTGGGTTTTCACTTCCTTCGATAGTGAGAATAATTGAGTTTTGTTTCCATTTTTTATGATCTATGGCCTCCACTTTAACATCTGAACGGTGAGCAGTAAGTCCACTCCACTTTTGCTTGATCCAATTTAGCGCCTCGACACCTGTTTTGCTTTGATAATGACGGTTGTGATAACTTGATAATTTCGTAATTGTTTCTCTTATTCTCTTTTCACTAACTTGTGTGAGAATTTGATGAATTCTTTCATCATCCGTTACTTCATAACCTTTAAACTTAAAGTTTTTGGCAATTGATCTTCTCTCTGTACTATGGAGTGTTTCGAGTGCCTCACTTTTTGTATCGTGAAAAATATATCCCCCACATCTTTTAAATTTGTGATGCATGAGATGACTAATTAGCTCAAGATCTTTATCATTAACTTCAATTAATTCAATATCATCAGCACTATCTATATTTTCATATGAAATATTAAGGAGCTCTCTAATCGCAGGAATCGCGTCCTTTCCGATTGTAATCCATTTTTTTTCTGCGAATGCTAAGGTGGGAATAATCAAAGTGAGTAAAATCCATTTCTTCATCATAAAACCTTCCTGATTTTTTAATCTATTTATTTTAAGCTCTTCTTATTATATAAAAAAATGAGTCGAGATTTTTGATCTCGGTATGATAATTTCAAATAAACCCTTACATTGGGTAATAAAGTAGGATTCTTATGATTAACACTTACCTAACAAAAACCTTCAACATTAAATACCCGATCATTTTGGCACCTATGTTTCTTGTCTCAAATGAGGAAATGCTCATTAATGCTTCTAAAGCTGGAATAATGGGATGTGTGCCAAGTCTAAATTACAGAACTCCAGAGCTTTTAAAGGAGGCCCTTCTCAAAATAAAAAATGAGGGCAGCCCTTTTGGAGTAAACCTTATTGTAAATAAGTCCAATATTCATCTGACTAAACATCTTGAGGTATGTCTTGAGGTCGAACCTGACTTTATAATCACCTCTCTAGGTAGCCCAAGGGATGTAATCAAAAGATTTAAAGATAAAAAGACAAAAATTTTCTGCGATGTGATTGATGAACACTATGCCAAAGTCGTTGAGGATTTAGGGGCAGATGCCATTATTGCTGTCAATTCTGGTGCTGGTGGACATTGTGGCCCAATCCCTGCTTCAGTTTTGATTCCTAAACTCAAAAAAGCATGTTCGCTTCCTATCATTTCTGCTGGCGGAGTTGGAAATGGGCAAGGCATGCTCTCTATGCTCGCACTAGGTGCCGAAGGCCTATCAATGGGTAGTATCTTTATTGCTACGAAGGAAAGTCCCGCTGGAGATGATTATAAAAAGGCATGCGTAGACTATAATGGTGATGATATTATTCTCACAACAAAAATCTCTGGTACACCATGTACAGTTATCAATACACCTTATGTAAAGAAAATTGGAAATAAACAAAACTTCTTAGAATCTTTTCTAAATAATAACAAAGCTCTAAAAAAATACGCCAAAATGATTACCTACTACAAAGGGACAAAACTCATCGAAAAAGCGGCCTTTTCAGCGACCTATAAAACTGTATGGTGTGCTGGCCCTTCCATAGAGTTTACCAAAGAAATAACAGATATTAAGACCATCGTTGACCGGTTAGTGACCGAGTACAACGAGGCCTTAAATAAGCTTTGTGTAAAAGAGTCTACTCAACTAGACCAGCTCTCTTAAGTAAGGCATCAGGTGTTGGCTCATGACCTCTAAACTTCTTATAAAGTTCCATAGGGTCTTCACTGCCTCCTCTTGAAAGAATAAAGGTTTTAAACTTCTCAGACACTTCTGAGTTGAAAATACCTTTTTCTTTAAAGTGTTCAAAAGCATCCGCATCTAGAACTTCGGCCCATTTGTAACTGTAATACCCCGCTGAATAACCACCAGCAAAGATGTGGCTAAAAGATACACTCATATTTGTTCCCTTAACCTTCTCCATTAAGGAAGCTGAGGACATGGCCATCTCTTCGAACTGCTCAACATCTTCAACTCCAGATGGATCAGCTGCATGCCATGCCATATCTAAAAGCCCAAATGATATTTGCCTTAATGTGGCCCTGCCTTCATGAAAGTTTGCACTATCTTTGATTTTTTGAATAAAATCTTGTGGAATTTTCTCACCTGTTTCGAAGTGTTCAGCAAACATATCTAAGCATTCCTTTTCAAATGCCCAGTTCTCCATTATCTGGCTTGGCAATTCCACAAAGTCCCAATAAACATTAGTTCCAGAAAGTGAAGGATATTTCGTATTGGCCAATATACCGTGGAGGGAATGGCCAAACTCATGGAAAAGAGTCGTAACTTCATTAAATGTTAACAAAGATGGCTTCGTCGATGTTGGTTTAGTAAAGTTACATACAATCGAAACATGAGGACGCTGATTATTACCCCCAAAGTTTCTCTGATCACGATAACTCGTCATCCAAGCGCCATTTCTTTTACCTGATCTAGGGAAAAAGTCAGCATAAAAAATTCCTACATGATCATTGTTTTCATTCACAACCTCATAGACTTTAACGTCAGGATGATAAACTGAGACACCTTCAACTGGTTTATAAGTCAGCCCATAAAGCTCTTTAGCAATATCAAAGATTCCTTCGATAACATTTTCAAGTTTAAAATAAGGCTTGAGAAGCTCATCATCTATATTAAACTTTTGTTTTTTTAGTTTCTCAAAATAAAAAGAAACATCCCAATTTTCTAATTTATCTGGTCCTCCATTTTGAGAGGCAAATTCTTGAAGTTCTTTTAACTCTCCTTCTGCAAAAGGTTTGGCCTTTTCAAGTAAGTCTCCAAGAAAGCTTTTAACTTTCTCAGGTTGACTTGCCATACGCTCCTCAAGAACAAAATCAGCATGGGTGTTATAACCTAAAAGCTTGGCCCTTTGATGTCTTAAAAGTGCTATCTCTTTAATAATGTTTCGGTTATCAGTTTCTCCACCCTTGAAGGCCCTTGTCGTATAGGCCATATACATTTGTTTTCGAAGATCTCTATCCTCTAGATAAGTCATAAAGGGATAGTAGCTAGGAAAATCTAGTGTAAAGAGCCAGCCTTGTTTTTCTTTTTCCTTAGCGGCTTCAGAAGCGGCTTCTAAGGCACTCTCTGGTAGCCCCTTAAGCTTTTCTTTATCTGTTATAAGTAGCTCAAAGTCGTTTGTATCTTTAAGAACGTTATCCCCAAATTTTAGTTTAAGAGTTGATAACTTGTTGTCAATTTCTCTTAACTTCTTCTTATCTTCTTCGCTGAGGTTAGCTCCATTTCGTACAAAGTTTTTATAATTCTTTTCTAATAGTCTTTCAGATTCATGATCAAGTCCAAGCTTATCAATTTGCTCGTGAATCGTTTTAAATCTTTTAAAGAGTTCTTCATCAAGAATAATATCATTATAAAAATCCGTTATAAGAGGTGAGAAATCTTTTGCCACATTTTGAAGCTCATCATTAGACTCTGCGGAGTGAAGGTTAAAGAATATCGTTGAAATTGTGGAGACCAAGTCATCTGCAACCTCTAGAGCAAGCACTGTATTTTCAAAATTTGGTGCTTCCTTATTTTCTTTAATATCTTTAATATTTTTTTTGGCCATATCGATGGCCTCTTTAAGAGCAGGTAAGAAGTGCTCTGTTTTGATTTTATCAAATGGTGCAGAGCAAAACTTATTATCAAATGGCATTAACAAAGGGTTAT
>JAURDE010000209.1 GCA_030828105.1 Bdellovibrionota bacterium | reverse complement strand
TTTATATTTTCTTGTCTTTTACTATAGAGTTCAATAAAATTGTCCATTTCTTTTTCTGGAATTTTAGCAATATTTAATTGAACATAGACGCCATCCCCCTCTTCATCTTCCTCTTGATAAGAAATATTTCCCTTTAAATTAAGGGAGGCTATTTGGTCATGATAATCAAAAGAGATATCTATATTTAAATTTTCTTTATCAATAGGAATTAACTTTGTACTTTTTAACGTTAGGTTCTCATCAAAGAGGTCTATGAACTCACATTCCCAAGGTTCAAAACCATCTTTTTCAGGACAAATAATCATTGCTTTTAATATCCCAGACTCTAAATCAATACCATAATCATCATCTTCTTTATCTTTATCTTTAATAACTATAGCTTCACTTGCTTCACTATCAAAAATACTACTTTTTTTCTTTCTTTGTTCAGACCTCTTTTTATCAGAAGAGCTTTCTCCAAAAGTTGCCTCGCCCATATTGTTACGAGAACTTTCTATACTCCCCCTGGCCCCTGAAGATGGGTCTATCTCTTTGGCACCGGTAAAACCCGATTCTGTTGCTGATTTATTACTACTATCAGTTCTAATATCACTACTCTCTTTAGTAGTTCCTAAACTTCCCTTAGATCCTTTTTTTGTTTTCTTATCTTGCTCAATTTCTGGGATATCAGGTAGGTCATCTTCACCAAAATCATGCTTATGTCCCATATATTTTTGGATTTTATCAGTGCTACCACGTCCTCTTAATCCACCATCTCTTGCTTCTTCCTCAAATGAAAAGTCATCACCCTGCTCATCATTATCGCTTATATGATCATCTTCAATATCAATGCCATCAAGGCCCTCTTCTTGATTATCTATTTCATCTTTAGGTCTATTTGCTTTTTCGTTTTCCTTAGTTTTTTTATTAATATCATATAAATTACCTGCTTCTGCACTAGAACTTAAATTGGTATCAACATCCTCTATCTCATCTATTTCAAAATCTAGATCATCATTAAGACCTTTCTCATTTTTTCCCTCTTCTCCAAAGTCGTGGTCATGCCCCATATATTTTTGTAATTTATCTGGTCCACCTTTACCTTTTAATGATCCACCGAAAATATCGTTAGTTAAGGTAAGACCACTATTTTCTTCATCAATATCATTATTTGAATCTTCAAAGTCTTCAACGCTATCAAAATCATCATCAAGATTAAATTCATCATCCTCTTCGTCTGACGGGTCATATTTTTTCTTTTTTACATTACCCTTGTAATAGGCCCCAAGATCGTCTGTCTCTGACTCTCCACTAAGATGGCCATCTTGTTTTTCTGAACCTGAAACATCTCCACCCCAGTTCTTTTCTAAGTTATCACTGGCACTTCCCTCACCTGATAAATTTCCTAGTGCCATACTTTCTGTATTACCGGAACCTTCTTCATTACCACCGATTGTAGAAGCTTCCTTTTTAAAACTTTGTTCACCATAAATACTCTGATAAATGAGCTCAATCCTTCCCTGACCTTCTTTTGAATTCTCTGCAATAATTACATTATCTTTTGTAGTGTAAAACTTTTTTATTATTTTATTATTTGTTTTCAAATATAGGGCCAATTGATTTCCGGTAAAAACCCATTGTTCTAGGTTTGAATCATACTGTGGGGGTAATTTATCACCACAGAAATGCCAAATTCCATCTTCTGGAAATAATTCGGTATTCTTATGATTTTGATTCCAAGTCCAACACTTAAGTAAAGGGTATTCTTTTGAGGGTCTTACTTTTTCCCAGTTGAGAACGAAGGGACCTGGCCCCATCAGCTTAACTATAAATTTACCTAAAACAACTTTAAATAATTTTTCATCTTTAACAATCCAAACATCATCTTTCATGCCTAGCGGCTCTACATACTGAATAATTTTATTTTTACTTTGTTTGGCCGTAGAAGATTTACTGCCATATGTGGTAAGTTTATTAAATACTCCTTCAAGTCGTTTTTTAAAATAATTTGTATCGGAAAATCTCTCGGTATAAAAGGCAACTCCACCTTTTTGAAATTTAGAAATATACTTATCCTGAGGATGGTGATACGAGCAAGCGACTCTTAAATATGACTTTTTAAAATAAGGGCCAATTTTTTTTAGGATCGTACTGAGAACTTTGATCTCTCTATTTGTTCTGACTTCTATAAGAATAATTGCGTTACCATTAGCTTTTACAAAATTAACAATCTCTGTTAATTGAGAAAATACTTTAATGTTTACCTTATCATCATTTTTACTTTCAAGAGATCTGACTAAGTCAGAGAAAAGCTTATTAGATTCACTGGCCTTGTAAAGCAACAAATTCATAAAAACCCTTAATTTACCTAATCTTTTCGGGTATCTATGAGTATTTTTTGAGAAAAATCAAAGAAAGCTTACTTGTTTTTTAACTTTCTTTGATTGAGCTAAATATTATCTTTGGAGTTGGGCCTACTATCGTAGGCCCAATAATTAGATTTTATTTAATTTGTTTAGGTTTTTAATTCTTTTTTCCAAAGTTGGGTGACTCGAGAATATTTCGGCCCAAGAGACTTTTGAAGAAATCTGAAAAGCCGCCATAGAGTCCTCTTTTGGCCCACTTAACTGAGGATAATTTCTCTGTAGAGCTTTAAGAGCAGAAATCATTTTATCTTTTCCACATAACCAAGCACTTCCCTCGTCGGCCCTATATTCTCTCCATCTTGAAAAGCCCATAACAACAGGTGCAGCGAGAATACCAAAAAGAACCTGGAAGCCCATATAGACGAAATGTCTTGCAAAAAATCCAAGACCTCCCCCTTCATCATCATCTTTTCTTAAAAGGTTATCAATTGCTATAGTGGCCAAGTGAGAGAAGAACATAACAAAGGCATTAACTATCCCTTGGACCAAGGCCATAGTAACCATATCACCGTTTCCAATATGAGCTACCTCATGTCCTAAAACACCTTCTACTTCATCCTTGTC
>JAURDE010000186.1 GCA_030828105.1 Bdellovibrionota bacterium | reverse complement strand
GTCGATATAGAGATTGAATGGAGTGAAGATAAGGGGTTTGATAAAAGAAGTGGAAGAGTTCTCATTAAAAGTGATCGTCATGGAGCTTTGTTGCGGGGATGTAGTGCGAAATAATCGCTCTAAACCTTTTTTATTAACCAAAAAGTGTTGATAGTTTTCCCATTCTAACTCATTTCTAAGCGCTCTTTAAACGCGACTCTAAAATCTATTCAATAAACCGATACCTCTTAACCTAAGGAGGAATGATAAATGAAAACAATTTTTATTTTTATGATGATGCTCAGCTTAAGCGCCCATGCGGGTAAAGGTCTCAGAGGAAACGGCTTTCCAAGTGGAGAGCACTTTAATCTTAATTTACTAGGAAAAAAAGCAGGCTTTAAATGTCCTGACGCCGAGTTTGATGAATATGGTAATCAAATCTTTGGAAACGTTATCTTTTTTCCAAGAGAAGAAGATAATAAACCTATTACCATATTAATGGAGTCAGGAAAAAAAGGACCGAAAAATGCTCCTAACACGGCAAGTTTAGAAGTTACCGATTGGTGTACGGAGTCTTTTTCTAATAACGGCGCTTCTTTAAGACTTCCTCAAAATGATAAAGGTTATCGAGTTTATGCCAGAATAACAGGTAAACCAACTGATAACCCTTCTTTAAGCCTCTCTAGTGAACTAGCTTACGTTCAAGATGAAAATGGAAATGACCTTCTCTTTCTTGGACTAGTTGATTCTACCGGAGTTTTTTCTTCAGACGGTGAAGACCTTAGTCGAACCGATTCCACTAAAAAAGGTAAAGGTGTTCAAAAAGCGACAGACCTTACTGGTCTTTTTGAGTACTCTGGAAACGTTTGTTATCTTCAGGCCGATTCAGATCTATATTGTTTAGATGAGTCTGGGCAAAATACTTGTTCTGCCTATGATCTATGCTGCATCGATCGTGAACTCGACGGAATTTATGATCGATGTGATCCTTTATCCGTTGTTGGTGTCGATCTTAATTTAGATGGTCTTCTTGAATGCCCTGTAGCAGATCAAGAGAGTAATACCTATTTTTCAGAGCAGGCACAGTGTAAGGCCTATGATTCAGAATGGGTTTTTAACATTGGTGACTTTGTTGGACTTATTTGGAATCTCGATAATAATGGATCCTATAACGTTCAAATAAGATTTTACCCTAATAAGTAAATGGATTTTGCCCCTTTAGATTTAAGGGGCAACTTTCCAAACTTTAGCATCACATTAACAAGATGGCCTTAAATTCTTTAACATCATCCGAAACGACGATAAAATAGCTCTATATGATATTTAAGCTTACAGCATTTTTAGGCTCATTTTTATTGTTCTTTCTTGAGATCCTTGCTCCCCAAACCCTACTTCCTATATTTGGAGGAAGTCATAGTGTTTTTATAACAAGCCTTGTCTTTTTTACGGGAATGCTATTTTTATCAAATTTAAGTCTTCATATATTGGCAAGAAGAGTTGCCTTAAAGAATCTCTTGGTGGGCCTACTTTTGGCCAGCATTTGTGCACCACTTCTTCTTTTCTTTGAATTTGAAATGACAGGTACGCCAACTTATTTCAATGTGCTTTTCTATTTAGTGATAAAATTTGGGCCACTCTTTTTTCTTCTCTCCCTAGTTTCCCCGCTTATTCAAGTAATACTCGGCCATCTTAAAACACATAATGATGCAAACATCTATGAAATATATAGTTATTCTAACATTGGCTCTTTTATAGGGCTTTTTAGTGGGCCACTTCTTATTGATTACTTTTTAAATACAAATGAAAAGCTCTACCTTCTTTGCGCTCTCTTTATTTTAACTCTTTTATTAATGGCCAAGATCGCTAAAGGCCCATGGGATAGACAATCGACTCCTTCAGAATCATTTCAAATAGATCAGGTAGTTGATTGGCTTATATTTAGCTCCATTCCGACCCTATTTATGATCTCTAGCACAAACTTTTTACTGATCAGCTTTGGCAATATTCCTCTGGTTTGGGCATTTCCCCTATCCATTCTTCTTTTAAGTTTTATTTTGGCCTTTAGAGCAGAGAACAGGTTAGATAATTCCAAAGTTCTTCTTTTAGGTGCTGTGCTTTTTATACTTTCTGAAGTTGGATCTGTTCTTTTACCAGGACTTAAGGCCTATTTTGAATTTTTAAATCACCTCACGATCCTCTTTGTTATTTCATCTATCGCACTCAATAGACTCTATCTCACTAAGCCAAAACAAGAAAATCTCACCCTATTCTACTCTGTGATCACTCTTGGTGGTTTTTTAGGTGCTCTTGCTCTCGGAATTGGAGTTCCTCTTCTCTTTAAGGACCTCTCTAGTAATATCCTCGAATACTTTTTCTCGACTATAGTTCTCTTTATAGGAATTCTGCATCATTCAATAAAACCAAGGGCCATTGCTATCATACTCCCATCACTTTTTATTGGTTTTTATTTTCTCGCTCATTACACCTTAAAAGATCCTACAAACTTAAAAGAGTATCGAAGCTTCTATGGACTTCTCAAAGCAAAACAGAACAAAGATCAAATTGAATTTTTTCATAATAACACCATCCATGGTCTAGAAGTTAAGGATGAAGAAGTTAAAAGGCCCTATGTTTATTATTTTGAAGAGTCTCCTATAGGAGAAGTTTTTAACGCTTTGACTGAAATTAAAGATGTCGCTGTCATTGGTGTTGGAGTAGGCTCAGTTCTTTTTTATTCAAAAAAAGATCAAAACTGGGATCTTTTTGAGCTCGATCCAAAAGTAATTAAATTGGCCCGTGATCAATTTAGTTTTATCAAGCAGAGCGAGGCCAAATTAAACTTTGTTATTGAAGATGGAAGACAAGCTCTTTTAAAGAGTCAGAAAAAGTATGACCTCATCATCATAGATGTTTTTAATGGCCCTCAAATCCCCTATCACTTTTTAACTAAAGAGGCCTTTGAACTTTATCAGTCTCATATAAAGCCTGATGGTGTTTTGGCCTTTCACGCTTCAAACTCTGTTTATAATTTTGTTCCTCTTCTGAGTAAAACCTCTCAAATTCTTGGGTTAAGTTTTTACTCAAATAGTTTTACTCCCGATAAATCTGAGGGCCCTCAAAAGTATTATCCCAATCGGTGGTATTTCGCAGGAAGAAATAGCGCACTCATTAAGGGGCTCTCTCAAAAGGCAGGTGCCCTTAAAACATATAATCAAGTCAACAAAGATTTAAAGATTTGGAGAGATGATTTCTTTCCTTTATCCTCGATTCTTTTTTAATTCCTACATCTATACTTAAAATAAATGGTACACTCAAACCCTGTCTGTCTAATGTGTGAGTTTTTTTTAAAGCTATTGAGTGCAATGGAGATATGGGATTAGATAAAAGAACCGGTAAGCTTTTTATTGAAAGCGATCTCGAATACTACAGACCTTTAGAAGTCATGGAGCTTTGTGGGAGATGCCAGTAAAATAAAATGCTTGATCGAAAGAGTAATCAAGCCTACGGGGCCTGAATTATTTTACAAATTCACATTCAATGGTTGCACCATTAAGCCATGGTGATTTTATCCATGCACCCGATAGTGGCGGTTGAAATTGACCACCCATAGGACCAATCATTTTCCCCTACTTTTAGTGGCCTATTTTCAAAGAAGACATAACTGAGATCTCTACTCCCTACTAAATGGTCAAGATCAATAAAGAAACTTAGACCTAAGGTTTTGTTGACTCCCATAAAACCACTGCCTTTAATGTGTTCTGATTCTAAAGTAAATTTAGCACCGTCAACATTTTGAATAGAAGAAAGACCGGCCTTAGATGATGCACTTTGAGAGAGCTGAAAAATTCTTTTATCTGACGTCCTTTGAACTTTACAGTTTAGTTTACCCATCGCCTGGGCTTTTTCAGCGGTGAAAGCTAAGGTTGGCATGAGGAAAAGAACCAAAGTTATTAATTTCATTATAAGTCCTCTTTTGTAATACTATCGGTAAAGATGACTAAAAATTAAATTTATTGATCAAGATTATAGCTAGATTTAGAGAATCACTTTTTAAAAACGCTAGTCATG
>JAURDE010000224.1 GCA_030828105.1 Bdellovibrionota bacterium | reverse complement strand
TGAAGTTCTCGTTGATGCTTTTGGAAACTATAAAAACTTTCTTATTGATCAATACCATGCTTACTTTTGTACAAGTTATGTAAATGGCCCTTACTCTGAAGAGCTTAAAATGCAATTAATGAAGGGCGCGAAAATCGAACTTGATAGTTCTCTCATTGAAAAATGTCATGGTTATAAAAATCTCTTTGCAGACCATGAGAACCCTATTGAGAACGAATACAGAGAGTTCTCTATTAAAGAAACTCTTCGCCTGGGTAAAAACCCTAAACTAAAACCACAAATAAGAAACCTTAGTTCTAAGATATCATATGAAAGATTAAAAAGAAGATTTAAGAGTCGACCAAAGCTTTTCATGAGAGAGTTTTTGAATTCAAGAGGCTTTTTCCCGGCCAAAGTATTTTTGGAGACAACGAAAAGAATCACTGATCACAGGGGATATTTAACTCACACTCCGGGAATTATTAATGTTTATACAAACTACCTCTTCTCGTTGATGAAGAAAGTATCAAAAAGTGACTCTCATTTAATTTCAATAGGAGCACCAAATTTTGAACTCTCTACGATTTGGTTTGGTGCCGACATAAAATCAGATAGACCACTAAAAGAAGGTGTTGTTCAAAAAATCATTGAGGAAAAGTTAATTAAATCCTATAGAGCATTCGACCCTGAGAAATCATTGGCCGAGTTTCTTGTAAGGTTTCTTAAGGACCTAAGTGAAAGAGAAGTCAGTTACCTTTTAAGTACCGCCTCTTATCCGAGTGACATCGAAACTTTAACAAACTTTAATGAGACGATGCCTTTACTTGTAAAATTTCTATATGAGATTGACCCTCGTGAAGATTTTTGGAGTACTCCAGGTGCAAAGATATTTAAAATCTTATTAAGAAGAGAAAGTGTAAGAAGTATTATCGACTTGATGAGGCCATTTAATGATAGAGAAATTAAGGATGCGGTTCTTGCAATAAGAGAAGAAGTCCTCTTAAGTGGAAATACTAGTGATCAAGTAGAGCTATTAGGACGTTTTACGGAGTATCTTATAGACCTTGCGTTTAGAGTAAGTACACAAAACGAAATGCCAATTGCTAATAAAATTCAGGATGCCTTATTATATTTAATCAAAGATCCTTATTTCACTGATGATATAGATCGAATCAACACTATTTTTGATTACTACGGTAAAGTGGGTTTAAAGGACTTTGAAAATAATTTAGTAGCACCATTGACGACTCAGTTAAGGCCTATAATTAATTATATAATAAAAGATGCCTATAAAGGTTTTTCTATTTATCAAGGCTACTTTGAAAAAGAAAATAGTCCATATATGAATTCACCTTACTTAAAGAGAATTCTCTCCGGGTTCATTAGACCTTTTGATATTATGCCTGATGGGCAAAGTTTAAAAGCGACAACTGAAATGAGTCAAATACTACAGTCTCCTCTCTTAGGCAGCTGGAAAGGGGTCTATGAAAAGGTCATCTTTGATACTAAGTTTAACCCTTATCTACTAAAAACAATTAAAGTTCTAGGTGAGGTTGATAATAATATTTTACTTGATGCAATGGAGGAAACTAATAAGATTCTTCCAGACACTCATAATTTAATGAAATTTGTATGGAAAAATATTGAATGGGAGGAGGATACTTCTCGTGATACAAAGTATGCCTTTAGCTCTTTTTTCAGATTAAGTGGCGAACCAAAAGATATTATGAACAAAAATGTTGATCTTATGAAGATATGGCTTTTCAGACCCATTGAGTAATGAAAAGCTTAACTAAATAAAAGGAGTTTTTATGAAAAAACTAATGATTGCTTTCTTGGCGCTTTATTCATCCTTAACGATTGCTATTGAGGATCCCAAAGTACTTCCTTCAATACCAGAAGGTTGTTTTGATGAAGAAATTTTTTGTCACGATTGGCAAATTCTTGGAAGAAGAGATGACGATAACCCCCATGGTAAAAGAATAACGAGAATTCGTTTCTTTGCGAACCTAGATTCTTATGAGTTCGAGTCTTATCATGATATCGTCGCTAGATTTAAAGATGCGCCAGCATGGATCAGTTATACAGAGTATACGGACGTTGTTAACATTTATAAGTCTGTTATGCATAATTCTACAGTGGATGGACAAGGTAGAATTGTCGATATCCATGAGGCCCATTATGACCTTAAAGGACCTAGAATTATCGGTGGTAAAGTTTCTGTCCGAGAACAAGCTCTATATACTATTATAGATCCCGTACCAGGAGCTTTAGTAAGTGTAAAAATGGAAAATGATCCTAACTACGCTGCTAGTGGTGTTAAACATAAGTCTGGTGAAATTCACTTAACTTATGATGAGTATGAGGAAACTTTCGGTATTTATATTATTCTAGATATCGTTCCAGAAATTAATATTCTTCCAAAAGTTGGTGCCCCATATATTGAAGCGGGAATTGTGGCCATCTTTAAGGGTATGTTCAACCTTTACTAAATGAATCTGAGGGGCCCTCTTTTT
>JAURDE010000129.1 GCA_030828105.1 Bdellovibrionota bacterium | reverse complement strand
TTAAAAATAATTCCTCCAGAAAATGAATCCGGTGAATTTACCCTAAGCTTCACTTCAACAACCACTGAAAATGAGGCCGTAGACCCAAGCTCTGCAAGTGTTACAAAATCCTTTTTTGTTACAGTTTCTCCAGAAGCCGATGAACCTATATTAAGCTTTTCACTTACCCCTATTGAAGTTGGCGATAAAGACAACGGACATGGGAATGAATCTAACGGAGTGGATCTAGGTAATCCTGGTAATTCTAGTGGACTACCAGATCAGGCCACTCAAAACAGAGCTGCCCAGTTCGAACCAGAGTATGGTAATGAGTATGAGGTTAATATGACTGTGGCCCCTTCTGATGAAGATGGCTCTGAGCGTATTGGAGAAATTAGAGTTGATGGATTACCTGAAGGATCAAGTTTAAGTAACGGAGTGCAAAACGAAGATGGCTCTTGGTCACTTCAACCCGATCAACTCACAGGACTAAAACTTACTGTTCCCGAAGATTTTGATGACAGCTTTACCCTCACTGTGAGTACAACCGTAGAAGAGTTAGAAAACGGAGAAGTTGAAGACAGTGCAGACTTTGGTGCACAGTTCGAAGTTAACTTAGATGATGATTCCCTCGGAGAATTTATGGCCACGGATTATACCTTTTTTGATGGAGTTATGGGAAGTATTGAAGACCAAGGAACTGATATTGATGAAGCCGGTCCTGAAGATGGTCCCCTCACACCAGATTCGACTGTCGAAGATGTGGCAGCTGCCGAAGAGAAAGATGAAGATCTTGAAGAATCAGAAGTTGCAGAAATGGATGATAATGGCCCAGACATTGATGATGGTTGTATCGACGATGGCCAAGATGATAACGGAATGGGACAAACTGGTTAAGATATCTCTTCTATCACTAAATGTTTTATATTAAACTTCTTTAAAATGTCTTTGTAGTAATTAGACCCTTTAAGAGTCTTTGCTTTTATCGAAACTTCACAAGCGATGACATTTGGAGCAATTCTCCAGATGTGAAGATCATCTACTCTAGTATTATTATTTTCTAAGGCCTTCACTATATCCTCTCGTTTAATTTGCTTAGCATTTCCATCAAGAAGCTCCCAAGAGGTCATTCTGATTAAACCGATGGACCATTTAAATATCAAAAGACCACCTACTACACCAACGAGAGAATCAATCCACCATATTTGCCAATACTTACCAACGATAAGACCTATAATGGCCAATACTGAAGTTAATACATCGGCCAAAACATGAATGATCGCACCCTTTATATTATGATCGTGATGGTGATGATGTCCTTCTTCATAATATTCATGCTTATGTCCATTATCAAAAAGGATAAAAAAACAGATAATATTAACTAAAAGACCAATGATAGTTACAAAAATGGCCTCATCATAGAGAATATTAACAGGATTAATCAACCTCAGTGTTGATTCATAAATCATAAGCATGGAAACAAGTATGAGAAGTATTCCGTTGGTGTAACCACCTAAAGGAATGAATTTACCACTTCCAAAGCTAAAATGTTTGGTAACTTTAGGCTCTCTTGCTAGGCGATAAACAATATAGGAAACACCCAAGGCACCAGCATGTGAAGCCATGTGCCAACCATCGGCTAAAAGGGCCATGGACCCTGAATAAATCCCATAAGAAATCTCTACGATCATAGTGATAAAGGTAACTATTGTTACCCAGAAAGCCTTACGCTCGTTTTTTCGTATGACTTTATCCTTTAAAAGATAATTATGTGGCTCAGGTATATTTAATGACTCCATAATTAGTTCCTAATTTTTTTAAACTAGTCTAACCTATAGTTAAGAAATAATAAAACAATAGCAA
This sequence comes from Bdellovibrionota bacterium, assembly GCA_030828105.1. Taxonomy (GTDB): domain Bacteria; phylum Bdellovibrionota; class Bacteriovoracia; order Bacteriovoracales; family Bacteriovoracaceae; genus JAURDE01. The sequence continues at coordinate 5,780 of JAURDE010000129.1, read as the reverse complement.
CTGGCGTCATGAAAATTTTTAATCTTTATATATTTTTCTTTTTACTCACTATTTCCAATGTATCCTCTGAACCTATTCTTAGTCAGGAAGGATTTGAATCGATAAGTAAAGATGATAGGAATGAAATGGAAGTAGATTTGATGAATGCTCAAATCTTAATTAACGATGACAAGTTTTATCTAGCGGAACCCATAATTAATAAAGTATCAGAAAAGGATCCTGGCTTTGAAGAGCCTTACTCTATTTTATACCGCTATTATCAGTCTAAGGGTAAGCTTCTTAAAAAACTTGCCGTATTAGAGGATACTATTTTTGCAATAAATAAAAAACAGAGCTTATTAGAAATTGAAAAGCTTTCTCAATCTACGCTAAAACATATCTTAAACCTTATAACGAACTACCTCATGGCCCTTCGGAAATATCCAGATAAAAGAAATTTTTATTACAACAAAGGAAGATATTACCTAGAAATAATTAATAAACAAAACTATAGAAAATACAGTTATCACCTCTATTCTGCGCTATATGATTTTGAAAATTTTAATTTTTTATCAGGTTTCATAAATCTATCAAAATCGATGGATAGCAAACTAGCTGTCACCAAAGGGCTTTATAATACTGCAGGTTTTTATGAAGGACTTCATATGTTAAAAAGTGGAAGGACTAATATCGGGGTGAAAACCATCAATAATATAAAATCTAACGCAAAAGAAAAAAAGATTATTGAAACGGCCGATAAAATGATTGATATCTATATGAGCCCGACTTTTTCGAGCTATGCTGCCTACACAAGAATAATAAATTCAAATGTAACTGGTGACTCTGAAAAAAAAAGGTCTGTAAATGATCTCAACGACATAGATGAAGGAGGTCATTCTAACCAGATTTTTTTTGGTATGAACCTTAGTAATACCTCTTTATTTAACAATAAGTTTATTTTCACGGACCCCGAAGTTTTAGTATTGCAAACTAAACAAGAGAAAAAAGAATTTGAAAGCTACTCCCACCGCTTTTTTCTCATTGGACTTAAAATAAGACCTAAAATGGCATCCCATCTTGTCCCATACGCCCATTATAACTATTCCAAGCTTTATTTAAATCAGTTAACTCAAGATAGTGATTATAAAATATCAAGTTTCTCTTATAATCATAGTCTTTCATTTATTTGGAATATACCCTCAACCTATGGTTTTTTTGAATTGGGTCTGACAGGTGAAGAAAACACAGAAATTAACACGAGAAGAAATGATTCATATTCTTATAGAATAAATACAAAATTTAATTTTTGGCAGATTAATCAATTTTTAAACCCCTATATAAACTTAACCTACCTTAACGAAAAGTTTCCAGAAGGTGGTTTACCTAATGAAGAAGAGTTTACCTCTGCTATTGGTAACGATATCAAAGTAAATTCATGGGTGTTTAAAATAGAGCCCTCTTTGAAGTTAACAGAGACTCAGGGGATATCAGAAAGAGAATATAAACTATCGGTTCGTCTTAAAGCATTATACAATTTTAAATGGGAAAAAATTAAAGGAAACTACAACCTTACTTATCAAAGCGAAAGAAGAAAAAAGAATGACCCTGTAGAGTTTGTAAATAGAAACAATATCAAACTAGGAGTTCTTATTGCTTATTAAGAGTGTCTTCGATGATCTTTCTAATTCTTGGGTCAAGTCCCTCTAAATCAAGATTTTCTATCCTATCATTAATTTGCTCTTGAATAAATTCATCGTAATCAAATGTATCAACCCTTTCATTAACTTCACTTACCTTAGAACCTACATCTGTTTCTTCATCTATGATATCGAGCTCTTCAACTGTAGTTTCCATATTTTCAACGACATCTTTTTGTTCTGTTCTGGCCTCATTGAGCATTTTTTCAGCTTCACTTTTATCTGTAGTTAAATCCTCATCACTTTTAGTCTTCGTCGTATCTTGTTCACCTTTGCTTGTTCCATCATCTTCAATTTCAGTTTCATCCTCATCCTTATTAACTTCAACTTCGGGTAGAAATCTTCCTTTATCAGATTTAAGTTCCTCAATAATTTTAGGTGCAATTGGCTTAATAGCATCTGCACCATTTATCGTAAGATCCGTAGAGTTGAGCATTTCGCCCTTTCTCAAAAAGACGACATCCACTTCTTTCCTTAATTTTACTCCTGCTGCAGGCTCAACAGAAACAACGCCTGAAATCACCCCTACTGAGGAAACCTCTTGACCATCAACTATTTGAGAACTTACCAAAAACTCTGTACCTCTAACCCCCATCGTTAGTGATTTTGTTTTAAGCTTTATGAACCCTTTTCTTAACTTCTTTGTAATAAGTAGCCTTACTTTTCCTTTTTGAAGTTTAAGATCAACTTTTCTTGAATTTTTATTCTCTATTTTAAACTGACTAAAAACAAAGTCACTGTTTGACCCTATCGTGACTATAGAATCATCTTTAAGCAAGGCCTTAACAAAGCCATTTTCTTTAGCATTAATTTTATCTTTTTCAAATATTTCTTGATTCTTAACAATAGGTTCAGATTTACCCTCTCGAGTAATATTTGCTTCACCAATGATAACAGCAACTGTACCAATCTGATCGGCACCATGAAGCTTAAAAGAGATTAAAAGGAATAAAATCAAAAATCGCATAATATTTTATCCTAACTATTCGTAATATCTTCCATTTTACATTAAACTAGTGTTTAAATTATTAAAATCTCTTAAAAATTCTAACCTATTGGTTTTTCAAATAAATACTTAATAAATTTTGTTTAGACTTTATGATTTTAGGTTCATTTTCCGAAAAGGATGGCTCAATATGAAAAATAAGCTATGGGTTATTCAAATTCCCGCAATCATTTTTTTCAGTTTCCTCTACCTCACTCTGCATTGGGGGCTTCAAGGTGATTTAAAATCAATATTTCTTAGGGATCAAGTATACCCTATCTTAAGTGGAATCTCGGGTAAGTTTACAGATATGAAGTTTAAAATAAGGGGAGAAGAATCACCTAAAAACAAAGTCATCATTTTGGCCATAGATAGCGATAGTATCGAACAGGTGGGCCGCTGGCCTTGGAGAAGAGATTATATTGCTGTCCTTATTCAAAATTTATTTGAACTCGGGGCCAAAACTGTAGGACTTGATATAGTTTTTTCTGAAAAGGATGAAAGGATTCCTGAAGAAATTAAACAGATACTGCGCAGTAATGGACTTAATAATATTATAAAAGAGCATGAAACTGACTATGCACTACAAAATATTATAAAGGCCTACTCAAATAAATTGGTTTTAGGTTGGACAACAGAAAAAACATGTCAACCTTTGTACGACAAAGTTTGTAGGCAATATATTAATTCTCCTGAAGTTCTTAAGTCCCAGCCCCCTATTATGCCAGCATTCTCATTTACCCATCAAAAAGGATTAAACAAACTAGACGTAGAGAGTACTCCCTTATATTCAATTCTATTTCCTATTACCAATATTGACGATTTCAATAATTACGCTACTCATGCCGGAATTTTTAATGTCCTTCAAGATTATGATGGAACTGTAAGAAAATCGAACCTTGCATTCCTTATGAATAAAAGGTTTTATCCGACTCTCGCTCTTGAGATGGCCAGAGTCGCCTTAGATGATGAACTTATGATCAACGTAGGAGAAGACAATACAATAAATGACATAGTATTCTCTAAAAATAAAAAAAGGTTAGATATTAGTAAGCAAGGTTTATTAGAAATAAACTTTCGTGGTGGTGGGATGACATTCCCCTACGTATCGGCCCTTGATATTTTGGATGATCAAAAAGATGATTTTAGAACTCTAAATTCCCCAAAAAGGCATAACAAAAAGGAATTTTTTAAAGATGCGCATGTCATTATTGGTGTGACTGCTCTTGGTGTCTATGATGTTAGGTCTTACCCATTTGAGGAAAATGTAGCTGGGGTAGAAGGACATGCAAACATTCTTGATAATCTTCTGAGTGGTGATTATCTTAGACCAGCAACTGATAAGAATCGTCTTATACTCACCTTACTTCTAATGGTCATTCTAGCGCTATCTTTTTCCATTTTATTAACAAAACTTAACTCTAGGCCAGGATTCTCCCTATTCATCGTCATCATGGCCATTATAGGATTTATTGATATTGAGCTCTTTTTTAAAAATAATCTTAATTGGATTAGTTGTTTTCTCTTCTTTGAACTCAACTGGATCTATTTTAGTCAAAGTATTATAAGATACTTCCTAGAGGAAAAAGATAAGAAGTTCTTAAAAGAAGCATTCAGTAGTTATATCTCCCCCGAGCTAATCGATATTATGTATGAATCAGGAGAAAAGCCTCATTTAGGTGGACAAGAGCAATTACTGACCGCCTATTTTACCGATATCCAAAGTTTCTCAAGCTTTAGTGAAAAACTAACTCCCAGTGAACTAGTTGAATTACTTAACGAGTATCTTAGTGTTATGACAGATATTCTTTTAGAAGAAGGGGGAACCCTCGATAAGTATGAAGGTGATGCAATTATTGCTTTTTTTGGCGCTCCCCTACCATTTAAGGATCATGCCAATAGAGCGATTAGAGTTGCTATCAAAATGCAAAAAGCGTTACTTGAGCTCAGAAAAAAGTGGGCACAGGAAGAAGGTAAATGGCCTGACGTTGTAAAAGATATGAGAATGAGAATTGGTATAAACTCCGGCGCCATGGTAACGGGTAATATGGGTAGTAAGGCCAGAATGAATTATACGATGATGGGCGATGCTGTTAACCTGGCCGCAAGATTAGAAGAAGCGGCCAAACAATACGGTATTTACACTCAAGTTAGTCAATTTACTAAAGAGATAATAGATTCTGAAGATTTTCTATGGCGTGAGCTTGACACTGTGAGAGTAGTTGGAAAAAGTGAGCCGGTAACAACTTATGAGCTTATTGGCCTTTTGGATGACGCTGATGAAAACCTTAAAAATCTTAAAGAACATTTTGAAAAAGGTATCGAACTTTATAAAAGTGAAAAGTGGGATGAAGCTATTTCTGCCTTCAACAAGTCCCTTGAGTGTGAGTGGGCACGTTATCCAGAATTAAAAGGTGTAAAAACTAACCCAAGTGAAGTTTATATAAAAAGGTGTGAAACATATAAGGAAACTCCTCCTCCCAGTGATTGGGGAGGAGTATATACTCTTACTTCAAAATAATAAAAACTTACAGAGTTTGCTTTGATAGCCAATCTAGATAATCATCACCAGTATTTTCAATAGGTAAAAATAAAATGGCCGGTGTCGTGTAAGGGTGAAGCTCAAGAATTCTTTTTTTACAAGATTCAAATAACTGGGACTTCGTTTTTAAAAATAGAATAACTTCCTCTTCCTCACAAATATTACCATCCCATTCATAGATGGAGCTAACATTAGGAATAATATTTGCACATCCTATGAGCTTCTCTTCCACTAGTTTTTTTGCAAGATCTTTGGCCTGGTCGTTTTTTGGATGGGTTACATAAATAGAACAATACGTATCTGATATCATTTGGGAGTCAGTATTATCTTCGCTCTTTCTATTCATATATTTTTTATTCTATTTCTATATTTTCAATTTGTAAACGCAGCTGTTCCACCACTTCTTCAAGTTCCTTTGCAGACGTTGCTGTTTTTTGAGCATCTCTTCCAGTTGTCTCTGCTGCCATGGATACTTGGCCTATGTTTTCTGTAATTTGCCTTACTCCTTCTGCTGACTCATTAACAACTCTTGTTACTTCATTGGTTGTAGAAGCTTGTTCTTCAACTGAAGCTGCTA
>JAURDE010000176.1 GCA_030828105.1 Bdellovibrionota bacterium | reverse complement strand
GGGCAAAGAATGGCAATTATGTCAGGGTCCGGTGTTGGAAAATCTGTTCTGTTGGGGATGATCGCTCAAAATACTACGGCAGATGTAAATGTTATTTCTCTTGTCGGTGAGCGGGGTAGAGAGGTTTTAGAATTTATTGAAAATGATCTTGGCCCTGAAGGTCTAAAAAAATCTGTTATCATTGTTGCAACATCTGATACTTCACCACTTGTAAGAATTAAATCGGCCTATGTGGCCACTACCATTGCTGAGTATTTCAGGAATCAAGGAAAGGATGTCCTTTTTTTAATGGACTCAATCACAAGATTTGCAATGGCGATGAGAGAAATTGGTCTAAGCTCAGGAGAGCCACCAGGTCAAAAAGGTTATACTCCCTCAGTTTTCGCAAAATTACCCAAGATTCTTGAAAGAGCGGGTACTAAAGAGGGCTATGGTTCAATTACAGGTCTTTATACTGTCCTTGTTGAAGGGGGAGATTTTGATGAACCTATTTCAGATGCTATTCGGGCCATCAGTGATGGCCATATTGTATTGAGCCGGGATTTAGCAGCTAAAAATCATTTCCCCGCAATTGATGTTCTATCATCAATTTCAAGGCTCATGAACAGGGTAGCGACGCCAGAGCATAGGGTTGTTAGTGGTTACCTTAAGGACTTAATGGCATCCTATAAAGAGAATGAGGACTTAATTAATGTTGGAGCATACGCAAAGGGTTCGAATAATAAAGTTGATAGGGCCATACTCATTTATGAAGACCTTATGGAACTATTGAAACAAGAGCAAGGCCTATGTCAGTTTTTTAGAATTGAGGACCTATTTGATAGGATGGTAGAAATAGCAAGAAAGGCCAAACTTATGGGGCAAGAGGAAGATGAGGCCAGCTAATGAAACCTTTTAAGTTTAAGCTAGAGGGACTTCTTAAATTAAGAAAGTTTAAAGAAGATAATCAAAAGATAATTTTAGGAAAGATTATAAAAGAGATAAATAGATTAAATGATGAAATTACCCAACTGAAACAGGATATCGGAGTGGGGTATAAGTCACAAGAGGATGTTTTGAAGGAAAAAACTGATGGTAAGCTTCTACAGTTTTATCCTTTTTATATACAAGGAAAGTGGGAGCATATTAAAGATAGAGAAAGTAAAATTTCAAAATTAAACTCTGAACTTTCCTTAAGAATGAAGGAAATGGAAAAAATCATGGCCGATGTAAAAGTTATAGAGTCTTTAAAAGATAAAAAAGAAGAAGAATATAAAAAAGATAAGATAAAAAAAGAATTTGAAAAAATTGATGAGATTCTCATTCAAAAAGGGAATAAAATAATAAGAGAATAGGGGAGACATGATGAAAGCATTAATTATTTTTTTACTCATATATACTCCCTTGGTTAAGGCAGAAGATAAAAAAATATATTCTGAACAAGAGTTTAGAATTAAGCTTGAAGAAATGGTTAAAAAAGAAGTTGAAAAAAGGCTTACTCGAAGTGGTAGAAAAAGGATTGTAGAGTTTTCCCACGAACTTTTCGATAAAGAGAAAGAATTAACAACAAGAGAATTAGGGCTTAAGAAAAAAGAAGATGCCATTTTATTACGAGATAAACATTTTAATGAAAGGGTAAAAAAACTTCTTGAGGACCAAGATAGAATTCTAGGTTGTATAGATGCGAACAAAAAAAAGGAAGATACGAGAATTCTTCATATGGTACAAGTGATTTCAGGTATGAGGCCTAATAATGCCGCTCAGGTATTATCAGTTCAAGAGGCAGATATTACGGTAAAAATAATGGGAATGTTGGAACCGGAAAAAGTTTCTAAAATATTTAATCTAATGGATAAGGAAATATCTGCCCGACTTCAAAAACAGTACCTAACTATGGAAAAATAACACAGCGCGCTCTTTTCGTAATAGGAGTTAAATGAGTGTTAAAACCATAGATATATTCGGGCCTAAGGCATCTGCAAAGGTTGATCCAAAATTATTGGAGCAAAAACAGCAAGGTAAAACAGAAGGTTTTGACCAGCTTCTTCAAGAAATAGTTCAACAAGATGAAAAGACGCAAAAAATTGCTTTACCTAAAGCTAAAATGAGTAAACAACTCCAAAGGCCACTTCCTCCTAAATTGGACAATCAAGAAAGAGATGTAAAAGAAAATGGAGATAAAGCTTTCTTTCTCGAAGATATCCCAAAAGGAAGAGAGGTTGTTAAACTTATTCAAACGATCCCTACTAAAAATAAAGAGCAGTCGATAAAAAAAGAACCAGATCATGTTCCTCTTAAAGTCGATGATGTTCTAGTACCACAAAAGAAAGAACAAAAAATTAACTCACGTTTAAATGAAAAACAAGTCACTCAAGAAGCAAATATAGAAAGAAAACCTTTCTTCTTCTCGAATCAAAAAATAGAAGACTTTGAGTCTAAGTTTAGTGAAAAGAATCTAAAGCAGAGTAAAGTAGCTGATAGAAATAGTTTTTTCCCAAAACCTGAGGTTAGTGAAACAGTTGATGGGGCAGTTAACAAGTTAGATACCTCTTTTGAGAGAGAGGCTTTAGTTAATAAAGAAAATGTCCTACCCTTTAGAAAGGCACTTACGAAGCAAACATATTTTCCTGAAATAAAATCTGATAAAAAAATATACTCTGAAGAAAACTCAAAAATAGAGCCTTTTAATAAATTTCAGCAAAGAGATGATGTGTTTTTTGGGCCTAATACCGACTTAAGCATTTCAAAACCAGAAGTACTTGTAAAACAGCCACTTGAGCTTTCTCAGATGCAGGGAACTAAAGCAGAAGTTATTGAACAAATCTCTGACTATATACTGAGAAACTCTTTTGGTAATCAAAGAAGCCTTACAGTTACCGTATCCCATAAGGATTTAGGTCAGTTCCAAGTTGAGGCCCATAGGCATGGCGAGCCTGGTGATATAAAGCTTAATATTTTGACCAATACGGAAGAAGGTAGGCTCTTTTTTAAGGTAAATCAGCAGGAACTGGTACAGAAATTGAGTGATAAGGGCATCTCCGTTTTCGACTTTAAGGTAGCAAATTTTTCTAATTCGGCAAATCAGGCCCAAAAAAGTGATAGTGGTTTTAATTTTCAACAAAACCATTCAAATAATGCCTATAGTGAAGAATCTCAAAATCCGCAGTATAATGAAGGGCAGGAGCGTAGAAGAGAGTTGTGGGAAAAATATAAAGAACAACTAGGTGCTTAATTGTGGATATAGGTAAACCGGCCAAGCTTAATAAATTTGCTAATATTAAAATGGCCGACAAAAAATCAAATAGTCAAAATCTGGAAATTGGTGAGCAACTGAACAATATGGCAGGTAACGAGGAAGTTCGTAAAGGTGTCAAATTTGTCGATCGTTCTAAGCATAACCAGCTCGGTAAAAGTGATTTTTTAAGGCTTTTGGCGTTTCAATTATCTAACCAGGATCCTATTAATCCTATGGATCAAAAGAAATTTGCGGCAGAACTGGCCCAATACAGTTCACTAGAGCAGTTAACAAGTATTAATGATAAGTTTGAAAAAATGGATCGTAATGCGGCCGTAGAAAATAAATACTTTGGGGCAAGCTTTCTTGGTAAAGAAGCAATTACTGCAGGCTCTACAATTATGAATAAAGGAAATGGGGCTAAAACAGAAGTTCCGTTTTTTTTACCCAAAAGAGCAGAGCGTTTGATGGTGCGTATCTTTGATAAAAAGAATCAAATGGTTCAGCAGCTTAATTTAGAAAACGTTCCAGCAGGTCTTAATAGTACAACATGGAATGGTATAAGAACGGATGGCATTGAAGCGGAGAAGGGACAGTTTAGAGTACAAATATTGGCCTGGGATGAAAATCTCACTCCTTTTCAAGGACAAACCAAGGCCAGTGGAATGGTACGTGGTGTGACATTTGAGGATGGTGAAACGGTATTAAAGTTAGAGGATGGTAAAAAAATATTTTTAAGAGATGTTGAAAGTTTTAGATTACCAATACAAAATAAAAGAGGGGATGTCTCGGCACCTCAGAAAAAAAATCTGACTTCCAAGTTTGAAGAGATACAACAACAATAATGGTTAAAAATAACGTCAAAAACAATTTTCTTATTCCAAATGTCACAAAAATTAATGACAAAGCGAAAGAAACTAACAAGCTTGAAAAAGGAAAAAGTTCTGAATTTGGTGAGTTAGTTCAAAAGGAAATTGATCGTAAAGAAGATGGAATCAATATTTCCACTCATGCGGCAAAAAGATTAAAAGAAAGAAATATTGAAGTTAATAGTGATGAGTTTTATAAATTAAAAGAGGCAATGGATAAATTAAAGGAAAAAGGAGGTAGAGAGTCCTTAATCATAACAAACACTGGTGCTTATATCGTTGACGTGAAAAATAGCACTATTGTTACAGCTATTGATAAGGAAAATATAAGAGATAATATATTTACTAAAATTGATTCAACAATTTTATTAGACTGAGGAATTGGCCGGTCCTTCTTGGAGGCCTCGATTTGAATCTGTCGTTATTCAAACACCTCAGTAAATGTCTAGGAGGGACATATGGGTATTTTAAGATCAATGAACATTGGTATATCCGGTCTTCGAGCATCAGGGGGCGGGATGTCTGTTATCGGTGACAACATTGCTAACGCTGCAACTACGGGTTTTAAGGCCTCGAGAGCAGAGTTTCAAGATGTATTAGCAACATCACTAAAAGGTATTGATGGTGGAGACCAGTTTGGTGCTGGTACCAAGCTATCTCATATCAAAGTGCTGTATAATCAGGGTGATATTTCAAGAACTGATTCTGCCACAGATCTTGCTATTAGTGGTGATGGCTTTTTTGTTGTCGATGCTGATTTTGG
>JAURDE010000051.1 GCA_030828105.1 Bdellovibrionota bacterium | reverse complement strand
TTGTTCAGGAAAGTAGAGAACCTTATAAGTCGTTCCCATTGTTTTTCCCTCAATTTGCACGAGGTCTTCTTTTTTACAAGAGCATAAAACCACTAAAAAAGAAAAAAACATTAACTTGACCATCTTTATCTCCTAAAGGTCTGCATAGGTTAATTTTAGAAAAAATTTACCGATCAGAAAAGATATAACAATCTAAAGCAGGTAAAGGACATGAGAGAAAAAGAGGATTTATTCAAAGATGTTAAAAGTATTAATTTCGAAGTTGTTTGTGAAAACTTTGCATACGATTGGGATATGTTCCAATTCTCCTTAAGAATTTTTAAGGACAATTATTTAGATGCTTATACCGTTCTAGAAAATAAGCTTAATGAAGGAAATCAAGAAGACCTTCACCGCTTGATACACAGTCTTAAGGGTGCCTTTAATCAAGTGGGTGCTTATGATTTAGGTATGTATTTTCTAGATCTAGAGCAAGAGGTCTCAGAGGGTAACCTAGATAAGGTTCAAAGTGAGCTAGGAATAATAAAAGAAAAAATCGCTGAACTTATTGAGGATATCGAAAAGCTCAGCGAATAGTTTTATCAACCACCGAAGTCATCGAGCATTATATCTTCTCTTTCTACACCTAGATCAAGAAGCATATCGATAACACATTTATTCATAATAGGAGGCCCACAGACGTAGTATTCACAATCTTCAGGAGCAGGGTGATCCTTCAAATAATTATCAAAAAGCACCTGGTGAATAAAGCCTGTATAACTCTTCCAATCATCTTCAGGTAATGGATCTGATAGAGCACAATGCCACTTAAAGTTTTCATTTTCATTTTGAAGGCTATCAAAGTCTTCAACAAAAAACATCTCTCTTTTACTTCTTGCCCCGTACCAGAAAGTAATTTTTCTATCTGTCTTTATTCTTTTGAGTTGATCAAAGATATGTGACCTCATTGGCGCCATACCTGCTCCACCGCCGATAAAGATCATTTCTTTTTTCGTCTCTCTAGCGTAAAACTCTCCAAAAGGGCCAGAGATCGTTACTTTATCACCTGGTTTTAAATTAAAAATGTAAGAGCTCATTTTACCTGGAGGCGCATCAGGATTATTAAATGGAGGAGTAGCAATCCTCACATTAAGCATAATAAGTCCCTTTTCTTCGGGATAGTTGGCCATTGAATAGGCCCTAATTGTTTCATCCTCTACAAGAGAGTTTAATTTAAAAAACCCAAATCTTTCCCAGTCACCTTTGTATTCATCTTCAACACTCATTTCGGAAAAATCGATATTCATACCTGCCGGTCTTTCGATTTGAATAAAGCCACCTGCTCTAAAAGGGACATCTTCTCCTGCAGGAAGTTCGAGAATGAGGTTTTTAATAAAGGTCGCCACATTTTCATTACTTTTAACAGTACATTCCCACTTTCTAACACCAAAGACTTCTGGCTCTACTTCCACTTTCATATCTTGTTTAACAGTAACCTGACAGGAAAGCCTCTCCCCTTCCTTGGCCTCTCTTTTGGTAATATGGGATAATTCTGTAGGAAGAATATCACCACCTCCGGAAAGAACCTTAACCTTACACTGTCCGCAGGTTCCACCTCCACCACAAGCAGAAGAAACAAATATTTTCTCATCTGCAAGAACATTAAGAAGTTTTCCGCCGGCCGATACAGTCGCCTCTTTTTCGCCGTTAATATCAATCTTCACAGGTCCAGAGGGGACCAGTTTTGATTTGGCCATCAGGATTATCACGACTAAGGCCAAAACTATGGCAGTGAACATCAAAACACCAAGAGTAATCTCATTCATAATCTTTCCTTATAATTCCAACTAGAGTTGAATCCCTGAGAAGGCCAAAAATCCAATGGCCATAAGTCCAACAGTAATAAAGGTTATACCTAATCCTCTTAATCCTTCTGGGACATCCGCGTATTGAAGTTTTTCACGAACGCCAGCGAGGGCCGCTATTGCGAGTGCCCAACCAAATCCTGAGCCAACGCCAAAGACGACACTTTCAGTAAAATTATAATCTCTTTCAACCATAAATAGGGATCCCCCTAAGATGGCACAGTTAACTGTAATAAGAGGTAGAAAAATACCAAGGGCATTATATAATGCTGGGAAATAGCGGTCTAAAGTCATCTCTAAAATCTGAACAATGGCCGCGATCACACCGATATAACTGATGAGACCAAGAAAAGAGAGATCAATGTTAGGTAAACCTGCCCATGCTAAGGCTCCATCTTTAAGAAGATAAGTGTAGATTAGGTTGTTAGCAGGAACGGTAATAGCTTGAACAACAATAACAGCGACACCTAGACCAAGAGCTGTGCTAACCTTTTTTGAAACAGCAAGGAAGGTACACATTCCCAGAAAAAAGCTTAATGCCAAGTTTTCAATAAAAACTGCTTTAATGAATAAACTTAAATAATGTTCAACCATGACTTATTCCTCTTCTACTTGAGACTTATCAAAAGTTCTCAATACCCAAATAAAAAGTCCTATTAAAAAGAAAGCTGACGGAGAAAGAAGCATCATTCCGTTTGCCTGGTACCACCCACCTTCACTAGTTAAAGGTAGAATTGAGTATCCCATTAGCTTTCCACTTCCAAAGAGTTCTCTAAAAAAACCTACAGCGATTAATATGATACTATAACCAATTCCATTTCCGATTCCATCGAGGAAGCTCATTAATGGGCCATTTTTCATTGCATATGCTTCAGCTCGTCCCATAACGATACAGTTAGTTATAATAAGACCAACATAAACTGAAAGACCTTTACTCACATCAAAAAGAAAGGCCTTAAGAAATTGATCGGCCAAAATAACCAAAGAGGCTATAATGGTCATTTGAACAATAATCCTAATACTTGAAGGGATATGGTTTCTGATAATAGAAACAAATAGATTAGAAAGACCAATTACAGCTATAACGGCCCCACCCATGACTAATGACGTCTCTAGTTTCGTTGTAACGGCCAAAGCAGAACAAATCCCAAGAATTTGTAGTGCTATGGGGTTATTTTTGAACACCGGGGTCCAAATGACTTCTTTTAATTTACTCATATTTGAATCTCCCCATTTCTAAATTTTTCTAGAAAGTGACCATATCCAGAATCTGATACCCAATACCTTAGAAGGGCCTCAACGCCTTTAGAAGTGATTGTTGCTCCAGAGAGGGAATCCATTTTTGATTGGGATCCTTCTGCGCTATGATCAACTGCACCTTTGACGATGGTAATGACTGGTTCGAAGTTCTCGCCAAATAGTTCTTTACCTTTCCAGAGGCTTTTCCATCGGGGATTATCAATCTCACCACCTAAGCCTGGGGTCTCACCATGTTCATAAAAACCAAAACCTTTAACCGTTTTGGTATCTGGCGCCAAGGCCAGAAAGCCATACATTGTAGACCATAACCCTTTTCCGTATACGGGAAGAACGATCATGGAAACTTCTCCATCGGCCTTAACGAAATAAACCTTACTTCGTTTTGCCCTTGTTTTAATTTTGGCGATATCTTTATTACCAGGAATAATTATATTAAAATTAGGATCTTTGGCCTCTTTTTTAAGATCTACTTTATTTGGATTAACATCTTCTAAAAGAGATCCTGATCCGAGATCCACAACTTTAACATCCACTTTTTCAAATGCAGAGAGAATTTCACTTTTAGTGGCCTTCGTATTTTTCAAAAGTCCCGCAGATATAAGTAAGTTTTTCTTAATATCTAAGCTTTTGTTTTGCTCTTGCATCGGCTTAAGCTTAACGGCCGTTGTAGAAACCATTACTGAACAGACGACACATAAGACGGCCGCAACGCCTAGTGTACCAAAAGTCGAATTAGTTGCCATGTCTTAACATCCTTCTTTTTATATTGGCCTGAATTACAAAATAATCAATTAACGGTGCAAATAGATTTGAAAATAGAATGGCCAACATCCAACCTTCGGGAAAGGCCGGGTTTACAACTCTAACTAAAATACCCATAACACCAATGAGAGCACCATAGATCCAATGTCCTGCTTGAGTCTGAGCGGCTGAAACGGGATCAGTTGCCATAAAAACCATAGCAAACGCAAAGCCACCTAAAACAAAGTGCCAGCTTGGTGTTACATTAAAGAGTGGATTAGTATCGGAGCCTATGGCGTTAAGTAACAATACCATGGCCACCATGGAAAGTGTTGTTGAGAGCATTATTCTCCAAGATCCAATTCCTGTAACAATTAAGACGACGGCCCCAATTAAGCAGGCCAAAGTTGATGTCTCTCCCATTGACCCAGGGATTAATCCTAAAAATGCATTTTCCCAAGAGAATGTAATCGCACTTAATCCACCTGTTGCAGCTTGAGATAAGGCCGTTGCTCCAGTGAAACCATCAACAGCTGTCCAAACGGCATCACCAGAAATCTCTCCTGGATAAGCAAAAAAGAGAAAGGCCCTTGCTGTCAGAGCAGGGTTTAAAAAGTTTTTTCCAGTACCACCAAATACTTCCTTACCGATGACGACACCAAATGAAATACCCACAGCAACCTGCCATAAAGGGATAGTGGGAGGTAATGTTAAAGGAAAAAGAAGTCCGGTAACAAGAAAGCCTTCATTGATTTCGTGGTTTCTCACGGAAGCAAAAAGTCCTTCCCAAAGTCCTCCAACAATATTGGTCACGAGGAAAACAGGTAAAAAGAAAAGTAATCCATAAATAAAATTATCGATGATATTAGAAGGATCATGACCAAGTCCTAGAGTGGCAATGATATCTGCTCTCCATCCAACGGCCTCAGCGCCTTGAGCAGCGAGGACATTATTGGCCTGATATCCTGTATTAAAGCAGGCCATTATCACACAAGGTACTAATGCCACGGCCACAGTAATCATTAACCTTTTAAGATCAATTCCATCACGGACATGTGTTTGCCCTTGTGTTACATCACCTGGAGTGAATGCAAAAGTATCTGCGGCTTCATAAAGAGCATAAAACCTTTCTAATTTTCCACCTTTATCAAATAATGGGTGAAGATCATCCAAGATGTTTCTTAAAATCTTCATTATCCTTCCTTCTCAATAATATTAAGATTTTCACGTAATATAGGTCCAAAATCGACTTTACCTGGGTCGGCAAAAGTCATTAGAGCGATATCTTCTTCATCAAGTTCGAGGGCCCCTAGGGCTTGAGCTTGATCTGTATTTTTCGTTATAAGAGCTTTTAAAAGTTGTGTCGGAAGAATATCCATAGGCATTACTTTTTCATAAATTCCGATGGGAACCATGGCCCTATAGCTTCCGTTTTTATTAGTTGTTATTTTTACTTTTGATAATCCCGTTAAAGCAGAAACAAAAACAGGTTTAATGGAGAATTTTTTTGCTCCAGGAGCATGCCAACCTAAAAACTCTCTATCTCTTCCTTCTTCAACCACTGTGATTTGATTATCAAAACGGCCTAAGTAGGAAAAAGGTCCCCAGCACTTAGTGCCGGAAAACACAGAACCTGAAATGATTCTTGAGTCACCTGAGATCAATTGATCATCAACAAGCTCCATACAGTTTGCACCTAGGCGGGTTTTAAGAATTCGTGGTTGTTTAACAAGAGGACCTGAAAGGGCCACATATCTTTCGAGGCTTAATTGTCCTGTTTGAAACAAATGTCCAATGGCGATAACATCTTGATAGCCTATATGCCAGACAGATCTGTTTGCATTTACAGGGTGAAGAAAATGAATATGGGTTCCAACATTTCCTGCAGGGTGAGGTCCAGAAAAATCTTCTATTTTAATCGATCCTTGAGGGTTTAACCCAATATCTTTACCTGCGGCCTTACAAACAAAAGTTTTTCCCTCAGTGAGTTTAGAAATTATCTTAACTCCATTTTGAAAGTTTTCTCTATGAAGAGAAATGACGTATGAGGGATCAAGCGCTAAAGGATTAGTATCCATAGCATTAATAAATATCGCCGAGGCAGAAGAATCAACTTGTGGAGTTTTGGAAAATGGTCTTGTCCTTAAAGCAGTCCACATACCAGATTCTATAAGAAGTTCTCTTATCCCTTGGGCTTCCCAACCATCAATATCTTTAGAGGAGTAGGAACTAAAGCTTTGGTGTTCTTCATTAGAAGAGAGCTCTATAACCAGAGATTGGAAGGTCCTTTTTTGACCTCTGTTTAACTCAACAACTTTTCCTGCGCCTGGTGCCGTAAAAAACACCCCTGGATTTTTTTTATCCTCAAAGCACTTTTGTCCAATTTTCACTTCGTCACCAACATTGACTAGCATTGTTGGTTTCATTCCCTTGTAATTAGAACCTACTAAGGCAACAGTTTTCGTTGTACGAGTTTCATCTACTTTTTGCTGAGGAGCTCCCCTCAGAGGAAGGTTTAAACCTTTTTTAATGGAAACCATGATCCCACCTAATTGAAATAAAATTTGAGTAACACTATATTAATTATTCTTAAGCCAATCTGCAACAAAGGAGTTGGCACTTTACAAAATCTTTTTTTAAGCATTTAAGCAGCATTTTTTATATTTCTTACCGCTACCACATGGACAAGGCTCATTTCTACCTATTTTAGGAGTCATCCTTTCTATGGGTTGTCCAAGTACTTTTCCATCAACAAAATACCACTTATCATTTTCTTTTTGGAAATGACTTATTTCGTGGTGAGTCTTTTCTTCTCCATCCCAGTTATATCTGCATTCAAACTCAACAACGGCCTCTCCATCCTCTTCATTAGAGTTGATAATTTCTAAACCAAGCCACTGAGCTTCTTCTGCCCATGATTTTGATTCTTTTTTATCAAAAGTATCCAAGGTTGAGGGATGATGCGTCGACTCAATGTAATCCATATCACATTTAACGTATGCACTGTATCTTGAACGCATTGTTGCTTCAGCGCTTGGTGGAAGTTTATCACCAGAAATAAAGGCGCCGCAACAATCAGAAAATTTCTCTTTTGAGTCACAAGGACATAGATCACTCATCACTTTTCTCCATTAAAACCTATATAAGAGTTCGGTAAAAAGAGTATTCGACTCGTTAAAATGGTTTTTGCTCTCTAATAACCTACTTGAGATGAATGTGAAACTATCTCCTATCACTTTTTTATAAAAGTTTTTACTTCGCGCAAATGCGTAAGCGTCGTGAAAGTCTACATCTTCTTTTTGCCTCAAAAGTTCTTTATCTGTTGGAACGCTAAAATAGAGATATTTAACTCTTTGCGCAATCAAAGGTATGGCCATCACGATTTCTTCTTTGGTTAGGTATTGAAAAACGGAAGTGCAAATGCCCAGATCATAAACTTGCTTAGAGTTTTTTTGTTTTTCTAAAAACTTAATTAAATCATTTTGAGTAACTCTATAGCTGGGATTTTGTAGGTTTAGGATTTTTTTCTTGGCCTTATTAAAAGCATAATCTGATGGTTCTACGCCTATTGCCTTTTTTGGCCTAAAGGTCTTAATCATTTCTTTTAGGAGGTGTCCCATGCCCATTCCTAAGTCAACTATGGAGTCGACCTCAACGAAATCTAATGATAACAAGCACTTAAGGTACTTAGCGTGCTCCTTTGCATTACCAATTCCGTCCATCTCTGATGGACAATAATAATTTTTTTTCCAATATTCGGGGCCAAAGCCCTTAGAACCTATTCCATTTTCCATTATACTATTACTAATGAGTTATTTTGGTGGACCAGACAAGCTAGTCAAACAGTTCCGTGGTTGCTTCGATTATTATCGAGGAAACGAACTCTATTGTGAAGAAAATTTTGATGTCCTTTACCATCCTCAAAGTCAATACTATCAATTTGATTCCAAAATTATTGGAAGAGTTAAAACTGGAGAAATGCTTTCTATAAATGTCGTCTACGAAATCACAGATAAGTTCATTCCGAGAATGGCCTATGTCTCCAAAACTCTAGGAAATCAAAGTTCAACTGAGCTTTTTACTTTTGATCAAAAAACCAGCACTTTAAATTATGAATTTAAGGGAGTTGATAGTGAAGGCAGCGCTCAACTTAATACTAACTACAAGTTTCATATTAGCCTCCCCTCTGCAGTAACGAGCATGCTATTTATGAAAACAAGAAAGTTTAATAACACTTCTAAAAATAATTACTCTGTTTTATCCAGTTATAATCAGTGGAGCTTTGAAAAAGGCCCTGAATTTCAAGGTTTATCTTTAGAGCGAATTGGGGCCAATAAAGACCAACTCACTATTGGCGATAGTAAGATCCAGTCATTTAAATATAAGCTCTGCAAAGAAAGTTTAGATGCGGCCAGTACGATGATGAGCAATAAAAGACAAGAAAAGAAAGCTTACTTGCTCGTTTATATATCTGGGCACCTCACCATTCCCTATAAGATTGTTACCACCTCAGACAGGGCAGAGGAAATGAGAGCTGAGCAAAGTCGTATTATGATTAGATATTTAAATGATCTTCGTGAAAGTAATTAGAATTATCTTTTTCAATAATAAAATCCTTAATTTCATGACATGCGTTCTTTAAAGGTAGTCTCATAATCTCATAAGGCTTCATCAACTGATAAAACTTCTCCATTGTCCTTCCTTTCCACTTCTTAACTCTAGAATCAACAATTATCGCACCACCTAAATCATTATTGGTTCTAAGAAGTCTTCCAAGTTTTTGATGAAGAGAGCGACTTCTATGAGAGAGATAGTAGTCCACAAATTCATTACCAAGGCTTCTTTGATAAAAGTCGCGCCTTTCATTAATGACTTGCTCAATTGGTAGATCAGGAATCTTATCTATAAATACAAATCTTAAAGTATCACCTGGAACATCAATCCCTTCCCCGAAACTCTCCATCCCAAGAAGAACGCCTCTACCATGCTCCTTAAACTCTTCAACTACATTCTCACCCATACCTTGAATAAAAAGAGGTATGTCATTTTTAAATCTCTCAAGAAGAATCTCTCTTGCTGTTTCAAATCTCACCTTTGAAGAAAATAAAAGCAAAGACCTACCACCAAGCTCCTCGATCATCGGTATCAAGTGACGAAAAATGTTAGGTACAAACTCAGGTTCCCATAGTTGAGGCACATCATCACAGAGTATAACTTTGGCCTTCTTTCCATAATCATAAATGGGGGGTAGAAATAGACCTTTTTTAAACCTTTTCTCTGGAGTAAGTAAGTTATATCCTGTGGCCCACTCCATGCCTTTTTCCCCTATTGTCCCTGAAACATTCGACAATGTCGCTGAGGTAAAAACAACAGAAGAAGAAGTATTAAGAAGCCCTTCAAAAACTTTCTCTCCTGTATCTATCGGAGATGCAGAAAGTAAAAAGCCATATTTTTCATGATATTTTATACTGCAACAAAACTTTTCACTTTCGGAAAGACATAAATCTAACGTTTCTAAATAATCAAAAAGGTGTCCCATAAAAGTTTCAAATCTTGTATAGGCAATAATCTCTGTATCAGATTCAAATTGATTAATATCAAATCTTGTTGAATGGGGATAAAGCTTCTCCCATAATGATTTCAATATTGTCCTAATTTCAGTAAAATTTTCATGAATTTTTACACCAAGAAAATTCCCACCGGCCTTCTCATCCATCATAGGAGATTCATTCCAATAAATTTCAGAATACCGAGGTCTTTTCTTAAAGAAATCTTCTAATCTTTGGGGGAGTTTTTCTAAAACATCTTCAAGTAATTTTGCCGTATCATCTGAGTTACTTTGAAGTTCTTTTATTAGAGGGGTACTTTGTCCTATAAACTCCTCATTTTGGCTTAACAGATAAAATAGTGAGCCAATACCATTTTTATTTTTTAGATTATTGATAAGTGATTTTATTTCAATAAAGGAGAGCTCGTGGGAAAAGGCCCTTGTAGTTTCACCTTCTATTTTATGGGCCTCATCAACAATAATATGCGCAGGCCGTGGTAAACCTTTAGGCCAACTAAACATAAGAGCATGATTACCAATTATAAGATGCGCATCCTTGGCCTCTTTTAAATCGTTTATGTAAGAACAATTACCTTTATAAGGACATTTTTTACCTGTGCAGGCCCTAAAGTCGACAAGAACATCATAAATGTTCTTTTCAAAATCGTTATATGCTTGTCTAAGAACATAAGGAACATTGTTAAGATATACAGGGCTTTTCTGGTGAGTATTATGAAAGAATATCCGTTCAAGATATATCTTATAAAACTCATCTTCAAACGTATCGATAAGAGGCAACTCTCCACTTTCTTCCTTTTGTCTAAAAAGAAGCTCACAAAAATGATTCGAGGAACCCACTAACCTTTTAATTCGTAGATCTCCCTCGTCGAGTCCTAGAATCTTTCTGAGCTGAGTTACATCTTTAGAGATAATTTGATGTTGAAGGGCCTTAGTACCAGTGGCCACAAGAACCTGCTTTGATTCACTTAATGAATAGAGAGAACTAGGCAACAGATAACCCAAGGTTTTTCCCGTACCCGTTGGTGCCTGAACCAGAGCGTGGACATGAGATTTAAAACTTTGACCTACTCTTATGGCCAATTTTTCCTGGGATTCTCTATAACTATAATTGGGCACATATTTTCTAATAGAGTCTTCATCTTTTAAGATAGAAGCGACATTCTCACCATTAAACTCTATTGAGGCCTTATGATCAATAATCGGATCTGGGAGTTCTACTTTTAAACTCTCTTTGAACTCTCTATAAATATTATAAATATCAAATTCAATAGAGTCGGCCAAATCTTCTAAGTCTTGATTCGAAAGCTCTAATAAATTTTTTATCCAAAAATCTTTCTCTTTAACTCCACGTAGGCACCATTTAAGATGTTCAAAGTTTTCTGGATCTTCCTTGAGATAAACAATGCTTAAAAGAAGCACTTTTAGAAGATCAAGTGAGTCCTCAAAGCCCCTGTGAACTTCACTATCTCTAAGTCCAAAGTAAGTAATAAAGCGCTCTAACTTAAGTGACTCAAATTGAGTAAAAACTAGTGCTAGAAAAGGCATACTATCGCAAAAAGACGGTAGAGACTCACTATAACGTTCAAAGGAAGGCATTAAAAAGGATTTTTCGAATTCGGAATTGTGGGCCAATATATAATGACCTTCTAGCTCTAAGACATCATCTTCGACGGCCTTCCAAACAGGAGCATCAATTAATGCATCTTGAGAAATTCCCGTAAGTCTTTCTATATAATGAGATAGTTTATCCTCAGGTCTATCGGGAGTGGGGAATTGAACCAAAGAACTATATTTTTTAACTAGTTGGGTCCCTTCGAACTGAAGAAAACCTACATCGATGATTTTATCATAAGAGCTATCTAGGCCCGTTGTCTCTATATCTAAAATCGCCCATTTACCGAGTGATGTCATAAATTACCAAATTCATTGAAGTTAGAGTATTGTTATTCTAAACTTTGTGGGTTATGGCAAGGAAGGATTAAAATGAGTACAATTATATTTCAAATACAAAGCACCCTTATCTTATTGCTCCTTTGGGTAGGAGTTATCAATAAGAGAAACCGTAACCTTCATGTGAAGCTTATGAGTATTGGTATAATTTGGGATATACTCTTAGTTCTTCAAATTGAGTTAACTCGAGGTGCTATAGCCAAAGCATCAGCGGTTGTAACTAATGCATGGTTATTAAACTTTCATGTTACAATTGCTGTAACCACTGTAGTTTTATATGGATTTATGGTTTATTTTGGTAGGAAGTTATTGAAGGGTGATAATTCGGTGAGAACCAAACATAAGGCCCTTGGAGTGTTAACAATAACTTTAAGGACTCTTACCTATATAACTAGTTTTTTAGTAGTGAGAAATTAATGGACTTCAAAGAGCTTGAAAATTTAATTAAAGAAAATCTTAAAGATGCCAAGGTTGAAGTATCAGATTTGACCGGTACTGGTGACCATTTAGGCCTAAAAATTACCAGTAACGAATTTAAAGGAAAAAACCTCTTAGCGCAGCATCGTATGGTCATGGATATACTTAAAGAAGAACTAAAAGACCGCATCCATGCCGTTAAATTAAAAACTGAAACCTATGAGTAAGGATAAAAATATGAGCAACCCATTCAACATTATCGGACAAGAACAAACTTCAAAAGGGCTTCCTTATCAAGAAAATGCTGAAGGCCTTGATGTGAAGAAAAGAATTGAGAACATGATTTCCTCAACTCCAGTATTTTTATTTATGAAAGGCATTCCAGATTTTCCCCAGTGTGGATTCTCAGCTAATGTTATCGCTATACTTAATTCACTAGACATAGATTATCGAACTTTTGATGTCCTAAGCGATATGGATATTAGACAAGGTATTAAAGAGTTCTCTAATTGGCCTACTATTCCTCAGCTTTACGTAAATGGTGAGTTTATAGGCGGTTGTGATATCATCACTGAGATGTATCAAAGTGGTGAAATACAAACACTTTTGGCCAAATAATTATCATTTAAGTATCTAATATAATCCATCTTTTTCACCGACAAGGGAAGTATGAGTCAAATAACTGATTTGCTTCCCATTGCTTTTTTTGTATTGGATGAAGAGGGCCGAATTCTAGTGCCTCCAAATCAATTTACTAAATCATTCTTTGAACATGACTTTAAAGTTGGCGACTTATTATTTGATCTCATTTTTGATAAAAAAAGCGAGGCCTACTCCATCCATAAATCAAATTGGCTCTCCATCTATGGTGAAGATGAATTACAGTATGATCTTTCTATTGATGAGTTTATAAAAGAGATTTACTTCGAAAAACAATTGTCTCTCGTTTACACTCCTGTGTGGTCAGAGGAAGATACTATTGAAAAAATGATCGTATCCTTTCAAGATTTTTCAGAAGTTGCTGGTCTCAAGGAAGATGTCAAACAAATTAAGGATCAAGAGCTCGAGAACAGTCTTATCATTAAAGAACTCACCAAAGTCGTCAAAGAGGATATCGAAAACTTCCTCAGCGAAAGTATTTCTTTTTTAACTAACTTAAAAAACCTTATCTTCAAACTTAAACAATCACCAGAAGTCTTTGAGGAAATAAAAAGAGAGCTGCATACAATTAAAGGTAATGCGAGGATGGTTAAATTTGATAAAATATCTCAAACTGTCCATGATACGGAGGCCTTTGTTGAAACGATCGATCCAACAAGTTTTAGTGAAGTCAATTTTTTTGATTTGCTTAACAAAATCAATAAATTATTTAAGCTTGTCAGTAGATACAGTTCAATAGCTAATCAAATTTACCAAATCAAAGACGAACACTTTTTATTAAATATTACAGACTTTCATCGGCTTAACGGTAAATTGAATCTGCAATTTAGAGAGGGCAATCAAGATCTTCTAGGTTTTTTTAGTGAATCCCTAGAGATTGCAGAGTTTATAGCACCGAAAGACTTCCAAAATAAAATATCAAAAATAATTAGCTCTCTTGAAAACGGTATTTTTCCTCAAAAAGAAATACGTGAATACTTCGATGCCTATTGGCAATTTTTTATTCAATCTCAGTTCTCCGATTCTATAAATTACTCTTTAGAGTTTTGGAGACCAATCATCCTAAATATGATCGCTATCTCAGAGGATAATTCTTCAGATAAAACAAACGATTTAAATGAACTAAAAAACCTTTGTCGTACTAAAGAGCTTTTTTTCATGGAAAGAATTGTTGTTAAAATAATAAAGCTAACAGAACAAAAAAAGAAAACAGATGAACATCTATCCTATCTTTGGGATATTATAGCTTTTATTTTGAATAAAACCTGTACTCAAACTTACTCTCAATCGCTACTTGAAAGGGCCATTGATACTAATGACTTTAGCGAACTAGATATAAAAGAACCTCTTACCTATTTTATTAAAAACGATCATGAAAGTTTCATAAGATGTATGGAACGTTTTGTTTCTAAGAAAACCCCTCCCCTTCAGTATCTTTTTAAACAATATTACAAAAAAGAAGATCTGGTTGCCTTTATTGACGGTATAGGAATAGGACTTGAATTTCCAGATCATCAAAGCATTCCCATCTTGTCTAAAATTCTAAACCCACCAGAAGAGTTTGGTGAATTATTTTTGATGTCATTTATATTTAGACTGATTAATTCACAAGTTCTAACAAGTGATCAAAAAGATGAAACTGATAAAGTACTTCCTATATACTCCAAAAACATCTCTAATATAATTGAATATTATAATAAATTAAGTATCGATGATCCTAACTTTATCAAAATGGGCCATTTTCTAAAAAACTTAGAAAAGCTCCCTTTGGATTTTTATTTTTTACCTCTTCCGGATATGACTAAAGAAGTCAGTATGGAGTTAGGCAAAGAAGTTGAATTTATCTTGGAAAGTGAGTTGTGCTTCCTACCTAAAAAAGAGGCCCTTATAATAAGAGATTGTATGATTCATCTTATAAGAAACTCTATTGATCATGGCATTGAGACTCCAAAAGAAAGAGAGCAAAAAAATAAGACCCCAAAGGCGCAAATTAAAGTAACTTTAGGTCAAACAAACGGGCAGTTTAACATCTCCTACAAAGACGATGGAAAAGGGCTTGATAGGGATAAAATTATTGAAAAGGCCAAATTAAGTAAAGATCTACCAAATGAGGAGGTATATAAAAGTATCTTCTTACCATCTTTTAGTACCAGAGAAGATGTCACCGTTTTATCCGGACGCGGTATTGGTATGAATGTAGTTTATAACTCTATTGTCAAAGATCTAAATGGTGAACTAGAGTTGGACTCTGATCAAAGCAAAGGCTTTGGCCTCAAAATAATTATTCCTAATCATCACTAGCAATATTTTTTCTTCCACAGTTTCTTAAAAAGTGGATAGGCCTGGGTATAAGTAAGATATAAGTGCATGAGTGTTGTATTGGCCCACCCCTTTTTTATATACTTTCTTGGACTTGTACCAATAGTGGCCCCTATAGATATACAACTCTTACCTTTTATCCGAACCAACCAGCTCAGTATGTGGTCCTCACCATAAGCTGCATCTTCGGGATAGGTACCTACATCAAAAAATAGAGAACGTGGCAGACAAAACGCCTGGTCTCCAAAGGGCATTTTAAAGATTTCAGAACGTAACCTTACCCCAAGCTCATTAATAAACATCAAAGGGTTTCCACCATAAAATTTAAGATCAAAATATAAAAGGTCCTCAGGGTGATTCTCAATTTCCTGCATTAGTTTATTTATACATTCTTGATCTATAAAACTATCTGCATGAATAAACCATAGATAATCTCCCTTGGCCTTGGCAGCAGCATAGTTCATCTGTACGGCCCGAGATTGCTTTGGGGCCTTTAAAAAAGGAGCTGAGCTATCAGGCCCTGAAACAACAAGTACCTCGCTAAGATTCTTTTTAAGTAAATCTAATAAACTTAAGGGTAAATTCTCACCATTGGCCACAGGTATGATGGCCGAAATAGAAGGCATTTTATTTTTTAAGAAGAGAGTTTATATCTGAAATCAGTTCATCAATATCAAAAGGCTTCGTAAAAAACTTCTTAGCGCCTTTATCTAAGCACTCCTGAACTGGTATATCGGCCTGTCCGGAAACAAAAAAGAAGTCTGGCCTATTTGACTCATCCATTTGTAAAACCTCTTCAAGAATAACCATGCCTGAACCGTTAGGCATTTTAAAGTCTGAAAGAACAACTTGAATATTAGTACCTGTATCTTTAATAATGGCAGCACCTTCATCACCACAGCTTGCAGATACAACCTCAAAGCCATTATCCTCAAACTCCTCTACCATAAGCTCAAGTATATCTGGCTCATCATCTGCAATAAGGATTGTAATAGTTTGATCGTCTGCCATTATGTTCCCCTAAATTTGATCAGTTTTCATTATACTAATTTTGCAAACCTGAATAAAGCTTTTTCACCCTAAGAAGAATCAAGGCCGAAAATAAAAATAAAACCATCCAGAAATACTGCATAATCAAATAGATAGCATGAGCAAAAGCTCTAACAATAAAGCTTAATAACTCACTATTATAAATATAAGGTGCATACTGAGGTGCTGTGGCATAGTAGAGCTCAACAAAGCGCTGTCCCAAATCAAACCTTAAAAGAAAGCGATCCCTGAAGTCACGGAAGTAATCTAGGATATAATGTTCCTGTTGAAACCCAGCAGAAAAGAGATAACAAGACTGTTTCTCAAGAAAAACTTCTATAGACTCTGGTGTTTGGGTCAGACTTGGTGAGAGTTTAGTGACAAAGTTCCAACGATTAACAAACCCGACAGAAATATTGACGGCCACATCGTTTTCCAGTCCCTTTATGACTATTTCATCCACCTCTTTTGCTCCATTATCATCACTAACGACCGAGCCAGTTAGTCCATCATTAATCGCTGTAGCAACAGTATTTCCAGCACCCGTATGTTTATAGCCAATAACATCATAAAACTCACTGATGACAGGCCCAGAGTATTCGGCGGTTACTCTCCCATCCCCTTTTCTTAGCCTTGAAAGGATAACCTCGGCATCGGCCAAGGTAGAAATTTGATTAGAAAGCCTATAGTTATAGTAGACACCTGCTGGGTCATAGGTTGAAACAGCAACTTGAGTGAAGCGGCTCAAATTATCTGAGCTCGCAAAGATAATCACTGTAAGGTCCAATTCAGTTGCAGTTACAGCATCAGTATCATCCAAGTTATTGCAGTTTGTTGAGGATGAATCTGCAACAGCATAGCAAAGGTTATTTATATAAAGATCAAAGGTTATTTCATTAGTCGTAAAGGCATTTATGGTAGCGATTTGTCCTGTACCTGAACCACTACCGGTATAAAGTCCTCCACTAAAGACGGCC
>JAURDE010000001.1 GCA_030828105.1 Bdellovibrionota bacterium | reverse complement strand
CTTCAAGAAAATTGTTTGCGTTCAGGTAAAGCAACAACGCTACTACCTACGGAGTTGATCGGAATATTTAAACCAGATCTTGCGGAGCTGATCAACGATTATCCTGTAATAGCAACTAAGATGCTCCAAGCTGTCTCAGTTATCCTAGCTAATAAAATTCAGCACCTTAGTTTCGAAATAAGAGAATTGAGAGAAAAAATAGGCCAATATGAATCTCCTTAAAAGAGAACATCTTAAAATTTTATTTTTTATAACCCTATTTTTAGTTATGGTAGGGGCCTTGTTTTCATTGCCAAGGTTGGCCATACCTATAGGTGTCGCTTACATAATTTATTTAGTTTTTAGGCCCTTAATATCTATTTTGAGAAAATTTCGATTGAACCGAAATACCTCTGTTTCTATTGTATTTGGATTGTTTCTATTTCTTTCAATATTTCCTGTTATTAAAGTTGTTCCTACTATTACTCAAGAGGCAGAAAGGCTTACTTCTTTTTTACCACGTGTGGAGAGTTATTTAAAAAAAGGATATAAGGAGGTTAAAAGTCATATTGAAACTAAATTAGGATTTAAACTTGATGAGCAAGAAGATTCTCCTATTGAAATATTAAAAATCAGTACAAATACTTCAAAGGTTGTTCTCATGAGCATACCTAAATATTTGGGTTCATTATTAGAATGGACTCTTGTAATTCCTTTTTTCCTTTTCTTTATGCTTAAGGATGACGGGCAATTTAGACGTTTTATATTAGGTATAACTCCAAACTCCATATTTGAAAGATTTTATAATCTCTACCATCAATTTAATAAAAATCTCGGGGATTATATTTTTGCTAAATTTATTGAAGCTACAATTATTGGTGTAATAATTACTTCTGGACTGCTCATTATTGACTTGAATTTTGCTTTTTTATTCGGACTTATCGCGGCCATTACAAATATTATTCCCTATGTAGGCCCAATACTTGGGGCCATACCGGCCATAGTTGTAGCTTATGCAGAGTTTGAGTTTTCAAGTAGCTTTTGGGCAGTAGGAATACTCTATCTCGTGGCCAACACTATAGACTTAGCGATTGTTTTTCCTCTTCTTATTTCTAAGATTGTTAACTTGCACCCTGTCGTTGTTGTGGTTAGCGTTATCCTTGGCTCTCAGCTTTTTGGCCTCATTGGTATGATAATATCTATCCCCGCAGCTGTAGCAATTAAACTTCTTCTCCAAGAACTCATTTCAGAGCTATATGAAACCAGGGATTACTAGACACTAATTTGCACTGGTGATAATCTCCGAATGCCATGAAAACTATACATCTAATTATATCCTGCACCTTTTTACTTTTCTTGTCTTGCGCTGCAGAGCGCCCTAAGGGAAAGACTGAAGCTGAAATCTTGTTTAAAGAGGCCAAAGAAATGATCGTCGAAGGACGGTATATTTTGGCCAATGAACGACTTAACCAATT
Organism: Bdellovibrionota bacterium; assembly: GCA_030828105.1. Taxonomy (GTDB): domain Bacteria; phylum Bdellovibrionota; class Bacteriovoracia; order Bacteriovoracales; family Bacteriovoracaceae; genus JAURDE01. The sequence continues at coordinate 81,823 of JAURDE010000001.1, read as the reverse complement.
AAGAAGTCAGTATCCTTACAGTTACTACTCAACACACGCTGAACTTCTTCAGGCCGATATTCTTTTTGAGCAAGAAAATTTTGTTGAGTCTGCAAGTGCATATACTTTATTTCGTGATTTACACCCTACAAATAAGAAAATGGATTATGTGACTTTAAGAATTGCAGAATCCTATTATAAACAAATACCCTCCACCTTTGATAGGGACCTGACTCCTGCTCACCAGGCAATAAAATACTATAATGAGTTATTAAGAAAGTATCCAGGCTCTAAATTAATTAAAGATGGGTTAGAACGAATTAAAGAATGCCAGGATCTTATAGAGAAAAAAGAAAAGTATATTGCTGACTTCTATTATAAGACAGATGTTTTCGTTGCCGCTCGTTACCGTTACCTTGATATTCTTGCAAGGTTCCCCAATAATAAGGTTTTGAGTAACCACGCAATTAGAAGGGTCCTTGTCACTTCAGTCAAATTAAAGGACTTCAAGGCCTGTATAGGCCACTATAATCAATTCGAATCTCTAATTGATCCTGTTTACAAAGGAATGCTTCAAGAAATCTATAAAACGTGTCAAAATAATATCACCAAGGAGTGAGAATGACACAGTTAACAGAGATGGAACTTGTTAAGCTAGGAGAAAAATACTTTCACAATAATGAGTTTGATAAGGCCAGAAATGTTCTTAATGAGGCCATAGAGCAAAATAATGCCAATAAAGATGCGTTTTTCCTTTTAGCAAATATCTTCCATACACGCGGTGAAGTTGGCAAGGCCATAAAGGCCTTCAAAAAAGTTTTAGAAATAGATCCATGCCATACTGATGCTTCTATTAGCTTGTCTGTTCTTTATAATGACATCGGAAAGTACGATGAAGGCAAAAAGATTTTTGAAATGGCCAATGAAAGGGTCAAAAATAAAAAAACCAATGAGAAAGTAGAAGATATTCATATTAATAAGAAGTTTTCAACGAGGCACTTTGAGCTTGCTGAACTGTATATGACTTATAATAGATTTGATGAGGCCCTTTTTGAGTATAATAAGGCCATTAAATTAGACCCTGATAATCTTATTGCGAGAATAAAAATTGCTAAAGTTTATGCTAAAAAAGGTTTTATAGGTAAGGCCTTTGAAGAACTTAGAAAACTTAAAACAGAATACCCAGAATACCTCGAGGCAAGAGTAGCACTAGGTGTCCTTCACTACGCTAATGGAAACGTTTTAGAGGCCCAAACAGAGTGGGAGAGAGCTCTCACAAAGGACCCACTACACAAAGATGCATCAATGTATTTAAATCTTTCTAGAACAGCAACTGAAACAAGGCTTAATTAAGCTTCAAGTTGTGGGTTTCTACCTGGAGCTTTCTTATCGAAATTTTGATCGTTTGTTCCATCAGAGCTTTCAGAGTTTTTATCAAGCTCAACTATTGTTCGTTTTGAGTCATCTGAGACTTTTCCAATATTCATTTTGAGTTGATTGTACATAGGAAATCTAATTTCCAATTTACTATCTTGAAGTACGATCTGTCTGGCGAAATTAGTTTTGTTATTTATGATAACAGGTGCTTTAAGGTTGGCAGACATTTCCTTAACATCGGTTGGTATTGTTAGGATTGTGTAAACACAAGAGTCGTTTTCGTTTTCTAAATCAAGGCTATTAAGCTCTGAGGGAAGTAAACAAATAGAATAATCTGGCTTAAATATTTTGGGTTCAATAATTGGAAAGGCCGTAGCTTCATCATCAATTGATTGTAGCCAAAGAATGAGGGTTTGATCACCTGGATCTACAACGAAAAACTTTTTAAGATTTTCGAAGCCTAAAATACCTTCTTTAAAAGTAATGATATCCTTTTTATCTACGTCTAAGTCACCAAATCTACTTGTATGAATTTTCACTATGAGTCCTCCAGTGGGCCCTTTGAAGTAAATTACCTGATTGATTCTAACAGTCAGTTGATAAAAAGAGCAAGGAGGAATTTATTTCTTAGAGAGGTCATCTTTAAGTGAGTCTAAAACACTGCTATCAGCTTTTGAAGCCTCTAGGTTTTGGTCTTGAATGGCCTTATAAACCTCTTCTCTGTGAATTTTTGTCTCTTTAGGTGCTTTGATGCCCAAGCGTACTTGTTTTCCTTTAATTTGGACTACAACGATTTTAATATGGTCATCAATGGCTATGCTCTCTCCGAGCTTCCGTGTCAAAACTAGCATAAATTATCCAATTAGGTTTTATTACCTTCCTGATAAGTCTAATGGTGGATCATATATTATTTTGCTACACAAAAATCAAGTGAAAAGGAGTAAAACTATCTTTATTTTATGAAATTGAGTAGAGATTGGTTGATTGTAGCATTTCCAACCTTATAAGCTGCTTGCAGAGTGTCATTATTTTTCTGAATATCTGAAAAAAGGTCAGCTATATCTGCGTCAACAAGCTCACTTCGCCTGGCCTTGTTATTGATAGTGTCCATTTCAACAGAATTAATGGAGTTTTGGACGCTTCGCGATATTGAGCCAATCTTTGTTCTCATCGTTATGAGTCGGCTTATACTATCGTCCATCTTAACTAAAAGGTTTTGTATAACTTTAGGTTGGTTATTTTCTAGTGCAGAGGTAAGCATAGATAATAAAGCAAATATATTACTTTTTTTTCTATAACCTTGAACTTGATATTTAGCATCCGTTGATGCCAAATCTCTACCCTTATCAATGAATTCTTGGTTTCTTTTTATTTCTTCAGGAGGTTCATCTCTTAAAAGCTTATTTCTAGAGTTTTCAAAAATAGGGAATTCATCTAAAGGGTTAGGTGTTTGTGAAGAAACAGTATCAGAGAAGAAAAAAACTTCTTCACCAGTTAGATTTATCGGTACAAAAAAGTCTTTAGAAATTTCAATTGTGATATGCCCGTTGTCTCCTTTATAGGATCCATCAGATTCAAAAGGTTTCGATAAAGTTGAAAAACCCCCAAAAATATACTTATTCCCAATTCTTTTGTTGGCGACAGAGAGAGCATGATTTCTTAATTGAAAAACCTCATTCGCAATATTTTTCCTGATTTTATCATCATAAAAGTCAGAAGATTGCTGTATAGCAAGATCTTTTGCTTTCATAAGAGTTTCTGTTATTTGTACAAGGCTGTCTTCGGTCGCATTAAGATGTAATTGGGCCAAAGATGCATTTTTTAAATATTGAGAATTGTCTTTATTTCTTGACGTAATTGTCATGGCCTCTATGTTGGCCATTGGATCATCACTTGGCTTTCTTACTCTTTTTAAGGTAGACCCCTTTAACTGAAGGTCTTCCATCCTTGACTTTGACTTACTTAGGTTAAAGTTAAGAGCTGTTGAATTACTATTTTCCGATACTCGTGACATATGACTCCTATGGCATTATCCCGAGGACAGTATCGAATAGCTCACCAGCAGTTCTCATTACTCTTGCTGATGCATCGAATGCCCGCTGATAGCGAATCAGGTTGGAAGCTTCTTCATCAATTGATACACCACTAATACGCTCTCTAATGGTTTCCATTTGAGTGAGAAGTGATTTAGATTGTTCTTGATCGATGTCAGCTTTTCCGGCCTTTAGTCCTATATCAGCTATGGATTTTAAATATTCTTCTTCAAAAGTAGTTGTATTATTATGAAGTATTTTTTGATGCTGAAGTTTAGATATTGCGATAGCAACTCTATTGTCCCCAGGCTTGTTGGGCGCCAATCCCGACGCAATATTGGTAAGATCAGACTGAACTTCTTGACTAACAAATATTTTATGAGCAGCACCATCTTTTTCTGAGATATTTTCGAAGAAGTTGATACCTGTTAAAGGGCCTTTATCATCAAAACTTGCTGCGGTTCCATCTTCGGAAATTTCTACTTTCCTTGAGGCGAAACCTTGATTATGGATATTATTAACTGCTTTTGAAAATTGGAATGCAACTTGGTCAATACTATTTTGAAGACCTAGGATATCTTCATTTCTTGCCTTGATGAGGGCCTCCATACGGCCCCCTCTAAATTTGTGAGTAATAGGGTTGGAGGGTCGCCCTTCAAAATATAGCATTAAGGAGCCTTCCATATTATTAAGAGATTCTTCTTTTGATACTCGTCCGGTTCGAAGACCGATCATTTTCACGCCTGATACAATAGTTCCTACACCGTCGATATTAACGTTAAAATTTCCCCGATTATCTTCATAATGATGTATTTTGAAAAACTCACTTAAGCGCTTTAATAAACGGTCTCTATCGTCCCGAAGGTCACCTGTTTCGTTCCCTGAAACTTCAAGGTTCCTTATTTTTTGATTAAGCTTTGTAATTTGATTTAGATAGGAATTTACTTCTTCAACAAAAGTTTCCATCTTTTTATCAATATTGTTTGAATGATCATCTAATGCCTGTCTCGCTCTTCTAAAATCTCTGGAAACCATAATTGCATTATCTCTAACTAGAGAGCGTATACTTTCATCTTCTGGGTTGTTTGCAAGTTCTCTAAAAGAGTTAAAAAATTTAGTAAGGACCTGATTTAGACCTTCCCCATCCACTTCATTAAAGATTTGTTCAATATCTTTTAGAATTATTGACCGCTCATTATAAAATCCATTTTCCGATAAACTACCTTGCAGTCTATTCTCAACGAATTGATCATGCACCCGCTTAATAGTTTTAACATCTGCACCTGTTCCCATAATGACCCCACTTTTTAAATGAGGTGCATTTGCTTGCTGAAGAGTTCTTTGGCGGGAGTAACCCTCAGTATTAACATTGGAGATGTTGTGAGAGGTAGTTTCTAACGCTTTTTTCGATACGCTTAATCCAGATCTACCTATACTAAATAAGTCCGCCACAAATAATCCTTATGTTCTATATTTTGTTGTACCAAGAGAAGTATAGGTCTTATAGGGTCGTTCTCCCATAATACCCTTTTTTAACTCGTCAAGATTCTTTACCGCTCTGTTAATATAAAGCTGGTTTTTCTTGTTTTGTTCTTGAGTTTTTTCAATAAGGTCAATAAGAAGATTATTAAACCGCTGTAAATGATTATAGCTTTTTAATTGCTCGAATTTTGTAATAAAAATAAGAAGCTCTTTAATAGAAGAAATGTTTCTATCGTTATTTAATAGTCCCTTATAGCGTTCATCTATTGTCTCATTGAGGTTTTCAATAACTTCTTTTCGCAATTTTTCAAGCAAAGAAATTTTATTGATTATTTTTTGTTTATTATCAATAATTACTTCAAGGCGATCGATATCGTTATCAAGAAGACATTCATACTCATCGCAGGTAGCATTAAACAATCGAGTATGCTCTTCACAAAACCTTTTCCAAAGGTCAGTTACTTGAAAATATAATATTTCTGCAAGCGGGTCTTCACTCATCTTTTTTAATTTTTCATTTGAGACATTCATTCATTTACTCCTAAAACTTTTGATCCATTATGCTATCAGCTAATGCATCGAGGTCCACCTTATAAGTGCCATTTGCAATTTGTTCTTTTAAAGATGCAATTTTTTGACTGTTATCGATATCAGGCGCTAAATTGGCATAACGTTTAATTTTTGAAAAATCTTTAATGCCATCATTTATTGTAACATTCGTATCACGTTGAATAAGATTATCTCTTTTCAATTGCTTACCGGAATCGATATTACTTCTCTCGCCTCCGAGTTTGTTTTTTGTATTAGTTATTGTTTCCCTTTTCTTTGGGAAGAAAAAACTTCTTTCTTTTGGTTTAGTTATTTTACTCATTTTATTCCTCTATATCGACTTTGTTTCTTTTGAAACGTTCGATTAAATCTTTTTGGTTTTGAAGGTAATGCTCATAAGTTATTTTATTACGATAACGATGAGGGTAAATTTGATCAAGAATTAACTCTTGTACACCTGTTCCATTATTTTGTTGGGCCATCGCTTTTGAATATTCGTCACTCATATAACTTTCGTAAATTTGGTTAGCTGTACTAGGTTCTTCATTACGTGAAACTGTTGCCTTCATTTTTTGAATCATTAGCTTAGCAAATTGGGAATCCATATCACGGGCAATTTTTTTAATTTCTTCGGGAACATATTCAAGGTTTGATTTAGAAGACTTTCTTTGGATATTAATAGGAGACTTTTGCTTATTTAAAGCAACTCCTTTATTTATGAAGTTTTTAATATCCATAGTCCTTCCATGGTCATAAAAGGGGCATCATGTCCCTTTCCACTATTTTATCATTACTCTCTATAATTTTACATATGATGTAAAATTTATAACAATTCTATATCCCCAACGAGAGATCCATTCCTTTTAAGGGTTTGAAAAATGGAAATCAGGTCTTCTGGAGAAGCACCAAGGGCATTTAATGCCTTTACGACGTCATTAAGCTTTGCTTTATTATCCATAAAATAAAGCCTCTTTGGGGCGCCCTCTCCTTCTGCCTGATTGCCTTCACCACCTATCTGAATACTAAGATCACCATGGCTAATAGCCGCTGGCCGTAACATAACATTTCCACCGGCTACAATGGTTCCAGTCCTCTCATTGATTACAATTTTCGCTTTTACATCTTGGACAACGTCAAAGTTTTCGATAATGGCCATCAATTGAACTACTTTACGTTGGTAGTGCATCGGTACTATAAGATCAACTGTAGTTGCATCTCTTGAAATTGCAAATTTACCACCAAGCTCTTCATTGAGAGTTCTTTCTATCCTTGCCGCTGTTGTAAAATCTGGGTTTTTTAAACTTAGACGTAATGACTTTTTCCTATCAAAATTAAGTTCAACTTCTCTTTCAACAATTGCTCCATTTGGTATTGTTGCTCCGGTGGCAAATTTTGCCCCACTCTTAAGCCCCCCAATAGAGAGTTGCCCTGAAGCTACGGCATATATATTTCCATCACCACCTTTCAGTGGCGTTACAAGTAGAGTACCGCCTGCGAGGGAAGCAGCATCCCCTATGGATGAAACATTAATATCTAGCTTTTGACCAATTCTAGCAAATGCGCCCATTTTAGAAGTAACAATAACAGCAGCAACGTTCTTAGAGCTGACTTCATTCTGAGGGTTAAGACCTAGCTTTTGAAACATTCTTTTCAATGAGTTATTAGTGATTTCACCACCGCTATCTCCCGTTCCATTAAGCCCAATAACAAGACCATAACCTATAATAGGATTTTCTCTTACTCCTTTAACTGTAACTAAATCTTTAAGCTTTGAAGAGCTTGCATAAGAATTAAAAGAGAAAAATGTTAAGGTTAATATTATAATAATTTTCATTTTCACCTCAATACATGAACACTAGATTCTAAAATCTTATTGGAAGAAACACTATCGTCATCAGATATATCTTTTCTAGCAACAAGGACTTGTATTTCCAAAAGCCTTTTTCTTCGTTTGTATAATAAGGACTTTCTGCCTCTTAATAATAGATGGTCCTGATTAATCTCTTCGATAATAACAGATGAGATTCTATCTACAGACTTAGAGTTATCCTTTTCACTCGCTCCAGTTGCTGGTGGAGTAGTGGGGGTGGCCGTATTATCTTTGTCTTTGCTCTTTGCTTCTTTAGCAGGGTCAGGAAAGGCCCTTTTTAACTCCAAGACAATCTCATCTTTAAACTTTTTAAATACATCTATAATAATAATATCCCCGAGCTTTTTTTCGGTGTTTTTTGTGAAAAGGTAGCTGTCATTACCTGAGCCAGACCATAAACTTCCTACTTTTTCATTGTCATATAAATCTTCAGCCTTGGCCCTTGATTTAGGAACATACTTCCTCTTAACTGAAGGTTTTAGGTTTTTGACATATTTAGAAGTGAGGCTAGTCCTTCCAGAGGCTTTATTTTCTCTACGGTATTGATCAAATGTATTTATATTAGGTCTTGGTCTAAGTATGTTTTCTTGGCGATCTAAATCTCTATGCATTTCATTTATATAAGATGCGCATCCATAGAAAGAAAATAGAAAGATCGTAAGGATAAAATTTTTCATAATTTTATTTTCACCTTATTAAAGTCAACTACTTCTGCAGTAACGACTTTATTAGTTTTTGTATTTTTAATTTTTATGCTTTGATATAATTTACCGTTATTCATCGGAATCCCTGTAGATGAAATGAAAAATCCACTGCCATCTAAAATAATTGAAGTTGGTCTTCCAATTCTAACAAGGTCAACTTTTGTAACATCGTTAATATTAAGTGGTGCGCTTTTCACTATTGGTCTCGAGGGCCTATAAAACCTAATTAGTTTTAAATCTGTAAAATAATTGTTGGGATGAGATACAAAGATATCTCTTAATTCAACTTGGCCTTTGTCTAAAGGACGCATAGATGGAGATATATTTGTTGTAGCCACTAAAGCGGATACCTTAAACTTCAACTGAGCAGTAAGCCATAGTGGCTGAGTACTTTTGAATATAAGAGATATATTTTTTAATCCTGGTAGTTCGCAGTTACTACATTGAATATTGTATTTTTCACCGTGATCAAGCCCAAATCCAAAACTTCGATCTAAAACTTGTATATTATCAAATAAAATATCTTGGTTTTTAATCTTTATATTTTTTCGAAGGAAAAATGATAGAGGGATAATCTCAATCTTTTTTGGACGAATACTAATATACTCAGTTAGCCCTTCCTCACTAAGGATTGAATTGATTTTATTATCATCTATTGTTCCACTTACTTCTTGAACTAGACTAATAAACTTTTCCAATACTTTCTTGGGGCAGCTTGTTTCCTTTATTAACGAGTTTTTCTTGGTATTGATTTGGTCACGATTAGTGATGAGTCTGTCATAGGTTTTAATCTCACAAGCTTGTGAGGCTAGACTTAGAATTAAGAATGATGAAAAAATTATGTATTTAATCATTTTAAGCTATTCACCGTTTGTAGCATTTTATCTGCGACTCCCATTACTTTGGAATTCATTTCATATGCTCTTTGAGCTCGAATGAGGTCTGTCATTTCAACCATAATGTTCACATTTGAGGACTCAAGGGCCCCTTGTTGAATATTCCCAGCATTGCTTTGACCAGCAATATTTTGAATGGGAGCACCACTGGCCGTCGAAGGCCTATAAAGATTTCCTCCTTCACCTTGAAGTCCAGGAGGGTTAATAAAGGTAAATACGGGAATTTGACCTAAATTTTGAGGCTCTACTTGATTAGTGAAAAATACCTCAACAGTGCCATCGTCAGTAATATTAACAGATTTAGTACCAGGAGGTATGTTAAAGCCAGGAGCTAATGGATAACCATTGCGGTTAACAATAATACCATTAGAGTTAACACTAAATGCTCCGTCTCTTGTATATCTTAATTGACCGTTGGGAAGTGTAATGGCAAAAAAACCAGATCCATTTATCATTAGATCAAATGGGTTATTAGTCATCTTAGGATCACCTTGAGAAAAGTTTCTTTTAACAGCACTAACCCTTGAGCCTGTTCCAATTTGCACACCAACATTTTTAACAGTGTCGGCGCTTGTTCTGCCACCAGCCTCTTCAATGGTTTGGTATAAGAGATCCTCTGTTTCAGCTCTACCTTTTTTGAAGCCATTTGTATTAAGGTTAGCTATATTATTCGAAATAGTATTAACTTCGGTTTCTTGTGATGCCATCCCATTAGCTGCCGTATTAAGAGCACGAATCATTGAGGAAGCATCATTCATTACCCATAAACCTAAAGGTAGTATAAAATAAATAATTTTCATAAGATCCCTCCTGGATCTAAAACTTAGATAGTTCTGTTAACGATCTTCCTGCCATTGAGTCATATGTCTTAATAGCTTTTTGTATAGATTCGAAATGTCTATTTGCACGTATTAAGTTAGTCATTTCTTGAACAGCATTTACATTACTTTGCTCTACATGACCTTGATAAACCAAAGAGTTTGCTTGTGTTGAAATATTATCGTTATCATCATTTATAAAAAATGAGTTCCCTTCTTTTTTTAACGCCTGTATATCTTTAAACTCTTTAATTGATAATTCAGAAATTTTTTGGCCATTCTTAAATACTTCCCCCTGATTATTGATTACGAGTTTTCCATCTTGACCAATATTTATACCTCGTTCATTGGGTTGTGGGAGTATTTGAGATGAACCTTCATTACTTTCCGGTATCTCTAGCTTTGATAAAACTAAATAACCATCATTAGTCTTTAAAAAACCCTCTCCATCAAGGCTAAAGGTTCCTCTCCTTGTGTATCTTATTCCATTTGGAGTTAAAACTTCAAAGAACCCCTTACCATTAATCGCTAGATCGAGAGGCGCTCCTGTGGGTACAAGTTGACCTTGCTCGAAGTTTGTATAACTACCATCTACTTTAACAAACCCATGCTCGGCCCCATAACTTTTATAAAAATCTTCCGGGGCCCATTCTTTATGGGGTAAGTTTATGTCTTCAGAATAGCCTTTTTCGAATTGAGTAAGGTGCTCCTTAAATGTAAGAAGATCCTTCTTAAATCCTGCTGTATTAGCGTTGGCCACATTATTGGCGATAGTTTCAACATTCCTTTGTTGTGCCAAAGCGCCAGAAAGTGGTACCCATAATTCTTTCAAGAACCCTCCTGCGTGAGTTTCCTAGGTAAAATATATCAAGCGATGTGCCAAAAACTCTACACGAGGAAAATTTATCCATGGAAACAAGGGGTTAGTTAATGTAATCTAGCCCATGTTTTTGCTATAATCAGGTACTTGACCTTGCTGCAGGGTCAATTTTATGACATATCTGGAGGAATATTGAAAAAAAGCGATATAGATTTTGAAAAGTCTCTTGAGAAACTTGAGGGAATTGTTGAGAAACTTGAGTCTGGTGAGCTCTCCTTAGAGAAAAGCCTCAAAGAGTTTGAACAAGGTATGGATCTCTATAAAAAATGTAAAAAAGTATTGGATCAGGCCGAAAAAAAGATCACAAAGCTAAGTAAAGATTTAAAAGAAGAAGACTTGGATTAAAGTTTGAAGCTTTTATTTATATTTATTATTTTCTTTGGCTGTTCACGTTTTTATTCTAAAGATGAGATTGTTCAATCAGATAAATTAGATACAGAATTCAATACGGTAACCTTAGATACCCCTAAGATTTATGCTAACCCTAAAATTAAAGCTACAGAAATTGGGGAGGATTCAATGGGGCCATATCCAACTATTGAACAAGAGGCTCAAGAAACTCTTCAAGAAAAAAAAGTTCCTATCGTTGGTCTCGTTTTTGGGCCAGGTTTACATAAAGCTATTGCTCATGTGATTTTTTTAAAACATCTCAATAGGAGAGGGGTTAAAGTACACCTTGTTTCCGGGCATGGACTGGGGGCTTTGATAGCAGTTTTGTATGCTAGTGGAGTAACACCTCAAAAAATGGAATGGCTTTTTTATAAGTTCTTTAATGAAGCTAGAGGAGAGAAAGTATTCTCTTCTACCTGGTTAAAGATATTAGATAGGACGGTAATTTCACATATTAAAATTAAAACATTACAAGAGTTGCAAATTACGACATATCTACCATCGAGCAGGAAAGTTAATGGCCTTTATGGGAGTGGAAACTTAAGAGATATTATAATAGGTCATCTAAAAAGATTTAGTCATGAGGTAACCTCGAAAAATATAGTTAATAAAACTAACTTTTTTAGTCATAAATTTTTTTACAAAATAGGTGTTAATTTACTCATCGGGATTGATGTCATCAATGAAGATATAAGTTTTGATAGACCAGATGAACAACTTTTAGGCTTGTTTTCCAAAGTCTCTTCGAAGTTAAAAAAAGAGAAGAGCATAAGAAACGAGTATATTTTTAGCTTAAGTAGTAAAGGGTTTGGATTGGATTCGTATAATGACCCTATGCCTTATATGAAAGAAGCAGAAAAGCAAAGTGCTCTATTTGTTAATGATATTGCACGTATGGTAAAACAATGGAATAAGAATCACGAGAAAGAATAATTATATGAAAAAAATGTTTTCAAAGATTTTTTATACCTTATTTATTTCAATCATTTTGGGTACTTTAATGATTGGTGCAATTATTGGTTACTTCTCAATGGATCTTCCTAAAATTCAAACTCTTGCCGATTATAGACCTTCTATCCCTAGTCAAATCTTGGCAAAGGATGGAACGGTTTTGGCCGAATTAGGTATTGAGAAAAGAGAAATTATAGCCTTTGAAGATATCCCTAAGCAAATAGTTGACGCCTTCCTTTCCGCTGAAGATGATTCTTTCTATGAGCACAAAGGAGTTGATTATCTAGGAGTACTTAGGGCCTTGATAAAAAATATCAAAGCAGGTCGTGTAGTACAGGGAGGAAGTACTATTACTCAGCAAGTGGCAAAATCTCTGCTATTAAGCCGAGAAAGATCTATTTCAAGAAAAATAAAAGATTTCTTGCTTGCGCAACGAATAGAAAAAAAGTTTACAAAAAAAGAAATTTTATTCCTTTATCTTAATCAAGTTTACCTAGGTGGAGGTTATTACGGAGTTAAAACCGCCTTCAGAGGATATTTTGAAAAAGAACTAGAAGAAGCAACAATTGCGGAAGCTGCTTTAATAGCGGGTTTATTAGTAGCGCCAGGGCGCTATTCTCCTTATAAAAATCCAGAATACTCTAAAAAAAGACAAATGTATGTTTTAGGAAGAATGCTAGAAACTGGTAAGATCACAAAATCTGAATATAATTCTGCGAAAGAAGAAAAGATTAAAATCTCACTAAGAAAACCCTCTTTTTTTAAAGCAGGCTATTTTACTGACTGGGTTCTTCAAAGAGTTATTAAAGAAGTAAGTAAAGAGAAATTTCTTTCCGAAGGGTTTAGAGTTCAAACGACTTTAGACTATGAACTTCAAAAAATCGCTGAGAGGGAAGTCTTTTTAGGTGCTAAGGAAATAGATAAGAGGCAAGGCTTTAAAGGGCCGATAAGAAAAATTGATCATTTATTTAAAATCACTGAAGAAGAGCAAAAAACTAGATTTGCAAAAATCAATGATGAATCAACATATTTTTTATTAGTTGGCAGAGGAGAAAAAGAATTTCAATACAAGCCGAATGAAGAAGAGTTTCAAAGTATTATAGACAAAAGGATGGAGTTTGAGAGTCTTGTTAATCTGAGAAACTTCTTTTCTGGCAATATTGAAAAAGATCAGCTTCTTAGCTTCTTGAAAGTTGACGAAAGCTATGAGGCCATAGTCACAAAAGTTAATGATAAGGCCAGACTAATATTTTTTAGTATAGGTGGGGTCAGTGGAATAATAAGTTACGATGGATTTAAGTGGGCGCACGAAAGAGAGATTAGTGAAAAGAAAAATTTACTTCCTTATATAACCAAGCCTTCAACAATTGTTTCACCCGGTGATGTTATTTTAGTCAATATAAAGAAAAAAAATACAGGTGTTTGGCCACACATATACAGTAGTTATAGGGAAAGCTTGTCGACTAGTAAGTCAACGCGTTTACAAAAGAAGGTTGAGCTTCTTAAAAATGAAAGCTATCTATATGCTACCCTTGATCAAAAGCCAGAGGCTCAGGCCGCTTTGATTTCTTTATCACCTGAAACCGGTGAGATCCTTTCATTAGTTGGTGGAACAAACTATATTGATTCTAAATTTAATCGTGCTATTCAATCTAAAAGACAGCCAGGTTCCTCTTTTAAACCTATACTCTTTGCTGTTGGCCTAGAGCATGGTCACACACCTGCTTCAATACTTCTCGATGCCCCGGAGGCATTAGCTGGCGTAGATGAAAGGTTAAATTGGAAACCAAGAAATTATGATGGCATTTTTAAAGGACCAATAACCTACAGAAATGCACTAGAACAAAGTAGGAATGTGCCAACTATCAAACTTGCAGAAAAGTTGGGTGTGGAGACCATATTAGATTTTACTAAAAGAATTGGTTTTAATGCTAAACTCGATGAGGACCTTAGTTTGGCCCTCGGATCTTTTGGGGTTTCATTGTTAGATATTGTTTCAACATATGCAATATTTCCAGCAGGAGGAAAAATGATCAAACCTCGTGCAATTATTTCTGTTGTTGATAGAGATGGAAAAAGCTACAGCGTTAATAATATAGTTAAAGATGATGAGGCCATAGAAGACGAAGAAAGTGTGACAGATTTAGAAGAGACAAAAGAAGTTGATACAGAAGAGGTCATTGATGTAAATCCATTTCATGTCAACCTTGATGAACAGCAAGTTTATGATAAGCGACTTTCATATATAATGTGTAACCTTCTCAAAGGAACTATTCAAAACGGTACAGGAAGAGGGGCCAGAAGAGTAAGTAATTTCATTGGTGGGAAAACGGGAACTACAAATAGTTATGTAGATGCCTGGTTCATCGGTTTTTCACCAAACGTGGTCACGGGAGTTTGGACAGGATTTGATGATAATAAAACTTTGGGATGGGCCGAAACAGGTGCTAAATCTGCCTTACCAATATGGAAGGAATATATGAAAAATGCTCTTCTTGTTTATGGTGAGCAAGACTTTGTAATGCCTGCTGGTATAACTAATATTCAAATAAATAAAGAAACTGGAAAAACTGCCTCTCAAGGGGAAAGACAACTTAACTTTACAGAATCTTTTGTGGAAGGGTTTGAACCAGGCGCCGAAGCCCCTGAAATAACTGAAGAGCCCGTTCCCTCCAATCAAATACTCGAAGATGATGATTACTATAGTGAAAGATAGCGGTTAATATGGCCCTTTCACCTTTTATATAACTCCCTCTTATAGTCCCAATGAGATCAACCGATAACCTTGAAATGAGGGGATCGTGTGAATTGGTTGACTAAATTAATCCATAATATTCATTCTTATTTTAATAAAAAGAACATAAAGTCCTACCTCCCCATTCTATTATCATTGTTAATACACTCGATTTTTTTATTTACCCAATTTGAAAAAAGACCTCTTGATAAAACTGTAAAAAAGAAAAAAATAGAAAAGGTTAGACTTATTCTCAAAGACTCTAAGAAAAAGCAGGTTGTAAATAGTGAAAAAAGCAAGCTTAAGAAACCTCCTCAAGATACGTCTTTTTTAGGAAAAAAGACTCAACTCCATGACCGTCAAACAAAGGCCAAGATAGTTAAAAGTTTTAATGAAGGCGGTAAAGGTATTAAAAATGGTCTTAAAGGAGTTCAGGGAAAAAAAGCTTCTAAAAAAATTAAAAAACTATCAAAAATAAAGTCAAAAAATCCCTCTTTGTCTGATCTAAACGCAGTTCAAGACATTGAAATGGAAAAATATATAAGGCCAACGGAGTCTATCGCCAAAGGACACAAAAATGGAAACGAAGCGAAGAAAGGGTTATCAAGTAATAATGATTACCTAGAAAATGTTCCTTTGGGCGACTTTACAAAACTTAATACTACGGAGTTTAAGTTTTATGGCTTTTATTTCAGAATTCGTCAGCAATTGGAACAACACTGGGGAAGCCTTCTTCAAGAAAAGGCAAAAATTCTTTATAAGAAAAGAAGAAGAATTGCTAGTGATGCTAAAATAACTTCTTTAAAAGTAACCATCGACTCTAAAGGTAATATTGTAGGAGTTTTCTTAAAAAGCACAAGTGGTGTTCAAGAACTCGATGATGCCGCTATAGAATCTTTTAACAAAGCAGGACCTTTCCCAAACCCACCAAAGGGAATGCTGGTCAATGGAAGAGCTACAATAGAATGGGGATTTGTGGTTAAAGGTTAAAAATTTATCAAGCTATATCAAAACCTTTCTACTCATAGGTATAAGGAGTTTTTCTAAGGTTTGAGGCTTTCTTTCACTTTGTGAATGCCTTCAATGAGAAGATAGTCGCTCCAGCCGTGATCTAAGTCTCTAACAGTACTGACAATTTCCATGGCGGCTTGGTCGCGCGAAATATTTTGAGTCTCACTTAAGTGAGAAATAGCAAGAGAAATGGCCTTTATCGCTGGTCTATTACAAACTTCAGATAGTTTTTCATCAAAGGAGCTATCAATCCTCTTTTCTTTGCTTTTGATTATAGCAGTATTTAAAATTTGTATTAAGGTTTGCTCAGTTGCCATTGCTCTTTTATTTTAGTTATTAGTTTTCGTCGCAAAAGCTAGTGTACTGTTCGGCACTCATTAGCTCTTCGTAATCACCCATATTGGCAGGCTTAACTTTAATCATCCAGTTATCATAAGCGTTTTCGTTGATATTTTCAGGAGAATCAACAAGCTCTGAGTTTACTTCAATCACTTCACCAGCTAGAGGGCTAAATAGGTCACTGACAGATTTTATAGACTCAACGACACCAAATGGAGAATCTTTATCTAATGATGTTCCAACTTCTGGTAACTCCAAAAATACAATATCTCCTAAGGATGATTGAGCAAAATCAGTAATTCCAATAGAGATCACTTCTCCTTCTAATTTTGCCCATTCATGTTCTTGCGTATATTTTAGTTCTGATGGTGTATTACTCATTTTTTATTTCCTCCAACCACGAAAGGTTTTTTTAAATATTCAGCAGGATAATCATTTTTTCTTATTTTGATAAGAAAGATTTCATCAGCAGGTACTTTTTGTGAGTCTATTAGAGCAAGAGCGATACCCCTATTTAGAGTGACAGACATTGTTCCAGAGGTAACCTTTCCAATAACATCACCATTTGAGTTGAGAACGTCGTATCCCTCGCGAGGTATTCCTTTATTAAGGGCCAATTTAATAAGCTTATACTTGGCCTTATAGTTTTCTAATGTCTCTTTACCAATGAAGTTTTGTTTATTCATTTTTACTGTCCACTTTAGACCAGTATCTAAAGGAGTCAGCTCATCATTTAACTCGTGACCATAAAGTGGGTAGCAAACTTCTAAGCGAAGAACATCTCGTGCAGCAAGTCCACAAGGAGTAACACCACTGCTAAGAAGGTTAGACCATAGTTCTTTTACCGTTGCATTAGGGCAAAAAACTTCAAATCCGTCTTCCCCTGTATAACCTGTTCTGGCCAAAATAATTCCATTCTCAAAACTTTTCACACCAAATGTAGGAACATCACTTACTTCAAGACCAAGTGAATTCAGTGTTGATTCAGCTTTAGGGCCTTGGACTGCAAGTAAAGAGATTTCATCAGAATGGTTTGATAACTTTATATCAAATTTTTGAGCTTGTGCGCTTATCCAGTTCCAATCTTTTTCAATATTGGCCGCATTAACGCAAATCATTGCCTTATTTTCAGATAATTTATAGGTGATAAGATCATCTATTATTGTAGCATTTTCTCTAAGTAGGGGAGCGTAGATGGCCTTTCCAACAGAAAGATTTTTATAATCGTTAGGAATAATATGATCTATAAAGTCTATAGTTTGTTCACCCTCTACAAAAAATTCTCCCATATGACTGACATCAAATACACCAACACTATTTCTAACTGCTAGTGCCTCTTCTTTAACAGAAGAATATTGAATGGGCATATTATAACCAGCGAAAGGGGCCATCTTAGCTTTTAACTCGAGATGATCGTCAGTTAAAATAGTTGTCTTTAGTTCACTCATTTTAAATTCCGTTTAGCGGCCTTAATTAAATTTTGACCTAGTGTTAAAATAGTCATGGGCCCAACACCACCAGGTACTGGAGTTATACTGGCCACTTTTTCTACAACGTTATCAAAGTCAACATCACCACATAATTTACCATTTTCATCATGGTTCATACCAACATCTACAATGACTTGAGTTTTATCACTTGAAATATAACTCTCATCTAAAAATTTGGCCTTACCAATAGCGACGATAATAATGTCAGCATTTTTTGTATATTTGCGTAAATCTTTTGTTTTTGAGTGAGTTAGACTCACAGTAGCGTTATAATTTGTAAGAAGCATAGACATTGGCTTACCAACAATCTCTGATCTCCCGATAACAACACAATCTTTACCACTTAACTCAACATCGTAATGATGAAGTAGGGTTATAACTCCTTTGGGAGTACAAGGAGCAAGAGAAGTATCTCCACAGTCTCCTTTAAAAATAGCTGTGATGTTTTCAGAGTGAAATCCATCCACATCTTTATTTGGCGGTATAAGTTGTCCCACATCAATATGCTTAAGTTGATCGGGAAGAGGTAGTTGGATAAAGCAACCATGAACTTCTGGGTTTTGAGATATTTTTTCAACTTCTTCTAGAAAGTTTTTTTCAGATATTGTCTCAGGCAGTTTGATAATCTCACAACTCCCACCAAAGTTTTCGACGAACTTTTTCTTGTTGGTGGTATAAATCACGCTTGCAGGGTTATTTCCGACAAGAATAACTTTTAAACAAGGTGTTGTGCCTCGCTGCACAAGTTCTTGTGTTTGAGCTTTGAGGTTTTGAATTTCTTTTTCCCTAGCGGGTTTTGCTTTTAGTAACTGCGTCATACCACTTTCATCTAATTGTTGGTAAAGAAGTCAGCATAGTAGTAAAAAGGGCCAGAAATGCAAGGGCTTTATTAAGGTTAGGTGAAAAATGTTATTCTACATAGGACTGGGACTACAGCTTGTGGGATTTGCTTCTGTTGGACTTTGTTTGTTCTCAGGAATTGAAAAAGGAAACTATGGTCAATTGGAATTTCTCCAATTGGTTGGAGGCTCCCTCGTTTTTTACGTGGGGACCTATATTAAAGGTAAATTGGCTCAGTGAGTAAGCTTATACTGGGAATTGATCCCGGTTCTATTAAAACAGGCTTCGCAGTAATCCATAAAGAAGGAAGAAGCTTTCGATACGTCGAGTCTGGAATCTTGAAGTTTGACGCTAAGAAAGACTTTGTTCTTCGAATCGCCCATATCTATTCAGATTTACAGCAGCTCATCCAACGAATTAATCCAGATGAGGTTGCCTTTGAGTCTCTTATCTATGTGAAAAATGTTAGTTCCCTCGCCAAACTCGCTCAGGCCCGTGGGGCGATGATTGCCGCATGCTCTAATATAAAGATGTTTGAATATTCTCCTACCCTTGTGAAAAATACGGTGACCCAAGACGGTCATGCTTCAAAGCAGGGTGTCAGTAAAGTACTTGAAATGGTCTTTGGAAAAATTGCCTTTAAGACACATGACGAGTCCGATGCCCTTGCGATAGCCTTATGCCATGGACTTTTAGAAGGAAGACAAAATGATAGGCCACTTATCAGGTGAAGTACTTTTTTGTGACGGAAATGATCTTATTATCCATACTCCAAGTGGAGTAGGGTATCAGGTAACCTTTAATCAGCTCGTAGCTGAAGGTTCTGAAATTAATATTTATATCTCCCATATTGTTCGAGAAACCGCTCAGGACCTCTATGGATTTTTGAACCTGAAAGAGAAAAAGCTTTTTGAACTATTAACCACAGTTAAGGGAATTGGGCCCAAAACGGCCTATACTCTCTTATCTTTTCTTGGGCCTGAAAAAATTCAAACGGCAATTACCTTTGAACAAGCTGATGTGCTTGCTAAGGCACCAGGAATTGGAAAAAAAGCTGCTTCTCAAATTATTCTCGATTTGAAGAAGAAAGTGGATAAAGTGAATATTTATTTCAATTCTGGAACAGTTGAAAATGCCCCGTTACAAGCGGATATGATAGGTGAGAATAGCTCTGATATTCTTCAAGAAGCTCTGCTTGCTTGTAAAGAACTGGGCTTCCAAGAAGAAGAAATCATTCCATCTCTTCAAAAACTGATGATGGAAAATAAACTCACGAAAGCGGAGCAATTGGTTCATTTAGTTTTAAAGGAATTCTAGACCTATGGAAGAAAATATTCTCGATGCTAAATTAAAAGAAGAAGAATCGACTCATGAAAATAGGCTTCGCCCACAAAACTTTGATGAGTACGTAGGGCAAGAAAAAATTATTCAAAATGTTTCTCTGATGGTTGATTCCGCTAATATGAGAAAACAAGCAATGGATCACACTCTCTTTAGCGGTCCTCCAGGCCTTGGGAAAACCTCTCTAGCAATGATTATTGCTGATAAATTAGATTCTAATCTTCATGTCATTTCAGGTCCTGCCATAGAAAAAAAAGGTGATCTTGCTGCTCTTCTTACAAATCTTGAGCCTCGAGATGTTCTTTTTATCGATGAGATCCATAGACTTCCTATTACCGTTGAAGAAATTCTTTATTCTGCGATGGAAGACTTTAGGCTTGATATCATGCTTGGACAAGGTCCTTCAGCAAGAACTATGCAAATTGAAATTAGACCCTTTACTCTTTTAGGAGCTACGACAAGAAGTGGACTTCTTTCAAACCCATTAAGAGATCGATTCATTGCTCATATGCATTTTGATTTCTACACACCAGAAGAGCTCGCTAAAATTATTCATAATAACGCTAATAAGATTAATCTTGATATTTCTTCTGAGGCAAAACTAAAGATGGCCAGTTGCTCTAGAGGTACTCCAAGAATTGCCAACCGAATCCTTCGAAGAGTACGAGATTATTCTTTGGTTCATGGGAAAGAAAAAGTAAGTATGGAAGAAGTCGATCAGTCTCTTTCTCTTATGGATATTGATCATAATGGTCTCAATCGAATGGACCGAAAGATTTTAGAGGTCATTCATGATTATTATCGAGGTGGGCCTGTTGGAATTGATGCTCTATGTGCCACTCTGGGTGAGGATAAAACTAATATTGAAGATGTCTATGAGCCTTTTCTTTTAAAAGAAGGCTTTCTTATTCGCACTCCAAGAGGGAGAGAACTAGGTGAGAGGGCACGAAAATTTTTTGGAGAAGATCTTCCTCTTTTTCGCTAGCCTTTAACTTTTCCGATGGGAAGAACAGTTGTCGTTAGGGTAGATTTAGAAACGAGCTCTTTTTTAGGATTAAAAAGCTCAATATCCCAAATATGGGTTTTCTTTCCCAGGTGGTTCGCCCTACAAATTCCCATTAGCTCTTCACCCATATTTCCCTTTTTAATATGAGAAACAAACAGGTTTAAACCGACGGCCACAAATTCAGAGTTATCAATGACAAGATTAGAGGCGACACTTCCTAATGTCTCAGCAAAGACTCCACTTGCCCCACCATGAAGAATTCCATAGGGTTGAATGGTCCTGTGATCGACTCGCATGATTCCTTTAAGAAAATCATCCCCCATTTCAGTCACTTCAATTCCCATTAGAGAAGAGAGAGTGTTTTTTCCTCTTTCATTAATTTTTTCTAATTGGGCCTTAGCAAACCAAATCATCAGTCCCATCCTAATATTCGATAACCTTTCTTTTGAAGGCAAGAGTTTACATATCTTCTTTTAATCATATCTGGTGTTAGTGAGCCTGCAGCTGCACCGCCAGCACCACCAACGGCCGCACCTCGGACTGCGCCTCCTACAATGTCACCCTTAAAGATTCCACTAACTGCTCCCATGGCACCACCGATCAAAGACCCTCCGGCCGCACCTTTGGCCATATTTTTTCCAGTCGGAGAGTCCAAATAGTCTTCAGCTTCTTTCATACACTGATCAATGTCCTGACTAGCAAGCTCCTTTCCTACCTTTTTAAATTTTTGGTTAGGATAAAGAACGGGTTTAGATGCGCAGGCTGTTAGAATAAGAAAAATAAGAGGGACTAAGTACTTCATAGATTTCTCCTCAATCATTTTACTCAATTATCACATAATTATGCTTTAAAAGGGGAATAAGAAATATATTTAATATTTTGCCCAATAAAGTATAATTGTTTATTAATAGGTCTTTTTTAGTTTATCAGAAAGAAGCAAAGCGTAAAGGAAGTGAGTTAAGTGCTTTATCAAAGAACTTTGGCAAAAGAAGTAAGTATTACAGGGATTGGAATACATTCTGGCAAAAAAGTAACATTAAAACTCTATCCTGCACCAGAAGATAGTGGAATTCAATTCAGAAGAACAGATCTTAAAGATGCTCCTATACTTAAGGCCTGTGCCCATAATGTAGGAGCAACAGAAAATAACACAACAATAGGTGAAGGGCTAAATAGTGTTCATACAGTAGAACACTTGCTTTCTGTTTTTTATGGACTAGGCCTTAACAATGTTTATTGTGAAATTTCTGGGCCAGAAGTACCAATTATGGATGGTTCTGGCGCATCTTTTGTTTTTTTGTTGAAAGAAACAGGCCTTGTTTCTCAATCTAAACCTAAAAAGTTTTTAGTTGTGTTGGAGCCAGTAGAAGTTAAAGTAGGGGACAAATGGGCCCGTTTTGAGCCAAGTTCTAAACTTGTCATAGACTCAGTCATTAACTTTACTCATCCTTTACTAAAGACACAGAGAAAAACTTTTGATTTCTCTTGCATTAATTTTATTGATCAAATCTCAAGGGCCAGAACTTTTGGGCTTTTAAGGGATGTCGATAATTTGAAGAGAAAGGGCCTAATCAAAGGCGGCTCCTTGGATAATGCCGTTGTGTTAGATGATTATCGAGTAGTAAATAAAGATGGTCTTCGGTTTAAAGACGAATTTGTACGTCACAAGATCCTCGATACTTTAGGAGATGTCGCTTTATTAGGTTATGAAATTGCAGGAAAAGTAACCACCTATAAATCAGGTCATAACCTCCATAATCTTCTTTGTCGGAAGCTACTTGATACCAAAAGTGCATATGAAATTGTTTCTGCTCCATCACTGGAGAAAGAGGCCATAGAGGCCTTTGATCTACCAATTGTCTTAGGACCTATTTTTTAATAGACTTTCTGCAAAAAATGGGGAATTTTCACCCAAAGAGGTTATTTATGAGACTTTCTAAAGGTTTTTGGCAAACTTATAAAGAAGCACCTACTGATGCAACGATTCCTTCACATCAGTTGATGGTTAGAGCTGGGCTTATACATAAGTCAGGTGCCGGAATATATAACTACCTTCCGATAGGTCTTAGATCTATTCAAAAAGTTGAAAATATTATTAGAGAAGAACTCAATAAAGATGATTGCTATGAGCTTACGATGAGTGTTGTCACACCAGGAGAGCTTTGGCAGGAATCTGGACGATGGGATTCTATGGGACCTCTCATGCTGAGAGCAAAAGATAGAGGTAATAGAGACCTTTGTATTTCTCCAACCAATGAAGAAGCAGTGGTTGATATCTTTAAGAAAAGTATTAAGTCCTATAAACAACTTCCCGTCACATTGTACCAAATCAATACCAAATTTAGGGATGAAATAAGACCGAGGTTTGGAGTGATGAGGGGACGTGAGTTTACCATGAAAGATGCCTATAGCTTTCATGCAAGTTGGGAGTGCTTAGAAAAAGGTTATCAGACTCTTTATAGAGCTTATGAAAGGATTTTTACTAGAATTGGTTTGAATTTTATAGCTGTAGAGGCCGATGCTGGGGCCATGGCCGATGGAAAACAAAAGACTCACGAATTTCAAGTTCTTGCTAGGTCTGGCGAAGATAAAGTCATTTTTTGCAAAGAAACAGGTTACGCAGCTAATATTGAACGAGCAGAAACTTCTCGAGAAAAATTAGATTTTGATCTCTCAAGTCCAGAACTTAAAGAAGTCAGCACTCCAGGAACCGCTACTATAGAAGATGTTTGTAATTTTTTAAAACAACCTCAACATAGGTCCTTAAAATCTCTCGTTTACTCTATTATTAATGGAGAAGAAGAGGAGTTTGTGTTGGCGCTTCTTTTAGGTGATGACGATCTTAATGAAATCAAATTAAACCTTTGGGCCAAGGCAGACCATGTGAAACCTGCCACTGATAATCAACTTAATCAGCTTGGATTTGTAAAAGGATATATAGGGCCATACGATCTCAAGGCTAAAGTTAAGGTAATCTTTGATAAAGAAATAAATCTTGATGGCGCTTATAGTACGGGTGCCAATAAAGATGACGCTCATTTTACAGGCTTTGTTCCTAGTAGAGACCTTAAAGACATTGAGAAGGTAGACCTTAGACTTTCAAAATCTGGTGATATTCATAAAGCAGATGGTAAAGAAGGTGTGGTCGAAGAAATTTCTGGAATTGAAGTAGGTCATGTTTTTCAACTTGGTGATAAATACACCAAATCCATGAATGCGACAGTGCTAGATCAAAATGGTAAGGCCGTTAACCCTTTCATGGGCTGTTATGGAATTGGAACGACAAGAACTGTGGCCGCGGCCATTGAACAATCTCACGATGAAGATGGAATTATTTGGCCAGTCACCATCGCTCCTTATCATGTTCACTTTGCAACCATTACAAAGACCTCCGAATATGAAGAGCTAGGGGATGAGATTTATGACCTTCTAAAGGAGAACTTTGAAGTCCTGTATGACGATAGACCAAAGCTTGGCCCTGGCTTTAAATTTAAAGATGCAGACCTATTAGGGCTTCCTATAAGGGTTGTTCTTGGTGAAAGAGACCATAAAAAAGACTCTCTTTTTGAAATAAAAGTTAGAAAAACGAAAGAAACTTTTAAAGTTTCTAAAGAGGATCTGATTTCTAAAATAAAAGAGCTTCTTGAAGGGGCATCTTAAATGAACTTTCATTATATTATTGGGACTCATAGTATTATTGAGGCCATCTCAAACCCGAAAAGAACAATCGAAAAAATTTTTGCCACCGAAAAAGGCTGGGCCGAAATCAAAAAAAAGCTCAAAAGAGATGATCTTGCCAAAACGGAAGGAAAGTTGGAGGTTTTAACTCCTCATAATTTTCAAGAAAGAGGAAAGGAAATCTATAAAGAAAATGATTTTAACTACTCACGAATTCCTGGAGGAGTTCTTCTTGTTTGTGGAAAAATTCCTTTATTATCGGCCGACGAGATCTATCAAAGTCTAAAAGCTGGAAAAAAGAAAATAGTGATTCTAGATCAAGTCACGGACATTCAAAACGCAGGTGCGATTTTAAGGACGGCCTCTTTTTATAATATTGATGTACTTATTCTCCCTTTAAAAAATAGCATTACCTTAAACCCAAGCTTTTTTAGAATTGCCTCAGGGGCCAGTGAGCATATCCCCCTGCATTTTTGCTCAAATATATCCAAGATGATTAAAAAGCTTCAGGGTAAAGATGTGGCCTGTATTGGACTCTCAGAACATGCGACAAAGACTCTTGAAGAGAATCTAGAAGATATTGGTGATCAAAGTGTTTGCCTTGTGTTAGGAGCAGAAGATAAAGGGCTCTCTAATGCTGTTGAGTTTTGTATTGAAAGAAAAGGAAAGCTCAATTCCTTTGGAAAGATGAAGTCTTTAAATGTTTCAGTAGCTTCAGCAATTTCAATGGAAAAGGTTTTTGGGGTCATTTAAGTAAAGCTCATTGTCGACTAATGCTAAGTGTAATAAGTTTAATATCTTGTAATTATTTGAAATCGAAAATTAAAATCATCTGCACCTAAATGACAAAAGTTCTTTACACAAGAAAACCTTATGATTATAAGTAGCTTCTGATTTGCTCAAATGAGGGCTGGCTTAGCTCAGTTGGTAGAGCATCGGTTTTGTAAACCGACGGTCGTAGGTTCGAGTCCTATAGCCAGCTCCATATTTAAGTAAATTTAGTCAATGGCGAGTTTGCCGAGCGGTCAAAGGCAACAGACTGTAAATCTGTCGACGTATGTCTTCGGTGGTTCGAATCCACCACTCGCCACCATGACTTTATTGAAAAGAAGTCTTGCCAAAACGAGATTTCGAGGTGTAGAGATACATCTGTTAATTTGGGCGTGCGTAACTCAGTTGGTAGAGTGCAACCCTTCCAAGGTTGATGTCGCAGGTTCGATCCCTGTCGCACGCTCCATCCTTATCCTCGAAAATAAGGACATTAACTAAAAGTCTTAGGGCTCGCGTGGCTCAGTGGTAGAGCACTCCCTTGGTAAGGGAGAGGTCGTGGGTTCAATTCCCACCGTGAGCTCCATAATAAAAACAGTAGGAATTTTTATTATTTTGAATTAAAGTCGTGTTGACTTAATTTTTAATATACTATAAACGTTTTGAGATAATTAACGGATTGTGTTTAGTTTGAGACATATTATTATTTTTTAAGGAGACTAAGTCATGTCTAAAGAAACTTTTGATCGAAGTAAACCCCACGTAAACATTGGGACAATTGGTCACGTTGACCACGGTAAAACAACTCTTACAGCTGCTATTACAATGACACTAGCTGAAGCCATGGGGGGAGACGCAAAATCGTATGAAGATATTGACTCTGCTCCAGAAGAAAAAGCTAGAGGTATTACAATTAAT
Source organism: Bdellovibrionota bacterium (assembly GCA_030828105.1). Classification (GTDB taxonomy): domain Bacteria; phylum Bdellovibrionota; class Bacteriovoracia; order Bacteriovoracales; family Bacteriovoracaceae; genus JAURDE01. Next base: position 55,769 of record JAURDE010000001.1, on the reverse strand, counting down.
ACGGCCCACGTAGAGTACCAAACTGATAACAGACACTATGCTCACGTAGACTGTCCAGGTCACGCTGACTATGTAAAAAACATGATTACAGGTGCTGCTCAAATGGACGGTGCTATTCTTGTTGTTTCAGCTGCAGATGGTCCTATGCCACAAACTAGAGAGCATATCCTTCTTGCTAGACAGGTTGGTGTTCCAGCTATCGTTGTTTTCCTAAACAAAGTTGACCAAGTTGATGATGAAGAACTTCTTGAGCTTGTTGAGATGGAAATTAGAGAACTTCTTTCTTCATACGATTTTCCAGGTGATGATATTCCTATCGTTGCTGGTTCTGCTCTTGCTGCTGTTGAGAACAGAGATGCAAACATTGGTAGAGAAAAAATCATGGAGCTTATGAGCAAGGTTGATGAGTATATCCCAACTCCAGAAAGAGCAATCGATAAAGATTTCCTTATGCCAGTTGAAGATGTTTTCTCTATTTCTGGTAGAGGGACAGTTGTTACTGGTAGAGTTGAAAGAGGTATCATTAAAGTTGGTGACGAAATTGAAATTCTCGGTATTAGAGATACTCAAAAAACTACCGTTACAGGTGTTGAAATGTTCAGAAAGCTTCTTGATCAAGGTCAAGCAGGTGATAACTGTGGTATCCTTCTTAGAGGGACAAAGAGAGAAGACGTTGAAAGAGGTCAAGTTCTTTGTAAGCCAGGTTCTGTAACTGTTCATAATAAATTCAGATGTGAAGTTTATATTCTTACAAAAGAAGAAGGTGGAAGACACACTCCTATCTTCAAAGGATATAAGCCTCAGTTCTATTTCAGAACAACAGACATCACAGGTACTGTTACTCTTAACGAAGGTACTGAGATGATTATGCCAGGAGATAACACTTCTTTTGGTGTTGAGCTTATTAACCCAATCGCTATGGAGAAAGGGTTAAGATTTGCTATCAGAGAAGGTGGTAGAACCATCGGTGCTGGTACAGTTTCTGAGATTCTATAATTAGAATAAAATAGAGAAGGCCGGATCTTTCCGGCCTTTTTTTTTCCTAAAATTCGGGTGTATAGCTCCAACGGTAGAGCGGCTGATTCCAAATCAGTAGGTTGGGGGTTCGAATCCCTCTGCGCCCCCCACTTAATTTACTAGCTTGAGATTTTCGCAGTTTGCTCATACAGAGGTTGAATCTTTTCCGTCATGGACTAAACTTCTACTTCTTTGTTGTTTCTTGCTCAGGCTTCATTGATGTCTTTAACGCTATATGTTGCATTTGAGACAGGAGCGATTTGAATTCCAACAGGAACAATTCGGTCATGGACACATGCTGTTACGTATTTGTTTTTAAAGCATTCTCTTTTTCCTTAAAAATGGCGATAGAGGAAAAAATAGGTAAATGCATGAGAATAATGCTGAGCGCTATAGCGAGGTCAGGGTATTAGTATGGCCAAAGATCTTTTGTTGATAACTTGATTTGTGGGCAGACGCCTATTGTGCGCCAAGTCTGAAATTATTTCTCGGTGAGGAACCCTCATAAAATGAATGGACAAGTTGGTCAAGATTGTGCATATAAGGAAGACTGGTTTTTGGCAATTTTAAATTCCATACCCTAAATAAAGGTAAATGTGTATGTCGATCATCAAAAGTGAAGATGGTAAAAAGTGGATTAATGCTTTTATAGCTGGTGTTAGTATCCTAGTTGGCTTTGTAACAATTAGGTTTATTGGACAGCTAAGTGAATGGTTTGATCTAGAAGCAAAAGTTGGAAACTTCCTTGTGTTCTCACAAGGCTTAGGAGTTTTATTAGGACTTATTACTTTTATTGCTATCACCAAAAACAAAAAAGCTCTTCAGCATATGCAAGAAGTTTATGGTGAACTTCTTAAAGTCGTTTGGCCAGAGAGCGATGCTGTTGTCAAAGTGACAGTAGGTATTGTTATAGGAGTATCAATTATAAGTGGCTTATTTGTACTCATAGACTTTTTATCACAAGAACTTTTATCACTTGTTTATTAAGGACAATGACAAAATGACAGAAGAAAATACTAAACCAGAAGCAACTGTTAATGAAGAAGTAGAAGAAGATCAAGGGGAATCTAATGATCTTCAAAGTAACTATGGTTTCTCCAAAGGAGATTCTGCAGACTTCAAATGGTATATTGCTAAGACCATGACAGGACAAGAAAACAAAGTCGTGAAAGCTCTTCGAGAAAGTATAGTTAATCATGGCATGATGGAATTTTTTGCTGACATTATGGCGCCAGAAGAATCAGTGACGTCAAATGTTGGGGGCAAAAAAAGAACCATTAAGAAAAAATATTTTCCAGGTTACGTTCTTATAAAAATGATCATGAACGATAACACCTGGCACTTGGTAAAGGATACTGATAAAATCACTGGTTTTGTTGGTGGTACCAAGGATAAGCCGGCCCCAATCAGCAATGAAGAAGCGGCTTATATGACCAATCAGGCTAAGGATGGATTTAAGAGACCGAAATCTTCTATTGATTTTACAGAAGGTGAGTCGGTTAAAGTTATTGAAGGACCTTTTGCTTCCTTTGTCGGTACCGTTGAGGCCGTAAATGAAAAAGGAAAGTTAAAAGTAAGTGTATCCATTTTTGGTAGACCAACTCCTGTTGAACTCGATACTTCACAGGTTGAAAAAATATCATAATTTTTACGGGAGACTAGATTATAAACTAGTCGTTTGAACCGGGAGGAAAAATGGCAAAAAAAGTTACAGGTTTTATTAAACTACAAATCGCAGGCGGAAAAGCAAATCCATCACCACCTATTGGACCGGCCCTTGGTCAAAAAGGTGTTAACATTATGGAGTTTTGCAAAGCCTTTAATGCAAAAACACAAAAAGACATGGGAACAATTCTTCCCACAATTATTACTGTTTATTCAGACAGATCTTTTACTTTTGTAACAAAGACTCCTCCAGCGTCTTATTTACTAAAGCAAAAACTTAAACTTAAAAGTGGAGCCAATAAGCCAGGGCACGAAGTAGCAGGAACTGTACCTCAAAAAATTGTTGAGGAAGTTGTCGAAGCTAAAAAGCCAGACCTTACAGCGGCTACTAAAGAAGCAGGAATGAGAACGATTGAAGGATCCATCAGAAGTATGGGACTTAAGTTAGACTACTAATTATATTGTGTACGGGAGATTGGTCTTAAGGCCATTCGTTTGAACCGGGAGGAAAAATGGGTAAAAGAAATAAAAAGTATCTTGAGGCAATCGCCAAAATCGATCAAGAAAAAAAGTATCCTTTTGAAGAGGCCCTTAACCTTGTTAAGGAAGCAAACTTTGCTAAGTTTGATGAAACCGTAGATCTTGCTTTTAGACTAGGTGTTGACCCTAGACATGCTGATCAGATGATTAGAGGAGCTTTGGCCCTTCCATCTGGAACAGGGAAAAACGTAAGAGTATGTGTTGTTACTAGCGGTAATAAAGTTGCTGAAGCTGAAGCTGCAGGAGCTGATTTTGTTGGTGGTGACGATATTATTGCAAAAATTGCAGGCGGTTGGACTGACTTCGATAGAATGGTTGCTTCGCCAGATATGATGGGTAAGCTAGGAAGAATTGGTAAAGTTCTTGGACCTAGAGGGCTTATGCCTAACCCTAAGCTAGGTACCGTAACTCCTGATGTTGCTAAGGCCGTAAAGGAGCAAAAAGGCGGTAAGGTTGAGTATCGTACTGAGAAAAATGGTATCGTTCATGTTCCAATAGGAAAGAAATCTTTTTCTGTTGAGCAATTAAGTGAAAACTATCAGGCGATCGTAACAGCAATCATGAAAGCAAAACCTGCTAGCTCTAAAGGTATTTACTTAAAGTCTTTGACTGTAAGTACAACTATGGGGCCAGGTATAAAGATTGATACATTACAAGCAGCTCAGCTTGTTTAACTTAGAGGTTGATGAAGGTCGGTTTGGTTTTAACCATATAAATCCTGCCAGAAATCTCCCTCCCAATTTAAGGAGGTGCTAATGCTAAATAAAGAGCAAAAGCAAACCATCATTGATGGACTTAAGGGTGACATTGATAAAGCCCAAGGCCTCTTTCTTACTAACTTAATTGGAATTACGGCAAATGACTCCGTAAGAATCCGTAAAGAAGTAAGGGATGCAGGTGGAAAGGTTGTTATCACAAGAAACACCCTATTCGGCAAAGCTGCCGAAGGAACTTATGCAGAAAATGCACTAAAAGAGCTAAAGGGAACAAATGCGATTGCCTTTGCTTTTGAAGATGCTGCTGCAGTAGCTAAGGTTTTGAAAGAAGCAGGTAAGGATTTAGAATTAATTGATCTTAAGGCCGGTTTTCTCGAGCAAAAAGAATTAAGCAAAGAAGAGGTTGTTGAATTGGCTAGCTTGCCAGGTCGAGACCAAATGCTTGGTACATTGTTGGCCACTTTTATGGCCCCAGTGTCTGCGTTTGCTAGAGTTATGCATGCCATCAAAGAACAAAAAGAAGAAGGTGCGACTGCTTCATAATGTCGCTTAGCAAAAAAATTAAAGATTAGAATATAGGAGAATTAAAATGAGTATTACAAATGAACAACTTATAGAGCACGTATCAAAAATGTCTGTTCTTGACCTAGCTAACTTGGTAAAAGAATTAGAGGATAAATTTGGTGTATCTGCTGCCCCAGTAGCTGTTGCTGGTGGTGCTGGTCCAGCTGCTGCAGCTGAAGAGCAAACAGAATTTACTGTAGTTCTTGCTGAAGCTGGAGCAAAGAAGATCAATGTTATTAAAGAAGTAAGAGGAATCACTGGATTAGGTCTTAAAGAAGCTAAGGACCTTGTAGAAAGTGCTCCTAAGCCAGTTAAAGAAGACGTTGATAAAGCTGAAGCCGAAGAAATTAAGAAAAAACTTGAGGCTGCAGGCGCTAAGGTTGAGCTTAAATAATTTATTCGTTTTTAACGATTTTTTCTCAGGCATGAGGGCTATATGTGCTCTCATGCCTTTTAGTATTTAAACCTGTTAGGAGAGCCAAAATGACAAAGGTTTTCGCCCCGAATGAATGGTACCGAAAAAAGTTTGCTCAAACACCGGTAGATATAGAAACACCCCCTCTCATGGGACTACAAATAGACTCTTATGCTGATTTCCTTCAAAGGGATATAGCACCTGATAAGAGAAGAGAGATAGGTCTTCAAGCCGTTTTTAAGAGCGTGTTCCCTATTTATGACTTCAACAAAACTGTTTCTCTTGAATTTGTGAGCTACTCACTTGAAGAGCCTAAATATAGCGTTCAAGAATGTAGACAAAGAGGCTTAAGTTATGAGGCACCTCTTAAGGTTGTCGTAAGACTTGTTTTCTATGATGTTACTGTTGATAAAGATGGTAATGAGCAAAGAACTGTTTCCTCTATTAAAGAACAAGAAGTTTATTTAGGAAATATTCCTCTAATGGCACCTACAGGATCCTTTGTTTATAACGGTACTGAAAGAGTTATCGTCTCTCAGCTTCATCGTTCTCCTGGGATTATTTTTGAACATGACAACGGAAAGAAGCACTCAAGCGGTAAGCTGCTTTATGGGGCGAGAATTATTCCTCATAGAGGTTCATGGTTAGACTTTGAGTTTGATCATAAAAATATTCTTTTTGCTAGGATTGATAGGAAAAGAAAACTACACGCAACTGTTGTTTTAAAAGCTCTAGGTTATACGACTTCAGAACTACTTAAAGAGTTCTATAACATGGAGACTGTTAAGCTTGATAAAAAAGGAAATTATACAAGGGCCTTAGATTTTGACCTTTTAATAGGTACAAGGGCCAACCAAGATATTCTTCACCCAAAGACAGGAGATGTTCTTGTTAAAAGAGGTAAGAAGTTTGCGAAAGGTTCAGTAAAGAAGCTAAAAGACTCTGGCTTAAAAGAACTCCCTCTTGAACTTGAAGAAGTCGTTGGTCGTGTCGTTGCTGAAGATATCTTTGATCATAGTACTGGTGAAGTTCTTTGTATGGCCAATGAAGCCTTATCAGAAGCAAAGCTTGGCGAACTTATGAATGCTGGAATAAATGAAGTTCCATGCCTTTATATAGATATGATTAATTTTGGTGATCAAATAAGAAATACCCTTCTTCTTGATAAAACTGAAAATTATGATGAAGCCGTAACGAAAATCTTTGAAAGATTAAGACCTGGAGAACCTGTAAGTGTTGAAGCTTCAGAGACTCTTTTTAACGGTCTTTTCTTTGATGAAAATAAGTATGACCTCTCTAAAGTAGGTCGTATGAAAATTAATTATAAATTTGGAACAGATGTTCCTGTTGAAAATACTGTGCTGACTAAAACAGATATTCTTACCACAGCAAAATATCTAGTTGAGCTTAATAACGGTAAAGGTAAGGTTGATGACATTGACCACCTTGGTAACAGAAGAGTTAGAGCTGTCGGTGAATTATTAGAAAATCAATTCAGAGTTGGTTTGGTAAGAATGGAAAGGGCCGTTAAAGAAAGAATGGCCATTCAAGAAATTGAAACCATGATGCCTTATGACCTAGTAAACCAAAAACCAGTAGCAGCTGTTATTAAGGAATTCTTCGGTTCCTCCCAGCTATCTCAGTTTATGGATCAAACAAACCCACTCTCAGAAGTTACTCATAAAAGAAGACTTTCTGCTCTTGGGCCAGGTGGTTTAACAAGAGAAAGAGCTGGCTTTGAGGTACGTGACGTTCATGCAACTCACTATGGTAGAATGTGTCCTGTTGAAACTCCAGAAGGACCAAATATTGGACTAATCACTTCTTTGGCTACTTTTGCGAGAGTAAGTGAATATGGCTTTATTGAAACACCTTATAAAGTTGTTGCAGATAACAAAGAAATTAAAAAAGAGTTTAAATACTTCACCGCATTTGAGGAAGAAGGAAAAACCATTGCCCAAACTAAAAAAGATTATATGGATAATGGTAAAGTTGTAGGAAATCACATCGCTGCAAGAAGAGCTGGTGAATTTGCTCTTGTTGATGCTGATGAAGTTGAGCTTATGGATGTGTCTCCATCCCAAATGATTTCCTTGGCCACTTCTTTGATTCCTTTCCTTGAGCATGATGATGCTAACAGGGCCCTTATGGGATCAAACATGATGAGACAAGCCGTCCCTGTTGTTAAGACCGATGCTCCAATAGTTGGTACAGGTGTTGAGCACATTGTTGCTAAAGACTCAGGCGCCATTATTACGGCAAAGGAAACAGGAACAGTTATCTTTGTTGATTCTACTAGAATCGTAATACAAAGAGATAAATACGTGGAAGGCGAGTCCGGAATTGATATTTATAAACTTGTAAAATACCAAAGAACTAACCAAAATACCTGTAATAACCAAAAAGCACTCGTTAAAGAAGGCGACAAGGTTACAAAAGGTATGGTTATTGCCGATGGACCTGCTACTCACCTAGGTGACTTAGCATTAGGACAAAACGTTCTTGTGGCTTTCATGCCTTGGGGTGGATATAACTACGAAGATTCAATCCTTATTGGTGAACATCTTCTATCTCAAGACGTCTTTACTTCAATTCATGTTGAAAGTTTTGAAATTGAGGCTAGAGATACTAAGCTTGGAAAAGAAGAAATCACAAGAGATATTCCAAATGTTAGCGAAGAGGCCCTGGCCAATCTTGATGAAGCTGGAATTATAAGAATAGGATCCATCATTAAGCCTGGTGATATTCTTGTAGGTAAAATTACTCCTAAAGGAGAGACCCAACTTTCACCTGAAGAAAAACTTCTTAAAGCTATCTTTGGCGATAAAGCTGGAGATGTGAAAGATACATCTTTAAGAGTTCCTTCTTCTGTAAGAGGAACCGTCGTTGATGCGAAGGTTTATACAAGAGAAGGTGTCGAACTTTGCTCAAGATCAAAAGAAATTATCGATCATGAAACAAGCTTGGTACGAAGAGATGAAAGAATTAAAATTAAGGCAATTCAAGCAACGTCCATTGCAAAAATAGCTTCTATGCTTAAAGGCCATAAAACGACTGATGCTCTAGTTTCTGAAGATGGAACAACTCAGCTTCTTCCAAAAGGTAGTGAGCTAACAGGTGAAGCACTTGCCAGTATTCCTTTTGAGCTTATTGGTTATCTACCTCTTGAGGTAAGCCTTGAAGAAAAGCTTTCTGAGTACTTTGCTGATGTAAGAAACAGAATCAATAGAGTAAGAACAAAGGCCAATGAAGATATTGCTAAACTTCATAGAGGAGATGAACTTCCTCCAGGAGTTATTAAAAAAGTTACTATTTATGTAGCAATTAAGAGAAAGCTTCAGCCGGGTGATAAAATGGCCGGGCGACATGGTAACAAAGGTGTTATCTCTAACGTTCTCCCAAGAGAAGATATGCCTTACTTAGCTGACGGAACTCCAGTTGATATCGTTCTTAATCCGCTTGGTGTTCCTTCGCGGATGAATATCGGACAACTTCTTGAGCTTCACCTTGGATGGGCCGGTAGAGGTCTTGGTGAAAAAATTGGTTTGATGCTTGAGAATCAAGTTCAAATAAATGAGCTCAAAGATTTCATTTATGAGATTTATAAAAATGATGAAACTAAAGAATGGCTTAAAAAAGCAAGCGATAAAAGAGTGAGAGAAGTTGCAGAACAGCTAAGTTTAGGTGTTCGATTCTCAACAAAAGCTTTTGATGGCGCTTCTGAAGATAGTATTCACCATATGCTTGAACTGGCAGACTTAGATCAATCAGGACGTACGACTCTGTTTGATGGACTTACAGGTGATGCTTTCGCAGAAGATGTTACTGTAGGAACAATGTACATGCTTAAGCTTCATCACCTTGTAGATGAAAAACTTCATGCCAGATCAACTGGTCCATACTCTCTCGTAACTCAACAACCACTTGGTGGTAAGGCCCAATTTGGTGGTCAGAGATTAGGGGAAATGGAAGTTTGGGCCCTTGAAGCTTATGGTGCAGCTTATACACTTCAAGAATTCTTAACCGTTAAATCTGATGATGTTATTGGTAGAACGAGAATGTATGAGTCTATTGTTAAGGGTGAACAAGTTCTAGAGCCAGGTCTTCCTGAGTCATTTAATGTAATGATCAGAGAACTACAGGCGCTATGTCTTGATATCAAGCTTGAGGAATCAAGTCTTGAAGAGCCCATAATGAGCTAAAAGAATTTAAAAAATAAAATACATAAGGGAATAAAATTATGAAAGATCTCTTAAACTTTTTTGATAAACCAAAAGATCCAGTAAGTGTTGATGCCGTCTCTATAAGGATGGCATCTCCAGACACCATTAGAGAATGGTCTTTTGGTGAGGTTAAAAAGCCAGAAACAATTAACTATCGGACTTTCAAACCGGAAAGAGATGGTTTGTTCTGTGCTAAGATCTTTGGACCTGTAAAAGATTATGAATGTATTTGTGGTAAATACAAAAGAATGAAGCACAGAGGAGTTGTGTGTGAGAAGTGTGGTGTTGAAGTAACACTCTCTAAAGTAAGAAGAGAGCGTTGTGGACATATCGAGCTTGCCGCTCCTGTTGCTCATATCTGGTTTCTCAGATCACTTCCTTCTCGTATTGGTGCCATGCTCAATCTAACTCTTAAAGAGTTAGAAAAAGTACTTTATTACGAAGCCTATATTGTAACAAAAACAGCCGCTGAAAATATTGAGGGTGGTCTTGAAATTGGGCGTGTTATCTCTGAGCAGCAATACAATGAGCTTAAAGAGCAAGGCATTGAATTTGAAGCTGGAATGGGTGGATCAACAATTAAAGAACTTCTTAGAAAGGTTGATCTTGACCAAGAAAATAAAGAATTAAGAAGAGGTTTAAGGGCCGCTACAACCGAAATGAATAGGGCCAAAATTGTTAAGAGGCTTAAAGTGGTTGAGTCTCTACTTAAATCTGAAAATAAACCTGAGTGGTTTATGATGGATGTTATTCCAGTACTACCACCAGATCTAAGACCGCTCGTACCTCTTGAAGCAGGACGATTTGCAACTTCTGATCTGAACGACCTTTATAGAAGGGTTATCAACAGAAATAATCGTTTAAAAAGACTTAAAGAACTTAATGCTCCTGAGATAATCATCAGAAACGAAAAAAGAATGCTTCAAGAAGCAGTAGATGCTCTTTTTGATAACGGTAGAAGAGGAAAAGTCTTCACCGGTGCTAATAAAAGACCCCTTCGTTCTCTTTCTGATATGCTTAAAGGGAAACAAGGGCGATTTAGACAAAACCTTCTTGGAAAAAGGGTCGATTATTCAGGTCGATCGGTTATTGTTGTTGGACCAAGCCTGAGACTACATCAATGTGGCTTACCAAAGCTTATGGCCCTCGAGCTTTTTAAGCCGTTTATATACAATAAGCTTATTGAAAAAGGTCACTGTACAACGATTAAAGTGGCCAAAAGAATGGTTGATCAACAGAAACAAGAGGTTTGGGACATCCTTGAAGAAGTCGTTCAAGAACACCCAGTACTTCTTAACCGTGCACCAACTCTTCACAGATTAGGTATTCAAGGTTTTGAACCCGTTCTTATTGAAGGTAAAGCAATTCAATTGCACCCACTCGTTTGTACGGCATTTAATGCTGACTTTGATGGTGACCAAATGGCCGTTCACGTTCCTCTTTCTATTGAGGCCCAAGTAGAGTGTCGTGTTCTTGCTATGAGTACAAATAATATTCTTTCACCAAAAGATGGAACTCCTATTATTGTACCAACACAAGATATTGTTCTTGGCCTTTATTATATGACAAGACCAAGACCTTTTGCGCGTGGATATAATAAAGTTTTCTCTTCTAGAGAAGAGGCTCAGTTTGCTTACCACACAGGTAACTTACACCTTCAAGCTCCTATTAAAGTAAGACTTGATGGTAAAATGATAGAGACGACAGTTGGTAGAACTTTTGTTTACGATGTTATCCCTAAATGTCTTCACTTTGATGACATCAATAAGATTTTAGACAAAAAGACTCTTGGTAAACTTATTGATAAGGCCTATAGAGTGGGAACAGAGAAAGATACTGTTCTTCTTGCCGATGCCCTCATGAGACTAGGTTATCAAAATGCTACTAAAGCGGGTATTTCAATCAATATCCATGATATGACTATCCCTAATGAAAAAGAGGGGATTCTTGCCACCGCATATTCAGAAGTTGATCAGATCACAGAAGAATATAACGAAGGTTCTATTACAAACGGAGAACGTTATAATAAAATAGTTGATGTTTGGGCACAAACAAACGAATCATTGACAAAAGTTATGCTTAACGGTCTTTCTGAAGATACCTTTTCTAATGAAAAAGGCGATACCCTAAAAGCTCCATCTTTTAATGCTATCTTTATGATGGCCGACTCCGGAGCGAGGGGTTCAACAGCTCAGATGAGACAGCTTGCTGGTATGAGGGGACTCATGGCCAAACCAAGTGGTGAAATCATTGAGACTCCAATTACATCAAACTTTAGAGAAGGACTATCGGTTCTTCAATACTTTGCTTCAACCCACGGTGCAAGAAAAGGTCTTGCCGATACCGCCCTTAAGACGGCCAACTCTGGTTACTTAACAAGAAGACTAGTTGATGTTGCTCAGGATGGGATTATAAGGTCAGAAGATTGTGGTGCAAGTGACGGTATCGTTCTTGAATCAAGAATTGATGCTGGTGAAGTTGTTGAGCATGTTTTTGAAAGAGCAATGGGAAGAGTAACGGCTGCACCTATTGTTGGGATGAATGGTCAAGAAGTTCTTCCTAAAAATCACCTTCTTACAGATGAGGATATTCCTAAATTAAAAGAATTCTCTATTGACCAGATTAAAGTAAGAAGTGTTCTAACTTGTAAAGAAAGACATGGCTTCTGTGCTTCTTGTTTTGGTAGAGACCTGGCCAGAGGTCGGATGGTTAGAGTTGGTGAAGCCGTTGGTGTTATTGCTGCCCAATCAATTGGTGAGCCAGGTACACAGCTAACCATGAGAACCTTCCACGTCGGAGGTACTGCAACTGCTGGTGCTCAAGTTAATAAAACAGAAGTAAAAACAGCAGGTGTTCTTGAGTTTAGAAAAGTTAATATAGCTACCCTTAAAGATGGAACTCGAGTTGTTATGAGTAAGGCCGGTGAAATTATTGTTAAAAATAATCAAGGGGCCGAGAAAGAAAAATACCCTGCAAACTATGGTGCCAGACTTGTTAAACTCGAAGGTGATACCGTAGAACCAGGTGATACGATTCTTGAGTGGGATCCATTTGCAATTCCACTACTTAACGAGGTCAATGGTCTTGTGAAGTTTGAAGACCTCATTGTAGGACAGACAATTTCTGAGCAAGTTGATGCTGTTACAGGACTAACTCATAAAGTTGTTATTGAATCAAAAGATCCTTCACTTCAACCACGAATTACTATCGTAGATGAAAGTGGAGCTCCTCTTACTGTTCCAGGAACAAAAAGAAGTGCTGTATACAGACTTCCTGTTGGTGCCAACATTGTTGTTCAAGAAGGTCAGAGCCTTGAAGCTGGTCAAGCCATTTCTAAAGCTCAAAGAGAAACAACAAAGACAAAAGATATTACAGGGGGTCTTCCAAGAGTTGCAGAACTTTTTGAAGCAAGAAAGCCTGGTAATGCTGCCCAAATCTCTGATGTCTCAGGAACAATCGAGTTTGGTCCTGAACTTAGAGGAAACAGAAGAATCATTGTTAGACCTGATGATGGAACTGAACCAGTAACTTATACTGTACCAAAAGGTCGTTATGTAATCGTTAATGAAGGTGACTACGTGAGAGCTGGAGATCCTATTATGGATGGCCCATCTAACCCACATGATATCCTTAGAGTTATGGGAGTTAAAACCCTAGCGAAGTACATAGTAGATGAGATTCAAGAAGTTTATCGACTACAAGGTGTTAAAATCGATGATAAACACATTGAAGTGATTGTTTCTCAGATGCTTAAGAAAGTTCAAATTATGGATGCCGGTGATACAAACCTTATTGCTGGTGACTTCATTTCAAAAGTTGAACTTGGTGATGCTAATGCTGCTCTTGAAGAAGGAGAGACTCCAGCGCAAGCTATGCCACTTCTACAAGGTATTACAAAAGCTTCATTATCAACAGACTCCTTTATCTCAGCTGCCTCTTTCCAAGAAACAACAAAGGTTCTTACTCAAGCGACACTGGAAGGAAAGTTTGATGAACTTAGAGGGCTTAAGGAAAACGTCATAATGGGACGACTTAGCCCTGCAGGTACTGGTATCTCAAGGTACTGGAATTATGAAGCTGTAATTACTGAGGAGCAGGAAACTGTTGTTGAAAAGAAAGAGGAAGTAACACTAACTATATAAAAAAGACTTGATTTTGTCCTTTGTGTCATGATAGTTAGGGCAAGATTTTAAAATTTAAGGAGCAAAAGGCAATGCCTACAATTAACCAACTAATTAGAAAAGGTAGAGTTGATAAAGTAATTAAAACCAAATCACCAGCTTTGAAGGCTTGTCCTCAAAGAAGAGGTGTTTGTACAAGAGTTTATACAACAACTCCAAAGAAACCAAACTCGGCGATGAGAAAGGTTTGTAGGGTTAAATTAACAAGTGGATTTGAAGTAACTTCTTACATAGGTGGAGAAGGACACAATCTTCAAGAACACAGTATCGTTCTTATAAGAGGTGGAAGGGTTAAAGATCTTCCAGGTGTTAGATATCACACCATTAGAGGGGCCCTAGATGCCACTGGTGTTGATAAGAGAAACCAGGCCCGTTCAAAATACGGTACTAAAAAACCAAAGAAATAAGAATCTAATATCAATCCACTCCTATGACTTAAACTCATGGCCATAGGAGAGTAAATTCATTGAATTGAAGAGAGGTTTATCATGAGTAGAAAAAACAGAGCACAACCAAGAGAAGTTTTACCAGATCCACGTTACCAAGATATTGTTGTAACAAAGTTCATCAACTCACTTATGTTTGGTGGAAAAAAGTCTACAGCAGAAAAGATTTTCTATGGCGCCCTTGAAGAGCTAGAAAAGAAAACAGGTGAAGAGCCACTTAAAATTTTTAAGAAGGCCATTTCAAATGTTAAGCCAGCTGTTGAAGTTAAATCTAGAAGAATTGGTGGGGCCACATACCAAATCCCAGTTGAAGTTAGACCTACGAGAAGACAGTCACTGGCCATTAGATGGATTAGAGATTACGCACGCGAAAGAGGTGGTAAAACAATGATGGGTAAACTTTCTGAAGAGCTTTTTGATGCTTACCAAAATAGAGGTGGGGCCGTTAAGAAGAAAGAAGACGTTTACAGAATGGCCGAAGCCAACAAAGCATTTGCCCACCTTAAGTGGTAGTTTAAGCTTTATCTTCGAATCTAATGATGGATAATCGAATAGAAAAGATTAGAAATATCGGCATCATGGCACATATTGATGCCGGTAAGACTACAACGACAGAAAGAGTTCTCTACTATACAGGTAAAAGTCATAAAATAGGTGAAGTTCACGATGGTGCTGCAACTATGGACTGGATGGTCCAAGAACAAGAACGAGGCATCACCATCACTTCCGCCGCAACAACCTGCTTTTGGAATAACTACGAAATTAATATTATCGATACTCCTGGTCACGTGGACTTTACCATTGAGGTGGAAAGGTCTCTTCGAGTTCTTGATGGTGCGATAGGGTTATTTGATGCCGTCGGTGGAGTTGAACCTCAATCAGAAACCGTATGGGCCCAGGCCAATAAGTATAAGGTACCAAGACTCGCTTTTGTTAATAAAATGGATAGAGTTGGGGCCGATTTTGAAAACTGTATAGAAGAGATTAAAACTAAGCTTGGTAAAAAGTGCTGTGCGATTCAAATTCCAATCGGAAGTGAAGATAATTTTGAAGGGATGATCGACCTTATTGAAAGAAAAGCCTTTTACTTTTCTGAAACCGACCTAGGCGCAACTGTAGAAACCAAAGATATTCCAGAAGATCTAAGTGATGAAGTAGAAATAAGAAGAGAAGAACTAATCGAAAACCTCTGCGATTACGATGATGATATGGCCGAGACATTTCTTAATGGAGAAGAAATCTCCGTTGAAAAAATAAAAAGTGTATTGAGAAGCGCCACCATCGAAAAAGACTTTATTCCAGTTCTTTGTGGAAGTGCTTTTAAAAATAAAGGCGTCCAACCCCTGTTGGATGCTGTTATTGATTATCTGCCTTCCCCTGTAGATCGAGGGGCCATTAAAGGTCATAACCCTAAAGACTATGATAAAGAAATGCTTCGTGAACCAAATGAAAACGAAGCCTTTAGTGGATTGGCATTTAAGATAACATCAGATCCCTTTGTAGGAACACTAACATTTTTTAGAGTATATTCAGGACAGTTGAATCAAGGACAACAAGTCTATAATCCTCATAAAAAGAAAAAAGAAAGAATACAAAAAATATTAAGAATGCATGCTAATAAGAGAGAGGAAATAGATATAGCTCACGCTGGAGATATCGTTGCTCTTTCAGGTCCAAAATTTACAGTCACTGGCGAAACACTTTGTATTGAACATAAATCAATTCTTTTTGATCTAATGGAGTTCCCAGAGACCGTTATTTCTATTGCCATTGAACCAAAAACAGCTGCAGATGAAAAAAAACTTATGTCCACTTTGGCACAACTAGAAATAGAAGACCCTTCCTTTAATTACAAAACCAATAAAGAGACAGGGCAACTTCTTATTTTTGGTATGGGTGAACTACACCTAGAAATTATATGTGACAGACTAGAAAGAGAATTCAAAGTTGGAATAAGAAAAGGGAAACCCCAAGTTTCCTTTAGAGAAAGCATTAAAGATGTTGCCACCGCAAGAGGAGAGTTTAACAAAGAACTTGGTGGCAAAATAAATCAAGGTGCTGTTGTCCTCAAACTAAACCCCGCTGACTTTGAATCAGGAGTTGAGTTTAAAACAAGCTTAACCAAAAGGGACCTTCCTACCGAACTTATTGAGGCCGTCAAAAGAGGTGTCCTAGATACAGCTCCCGGCGGGGCAATGGCAGGATATCCACTTATTAATATCTCTGTAGAGCTTATAGAAGCAGAGTACGACGAAGAGACGGCATCAGAAGTCGCCTATACTATGGCCGCATCCATGGCCTTCAAAGAAGCATGCAAAATCGCAGGGTTAAAGCTTTTAGAGCCGCTTATGGACCTCGAAGTGATTACACCACTAGAATATACAGGAGAAGTAATCTCCGACCTAAACTCTAAAAGAGGACGAGTTATTTCAATAAACTCAAAGCAAAATAAGGAAATTATAAAGGCAGAAGCACCTCTATTAGAGCTCTTTGGATACAGTACAGATCTTAGGTCACGTTCCCAGGGGCGTGCAAATTTTACAATGAAATTCCTAAGGTATGAGGCCTTAAACCAGGATTTGGCCAAAGCAATCCTAGAAAAAAGAGGAATTTTCATCTAAATGAAAATATTTTAAAAATAAATACGGGACGTGCTTGACAAAGGGCCTCCTTAGCAATTACAACCATGTCTCATTTGTGGTTCAGAGGGTTAAATGAAAACGACAAGACTAAGAATAAAGTTGAGAGCATACGATCACACCGTACTTGATAAATCGGTGAACGAAATCGTTCAAACAGCAAAAGAAACAGGCGCCAGAATAGCTGGACCTATCCCTTTGCCAACAGAGATAAATAAATTTACTGTTCTAAGATCTCCGCACATCGATAAGAAGTCTAGAGAGCAGTTTGAGATGAGAACTCATAAAAGATTGGTCGACATACTCGACCCTACGCAACAAACCGTTGATAGCCTAATGAAGTTAGACCTATCCTCAGGTGTTGACGTAGAAATTAAATATTAGTATTTAGTTGGCTTCTAGCAATAGAGCTTAATTATAAACCATGCATGCATCCCTGAGAATAGGGTGATGCTGTGGAGGAAAAAATGGCTGAAGAAAAAGCTACAGGTGTTGACCTAACATCTTTCTACGGGGTCAAAGCTGGTATGACCAGAGTCTTTGACGAAAACGGAAATCACGTACCTGTAACCGTAATTAAACTTATTCCTAATGTTGTCTCTCAAGTTAAAACAGCTGCTAAAGATGGCTACAATGCCTATCAAATTGCTTATCAACAAAAGAGAGAAAAGCTTATTAACAACCCTAAACAAGGTCATTTGAAAAAAGCAGGCGTAAAAGCTTTCTTTAATCGTTTTGCTGAAATCAAAACTTCTGACATCAATGAAGAAAACCTAGGAAAAGAAATTAGCCTAGGAGAGTTTGCAGCAAACTCTTACGCCGATGTAACAGGTGTGACAAAAGGTAAGGGTTTTCAAGGTGTTATGAAGAAGTTTAGCTTTGCTGGTGGACCTGCAACACACGGTTCTCACTTCCATAGAGGACCAGGGTCTATAGGTAATAGAGCGACTCCAGGTAGAGTTTTTAAAGGTAAAAAAATGCCAGGTCACCTTGGTGATAAAACTCAAACAGTTCAAAATATAAAGATCCAGGAAGTAAACCTTGATAAAGGCTATATGCTACTCAAGGGATCTGTTCCTGGGGCCAAAAATAGCTTTGTGAAAATTAGCAAAGCAGTGAAGAAATAGGGGAAGCATCCATGGCCGAAATAAATGTATTAAACTCCAAATTTGAAGCAGCCTCTAAGCTCAATACTAATGTGAGCCTTACTGAGGAAGATATTAAAGTTCCTGTTGTCCACCAAGTTGTAAAAGCTTTGTTGGCCAAGAAAAGACAGGGAACTGCCATGACCAAGAACAAAGCTAAAGTTTCTGGTGGTGGTATTAAGCCATTTAAGCAAAAGGGAACCGGTCGTGCCAGACAAGGTTCATCTCGTTCGCCTCTTATGGTCGGCGGTGGTACGGCTTTTGGACCAACTCCAAGAGACTATACTCAAAAAGTAAATAAAAAGATGATGACTAAAGCTCTCCAGTCAGTTCTAGCTGATAAGCTAAACTCAGGAAAGCTCACTGTCTTGGATAACTTAGAAAGTAACGGAAAAACAAAAGAAATGAACACTCTACTTAGCGGTAAAGGTCTTCTTCCATGTTTAGTTGTTACTAATGACAGTAATTCAAATGCACTAAAGGCCGTAAGAAACCTACAATACGCAAATGGCGTTGGTGTTGATGGCTTTAATATTTACGATGCTCTTAAATACGAAAATCTTATTATCGAACAACAAGCTCTAGAAAAGCTTCTAGGAAGGCTAGGTTAATATGGCAAATATAGAACAAGTACTTATTAAACCTTTAATAACAGAAAAATCAGCTTTAATAACAGAGAAAACAAATAGATATGGTTTTCAAGTTGCCCTTAAAGCAAACAAGCATCAAATTAAAAGAGCTGTTGAGAAGTTTTACGATGTAAAAGTTCTTGATGTGAAAACTCAAATTAACCCAGGAAAAATGAAAAGATTTGGGATGAATGTAAAAAAGAGTTCGAAGACTAAAAAAGCTTTTGTTCAGCTTGGTGAAGGACAAAAGATTGAATTTTTTAAAGATATCTAAAATAAACTGAGGCGAATATGGCTATTAGAAAATTTAAACCAACTTCTGCAGCAATTAGAGAGATGGCCGTCCAAACAAGTGAAGGCCTTTCTAAAGGAGTAAAACCCCTTAAGAAGTTTATTGCTCCTAAAAATGCAACTGCAGGGAGAAATAACGACGGGCGAATCACAACAAGAAGAAGAAGTGGTGGTGTTAAACAAAAGTATAGGGTTATTGATTTCAAGAGAAATAAAGTTGATATCCCTGCTAAAGTTGAGGCCATACTTTATGATCCAAACAGAACTTGTCATATAGCTCAATTGAGCTACGCAGATGGTTTCAAGAATTATATTCTTGCTCCACAAGGTCTAAAGGTGGGTGATACAGTTGTAGCTTCTGCAGAGGCTGATATTAAAGTTGGAAACTCAAAGCTGTTAACTCATATTCCAGTAGGTACACTTGTTCACAATGTTGAGCTCTACCCAGGAGCGGGCGGACAAATGGCTAGAACAGCCGGAGCTTATGTACAAGTTATGGCCAAAGAAGGTGAGATGGTTCTTCTTAGACTACCATCAGGTGAACTAAGAAAAGTTCAAAAGAACTGCAGGGCCACAATTGGTCAGGTTGGTAATATTGAACATGAGCAAATTGTTATTGGTAAAGCCGGTAAGAATAGACATAGAGGTAAAAGACCTAAGGTTAGAGGTGTTGCTATGAACCCAGTAGACCATCCACATGGTGGTGGTGAAGGACGTACTTCTGGTGGTAGACACCCAGTAACTCCATGGGGACAACCAACTAAGGGTTATAAAACTAGAAAAAATAAAAGAACAGATAAGTTCATCGTTAAGAGAAGAACTAAGAAATAGTCGGAGAAATAAGTATGGCTAGATCATTAAAAAAAGGACCCTTTGTTGACCTACACCTTTTAAGAAAGGCCGTGGCCCTTCAAGAAGAAGGAAACAAAGGAAATAAAGTAATTAAAACATGGTCAAGAAGATCGACCATTGTACCTGAGTTTATTGGACTAACTTTTGCCGTTCATAATGGTAAAAAGTTTATTCCAGTTTACGTAACGGACAACATGATTGGAATGAAGCTTGGAGAGTTTTCTCTGACAAGAACATTTCAAGGCCATGCTGGTGATAAAAAAGGTAAGAAATAAGGAGTAATGAGATGGCCGTTGTAGTTAAGGCAAATAATGTAGGAATCGCTCCTAGAAAAGTTAGGGCAGTTCTTGACCTCGTTAGAAATAAAAAAGCTTCTGAAGCACTCAAAGTCCTCAGATATAACGAGAAAAGAGAAATAGCGATAATGCTAACCAAACTTATAAACAGTGGTCTTGCGATTGCTGATTCAGAAGGCAAGTATGACCTCGAGAATTTAATCGTTGGGAAAACATTTGCTAATGAAGGGCCAACTCTTAAGAGAATTCAGCCAAGAGCTCAGGGTCGCGCCTTTAGAATTAGAAAAAGAAGTAGCCACGTAACAGTAGAACTTAAGGAAGCATAGAATGGGACAAAAAGTACATCCATACGGTTTTAGACTCGGATATATCAAAACATGGCATTCATCATGGTATAGCAAAGATAGATATGCAGAAATACTCCATGAAGACCTTAATATAAGAAAATATATTGAGAAAAATATGAAGAATGCTTCTGTGGCCAAAACAGAGATTTCAAGAACTTCTGACCAAACTAAAGTTACTGTTCATACAGCTAAGCCTGGTGTTGCGATTGGAAAAAAAGGTGCTGGAATCGAAAAAATCAGAAATGACTTAGCGAAAATGATTAAAGGAAATCTGATTTTCAATATTATGGAAGTAAAAAGACCAGATGCTGAAGCAAAGCTTATTGCAGAAAATATTGCTCAACAGCTAGAAAAAAGGGTCGTTTTTAGAAGGGCCATGAAAAAGGTTATGCAGTCTGCTTTTAGAGCGGGTGTTAAAGGTATCAAAGTAAAAACTGCCGGTAGATTAGGTGGTGCTGAAATGGCCAGAACTGAAGGTTATTCGGAAAGGAAAGTTCCTCTTCATACACTAAGAGCTGATATTGATTACGATACAGCTGAAGCGGAAACAACCTACGGAATTATCGGTGTAAAGGTTTGGGTTTATAAGGGCGAGATCTATAAATAGAGAGCTCTATTAATAAAGGTTTGAAAAATGTTAAGTCCAAAAAAAGTAAAGTGGAGAAAGCAACAAAAAGGCCGAATGAAAGGGAAGGCCTACCGTGGAAATACTATATCAGTTGGTGAATTTGGCTTGCAAGCAACGACTTGTGGGTTCATAACAAACAGACAGATAGAAGCGGCCAGGATTGCTATTAACAGAAAGGCTAAAAGAGGTGGAAAAGTATTTATTCGTGTTTTTCCTGACAAATCTCTTACGAGTAAGCCAGCTGAAGTTAGAATGGGTAAAGGTAAAGGTTCACCTGATAGATGGGTAGCTGTTATTAAGCCTGGTAGGATTATTTTTGAGGTTAAGGGAATTGATCCCGAAATTGCTCAAGAAGCTCTTAGATTGGCCCAATACAAGCTTTCTGTTAAAACTAAAATAATAAAGAAAGAGATAGAAGGTTAATTGAGGTTGTTATGATTGATTTTAAAGAAGTAAAAACAATGGATGAAGTATCACTAGAGAGAAAAGTGAATCAAGTAAAAGAGGATCTTTTTAAGTTGAGAATGCAAAAAGCGACTTCAGGTGCTGATAAGCCTCATCTATTAAAAGAATACAAAAGAGATATCGCTAAACTTTTAACCGCTAAAAATCAAAATAAGAATAAAAAGGCGTAAGCGAGATAGTTATGACAGAAGAAAATAAAAAGAAGTTTAAAAGAAAATTAGAAGGAATCGTCGTTAGCGATAAAACTGATAAAACAATTGTTGTAAAGGTTGTTAGAAAGTACAAACATCCTGTGTACAACAAATTTATCGCTAAAACGAAAAAGTATCATGCCCACGATGCTGAAAGTTCAGCAAAAGCGGGTGATAGAGTTAGTATTATTGAATCAAGACCCTACTCGAAGCTGAAAAGATGGGAACTTGTTAAAGTTATTCAGACAGCTTTATAGATCTGAATAGGAGTTAAATTATGATCCAGATGCAGACAAAATTAGATGTTGCAGATAACTCAGGAGCTAAAGTAGTTAAGTGCATTAAAGTTCTTGGGGGCTCTAAAAGAATGATCGCTAGGTTGGGTGATATTGTGGTTGTGGCCGTCCAACAAGCTTCTCCAGGTGGAAAGATCAAAAAGGGTGAAGTTAAAAAAGCAGTTATTGTAAGAACTGTTTACCCGATCAGAAGGGATGATGGATCTTATATTAAGTTTGATTCCAATAGTGTTGTTATTCTCGGTGGAAATAACGAGCCTGTCGGAACTAGAATATTTGGGCCAGTAGCAAGAGAGTTAAGAAACAAAAATTTCACAAAGATTTGTTCACTGGCTCCGGAAGTGCTTTAAGGAGCATTATATGCAGAAGTTAAAATTAGAAGATGAAGTAGTTGTATTAACCGGTAAGGACCGAGGTAAACAAGGTAAAGTTAAAAAACTTGACCTAAAAAACAAAAAGGTTCTTGTCGAAGGCGTAAATATGGTGAAAAAGGCCCTAAAGCCAACTCAGGAAAATCCAGCTGGTGGAATTGCTGATGTTGAAAAAGCCGTTCATATTTCAAACGTGGCCGTAATGAGCCCTAAAACAAAAAAAGCAACCAGAGTTAGAATCGAAACTCAAGATGGCAAAAAAGTTAGAGTTGCCGTTTCTTGTGGCTCTGTTCTGGATAAGAAGTAGGTAGGAATTAGTAATGAGTGCTTTTAAAGAATTATACAATAAAGAAATAAAAAAGAATATGCAGACCAAATTTGGTTATAAGAATGTTCATAACATTCCCAAGGTGGAAAAAATTGTTGTGAACTGTATGACTAAAGAGGCTGTTACCAACTCGAAGGTTGTAGAAAGTGTGATCAACGACCTAACCGCCATTACTGGACAAAAGCCTGTTGTGGCCAAAGCGAGAAAGTCAATCGCAGGCTTTAAGTTAAGAGAAGGTCAGGCCCTTGGTGCTTCCGTAACACTTAGAGGTCAAAGAATGTATGAGTTTTTTGAAAGACTTGTATGCCTTGCACTTCCAAGAGTTAGAGACTTTAGAGGTATTACTCCTAAAGCTTTCGATGGAAGAGGAAATTATACCTTCGGTATTAAAGAACAAATCATCTTTCCTGAAATCAATTACGATAAAATTGATAAGGTAAGAGGTGTTGGGATTACAATTGTAACCAGTGCTAAAAATAATGAAGAAGCAAGAGAACTACTAACCCAATTTGGGATGCCATTTAGTAAGTAATTTTTAAAAAGGAAATAGATAATGGCCAAATTATCAAAAATTGCAGCGGCAAAAAAGAAACCAAAGTTTAGCTCTCGACAGAGAAACAGATGTGAAGTTTGTGGAAGACCGAGAGCATTTTATAGAGCATTTAAACTATGCAGATGTTGTTTAAGATCATTGGCCTTAAAAGGGATGATCCCTGGAGTGACCAAATCAAGTTGGTAATTAATTGAGGAGACAAGAGTTATGATGACAGATCCTATTGCTGATATGCTTACAAGAATGAGAAACGCTTTAGCCGCGGGCAAAGATAGGGTTGATTTTCCAGCGAGTAAAATCAAGGCTGGAATTTGCAAGGTTTTAAAAGAGGAAGGTTATATCAAATCTTTTAAAATCATCGCCAAAGCACCAAGTGATATCAAAATTAAAGTAGTGTTTAAAGATGACGCCATAGTGAGACTAAATAGACAGTCGACACCAGGTCTAAGAAGCTATAGTGGATATAAGACCCTTCCAAGAGTTGTAAGTGGTTTAGGTATCTCTGTAGTGTCAACTTCCCAAGGTATACTCTCTTCTAGAGAGGCTAAGAAAAGAAAGGTTGGAGGAGAAGTCCTCTGCAACATTTGGTAGGAGTTAATTATGTCTAGGATTGGGAAAAACCCAGTAGTTGTTCCAGATAAAGTCAATGTAGCCATTGACGGATTTCATGTAAGCATCAAAGGCCCAAAGGGTGAGCTAGCAGCGGAATTTACTGAGCATGTAAAAATTGAAATGAAAGATAAAGAGCTAATAGTTACTCCAGCTAATGAGAGTAATTTATCAAGATCCTTATGGGGTACAACCAGAAGTCTACTTAATAATATGGTAGTAGGTGTTACTGAAGGCTTTCAAAGAAACTTAGAATTTAACGGTGTTGGTTATAAAGCAGTCGTTAAAGGTAAGGTTCTTGAGCTGAATCTTGGTTACTCTCATCCGATCAATTATGATCTTCCAGAGGGTGTTACTGCGAAAGTTAATAAAAATACTATTGAACTTTTTGGTATTGATAAGGCCCAAGTAGGTCAAGTTGCTGCTAAAGTAAGATCATTTAGACCACCAGAGCCTTATAAAGGTAAAGGTATTAAGTATGCTGAAGAGCATATCATCAGAAAAGCTGGTAAGTCTGGCGCTAAATAAGCTGAGGTAATAAGACATGAGAAAGCAAAACGGAAAAATTAAAAGTGATTCAATGGCGAAAAGGGCCAGAAGAAAGCTTAAAATAAGAAAGACTATTTCTGGAACGAAGGAAATGCCAAGACTTTGTGCTAATAAGTCAAATAAGCATATCCTTATTCAAGCTATTGATGATGAGACAGGAGTGACTCTTTTTACTTGTAAGTCTTTTGGTAAAAACGTTGAGATGTCTGGTTGTAAAAAAGACAAGGCGAAAGTTTTAGGTGTTGAGGTAGCATCTAAGCTAAAAGAGAACAATATTGATAAGGCTGTTTTTGATAGGAACGGATATAAATACACAGGTGTTCTTACTATATTAGCTGACTCAATTAGAGAAAACGGAATTAAATTTTAATAAATTAGAGGCTTTATATGGTTGATGAAAAAGAAGTAAAAAACAATGATGAAAATGCAAAAGCTGCTCCAGAGGGGAAAAAGGCACCTAGAAATAGAAAGCCTGCTCCTAAAAGAAAGAGACCTGAGTCTGTAGATCCTGAACTAGAAGAAAGGGTTGTTGCAGTTAACAGAGTTGCTAAAGTTGTAAAGGGTGGTAGAAGGTTTTCATTTTCTGCACTTATCATTGTTGGCGACAAAAAAGGTCATGTCGGTTTTGGTTTAGGAAAAGCAAAAGAAGTTCCTGAGGCCATTAGAAAAGCAACTCAGGCCGCTGAAAAAAATATGATTAATGTTCCTATTGATGGCGGAACAATCCCTCATCAAGTTTTAGGTGAATTCGATGCTGGAAAGATCCTTTTTAAACCAGCAGCTGATGGTACAGGTATTAAAGCCGCAGGTGCATGCCGTTCTATCTTAGAACTTGCAGGTATTCATAACGTATTAACCAAGTCCCTAAGAGGAAATAACCCTCATAACGTTGTTAAAGCGACTTTCCAGGCCCTTAAGCAATTAAGATCGCCAGAACAAATCGCTAAGGTTAGAGGCATAGAAGTAAAACAAGTTAGACTTAAATAAAATTAAGGAAGAGAGAGGGTAAGATTATGGCCCATAAAACAATTACAGTTAAATTGAAAAAAAGTACGATCGGACATAATGAGCGTCAAAAAGCTAATGTAAGAGGCTTAGGACTCAGAAGAATCGGTCACGAAAAAACACTAGAGAATACTCCTGCGGTTAGAGGGATGATTAAAAAAGTTATTCATCTTCTTGACTTCAGATATGAATAAGGTGGTGGAAAATGTTAACCTTAAATAATTTATCAAGTCCAAGAGGCGCTAATAGAAATACTAAAAGATTGGGTCGAGGTCAGGGTTCTGGTCAAGGGACTCAAGCTGGTAAAGGGCATAAAGGTCAAAAGGCTAGAAAAAGTGGTCATGTAAGATCTGGTTTTGAATCAGGTGCTATGCCTCTTTATATTATGCTTCCTAAAAAAGGGTTTAAAAACCACGCTTTTAAGAAAGTCTATTCAGTTATTAATCTCGGTGAACTCGAGAAAAAATTCAATGGAGATGAGGTTACAAGAGAATCTCTTATTGAAACAGGACTTCTAAAAGGTATCGAAAAAAGAAGACCTATAAAAATTCTTGGTAAAGGTGAACTAACCAAGTCTTTTAAGTTTAAAGGTATTGAAAAATTTTCTACATCGGCCATGGAATTGATTAAGAAGGCCGGTGGTTCTATTGAATAAAGGTAACAAGTATGTTTTCAAGCTCAAGGTTAGAAGAATTAAAGCGTAATGTTTTTTGGACTTTTGTTCTTCTTGCTGTTTACAGGTTTGCGGCTCAGGTTCCAGTACCAGGTGTAGATGGTGCTGCAATTAATGCTTACTTTGCTGAAGGTGGTGGCGGAATTTTTGATCTGATCAACACTTTTAGTGGGGGTG
Organism: Bdellovibrionota bacterium; assembly: GCA_030828105.1. Taxonomy (GTDB): domain Bacteria; phylum Bdellovibrionota; class Bacteriovoracia; order Bacteriovoracales; family Bacteriovoracaceae; genus JAURDE01. The sequence continues at coordinate 29,958 of JAURDE010000001.1, read as the reverse complement.
CCTTTAAAAGGTTTTCTGTACTAGCACTTGGGATTATGCCTTATATTACAACCTCAATTATCTTTAGCCTCTTAGGTGAAGTTATTCCTCAGATTCAAGAGCTACAAGAAGACAGTGAGGGGCATAAAAAAATTCAAAAGTGGACCAGATATGCAACAGTTCTTCTGTGCTGTATTCAAGGTTATGGAATGGCCGCAGTTTTTGAGGGTTTCAAGGCACCATCAGGAGCTCCAGTTATACCAGAGCCAGGTATGCTTTTTAGATTATCTACTATGGTGACACTTGCGGCTGGAACTATGTTCTTGCTATGGCTCGGAGAGAGAATTACTGAGTACGGTCTGGAAAATGGGGTATCACTTATCATTTTCGCTGGTATTGCTGTTGAGTTACCATCGGAAGTTATTCAAAATCTAACCCTATATAGAAGTGGTGAAATTTCTGGTTTCTCGATACTGATTACTTTTGCTGTAATTTTAGTTGCTTTCTACGTGGTTTCCTTTATAGAAAAATCATTTAGAAGTGTTCCTGTGCAATATGCAAAAAAAGTTGTGAATAATCGCGTTTATGGTGGGGCCCAAAGTCTGCCTGTAAGAGTTGATACTGGTGGTGTTATGCCTCCTATTCTTGCCTCTTCCCTTCTCGCAGCTCCAGCTACATTTGCTAGCTTTATTGATCCTTCAAGTCCATTGAAACCTTACTTTGATACAATACAGCAGTCTCTTTACCCAGGAGAGCTTCTGTTTAACTTAGTATTTGCAGGTCTTATAGCTTATATGACCTATTTTTATGCACCTATCCAGTTTAAAACCAAAAAGATCTCTGAGATGCTACAAAAAAATAATGCCTTTATTCCAGGAGTTAGACCTGGGACGAGAACGAAAGAATTCCTAGACTTCGTCCTCAATAGGTTAACTTTCTTTGGCTCTCTTTTTCTTATTTTTATCTGTGTTACCCCCGATCTTATAACAGGCAAGCAAACGCGCTTTGGTGGAACGAGCTTACTTATTCTTGTAAGTGTTTCCATTAGAGTGATGATGAATATTCAATCCTTTATGTTCGCTGAAAAGTATGAAACCTCCTACAAATCAAGAGGTAAATACAGCGGAAGTAAGAGGAGATTTTAAGTGAGTATTCAAGCGATATTTTTAGGAGCACCTGGAAGTGGTAAGGGAACTCAGGCCAAGAATTTAGTCATGGACCTAAATTTCAACCACGTCTCAACGGGTGATCTTCTTAGGGCCGAAGTTGAAAAAGCAACGGACCTAGGCAAAAGAGTTAGTGATATTATGAGCCGTGGCGCCCTCGTTAGCGATGAGATTGTGTTGGAGTTATTGAAGAATAATTGCGATCTATCAAATGGTGCCTATATATTTGATGGTTTTCCTAGAACGATTGATCAAGCTAAAGCACTTGATGAGGTTGTTCTTAAAGATTTTCCATCAAAGGCCATCTATTTTGATATTAGCCTCGATGTACTTAAAGAGAGGCTTGTAAATAGAAGAACTTGTGGTGACTGTGGGGCCATCTATAATTTAGTCTATAAGTCACCGAAAACAGATGGAAAATGTGATCTTTGTGATGGTCCCTTGGTAGATCGTAAAGATGACACAGAGGAAGCAGTAGGGAATAGATTAAATGTCTTCAAGGAGACTATTGATCCTATTTTGGAATATTACGAGCAAAAACAAAGGCTTATTCGAGTTGATGCTGGGCTTAAGCCTGCAGAAATACTAGAAAAAGTTAAGGTGGCGCTCGAGTAAAGATTGGTATATCAGCTTAATCGACTTGCGTTATTAAGCTGATTTTTATATGAAGCTAAGATTGCTAAAAGGTATAAATGGCAGCAGGAAAAGACATCATTGAGATAGAAGGAGAGGTGACAGAGCTTCTTCCTAATACGATGTTCAGAGTAAAACTTCCTAATGGACACAGTATCATTGCCCACATAAGTGGAAAAATGAGAATGCACTTTATTAAGATACTCCCTGGAGACAAAGTGCTTGTGGAAATTAGTAAGTACGATTTAACTAAAGGAAGAATAACCTACAGATCTAAAGGATCTGGTAGTAAACCAAAAAATAATTAAGGTGAGAATAGGTCATGAAAGTAAGATCATCAGTAAAAAAGATCTGTAAAGATTGTAAAATTATTAAGAGGAAAGGTGTAGTCAGAGTTGTCTGTAAACCCAATCCAAAACATAAGCAAAGACAAGGTTAGGAGCAAAAAATGGCAAGAATCCTCGGTGTTGATATACCAAGAAACAAAGTAATGAGAATAGCTCTTCAGTCACTTTATGGCGTTGGACCAGTTGTGGCCCAGGAAGTTCTCACTAAAGCTAATATTGATTTAGATAGAAACTCTAATGATCTTACTGAAGAAGAAACAAATGAGATCAGACAAATTCTTGACTCCGATGCTTACCAAGTAGAAGGGGATCTAAGAAGAGAGGTCGGTCTGAATATTAAAAGATTAAAAGACCTTGGCTGTTATAGAGGTATTCGTCACAGAAGAGGTCTTCCTGTAAGAGGTCAAAGGACACATACAAACGCTAGGACAAGAAAAGGTAAGGCCGTAGCGATTGCAGGTAAGAAATCTATCAAACAAATGAAGTAATAATTTAAGGAAATAATAAAGATGGCAAAGAAAATAGCTGGAAAAAAGAAAGTTAAAAAGAATGTCGCTCATGGTATCTGCCATGTACAGGCGTCATTTAATAACACTATCGTTACTTTTACTGATCCTAAAGGTGAGGCCATTGCTTGGGCAAGTGCTGGTCAACTAGGTTTTAGAGGATCTAAGAAATCAACACCATTTGCTGCTCAGCAAGCTGCTTATGAAGCTGCTAAAAAAGCAGTTGAGCATGGGATGACTTCTTGTGAAGTAAGAGTAAAAGGACCTGGTGCTGGTAGAGAAAATGCTATTAGAGCGGTTATTCAAGCAGGTATGAAATTGTCATCTGTTTCAGATAGAAGTCCAATTCCACATAATGGGTGTAGAGCTCCTAAAAGAAGAAGGGTATAAGATATGGCTAGATATAGAGGATCAGTTTGTAGGCTTTGTAGAAGAGAAGGTGAAAAACTTTTTCTTAAAGGAACCAGATGCTACACAGATAAGTGTGCTATCGAAAGAAGACCTTACCCTCCTGGGCAGCATGGACAGAGAAGAACAAAGATTTCTGACTATGGGGTTCAGTTAAGAGAGAAACAAAAGCTTAAAAGGCTTTATGGTGTTCAAGAAAAGCCAATGAGAAACATCTTTTCTAAAGCTGTTACTATGAAAGGTGTTACTGGTGAGAATCTACTTTCTCTCTTAGAAAGAAGATTTGACAATATTGTTTATAAAACAGGTTTTGCTGCTTCTAGAAAAGAAGCCAGACAGCTTGTGAAGCACTCACACTTCACGATCAACGGGAAAAAAGCGAATATACCTTCGATGATTCTTAAAGCTGGTGATGTGATTGGATTACGAGAAAAGTCTAAATCTTCAGTTAAATTAACTGGAGCTCTAGAGGCTAACAGTATGAGAGAAATCCCTGCTTGGTTAGATGTTGATAAAGGGAAATATATGGCCACGGTAAAAGATCTTCCAAGAAGAAGTGATGTAACTTCTCAAATTGAAGAACACTTGATCGTCGAGCTTTATACAAAGTAATAGTTAAAATTCTGGGGAGAATAAAAATATGGATACTTTTGTTTCAAAAAACTGGACAAATATGATTAGACCGGTGGCCCTTGAGATCGATAACGATGTTGTGACTCGTTCTTATGGTAAGTTCGTTGCAAAGCCTCTTGAAAGGGGATACGGACAAACACTTGGAAACTCTTTAAGAAGAGTTCTTCTTTCTTCTCTCCAGGGTGCTGGGATTGTTGCTGTTCGAATTGATGGGGTTTCTCATGAGTTCGGAACAATTGATAACGTTAAGGAAGAGGTTTCAGAAATCATTCTTAACCTTAAAGAAGTAAGGTTTAAATTGAATGAAAAAGAAGACATGACTCTTGTTCTGGAAAAAACAGGAGAAGGCCCTGTTCTTGCTAAGGATATTCAAGAAAAAAGTAATGTAGAAGTTCTAAACCCTGATCTCGTTATTTGTAACGTCTCTTCTAGTGGATCGATCAGAATGGAAGTTAAAATTGCTAGAGGTAAAGGCTATGTAACGGCCGTTGATAACCAAGAGCAATTTGATCTACCTGTTGGGTGGATATACCTTGATACTCTTTTTTCACCAGTAAATAGAGTTAACTACACTGTGGCCAACTCTAGAGTTGGTAAGAGAACTGACTTCGATAAACTTACTTTAGAGGTTTGGACAAATGCTGGTATTGATCCTCAGGAAGCTGTTGCTTATTCAGCAAAAATTCTTAGAGATCAACTTGCTGTTTTCCTAAACTTTGAAGATGAAGAAGAGATTGCTAAGCTTGAGTCTAAGCCACAAGCAGTTGCGGCACCACAAAACAATGCCCTTTTAAAGCCTGTTTCTGAGCTTGAGCTGTCAGTAAGAAGTGCAAACTGCTTACAAAATGCAAATATTAAATATATTTATGAACTTGTTTCTAAGACCGAAGGTGAAATGCTAAGAACTAAAAACTTCGGTAGAAAGTCTCTTAATGAAATAAAAGAAATTCTTACTAATATGGGACTTGGACTTGGAATGAAAGTTGATAGCATAATGAAAGAAATTAGAGATAATCAAGAAGGCGATAATAACGCTTAATAATTCGGTAGGTATACGAGATGAGACATCAAAAGAAAAAATACAGAATTGGAACAACTCCGGCCCATAGAAGATCACTACTATGTAACCTTGCTACAGAAATTATTGATCATGGGAAAATTAAAACAACTCATACAAAGTGTAAGGCCCTTAAGCCATACGTAGAAAGGCTTGTAACTTTGGCCAAAGAAGATACAGTGGCCAATAGAAGACTTGCATACTCCAGACTTAATAATAATAGATCTGCAGTAACGAAGCTTTTTAATGACATCGCTCCTAAATTTAAAGAGAGAGCAGGTGGGTATACAAGAGTTCTCAAGCTTCCAGAAGGAAGAGTGGGTGACAATGCTCCAATGAGTTATATATCTTTCGTAGATTAATACAATAGAGGCCTTCTTTATGAAGGCCTTTTTTTTACCTATGACTTCATCAACTTCATTTAAACTATTTTTGGCCCTTATCCTTAGCTCAGGCACTCTACTTTATTCTCATTATCACCATAATAAAATGTCCAAATATTTTAATAGTAGTGAAGAGTACGTACTCAAAGAACTTCCTAACTTTCCTTTGATGGAAATTTATTCTAAAAAAGAGGGACTCCTACAGGAATTAATTCCAAATAACTCCAAGGGGGTGTTGGTGCATTTCTGGGGTACATGGTGTGGCCCATGTGAGGAAGAGTTACCAAGTTTTTTAAAGTTATTAGACTCCCAAAAAGAGAATAATCTAGTGGCCATCCTTTTTGCCATTAACGACGAAGAGGCCAAGGTCAAAAAGTTCCTTTCCAAAAAGATAGGTAAGCTACCATCCAATATCCTTGTGGCCGTTGATAACAAGGGACATTCATTACAAAAGTTTGGAACTCTTAAGGTTCCTGAAACCTACGCTTTTAATGAGCAAGGGAAAATGGTCAAAAAATTTGTCGGCCCACAAGATTGGGATTCTCCCTATTTTTCCGACTATTTAGGGACGATCTTTAAAAAAAATCAATAATATTTCTTTAATGAGCTTGTGTAAAAGTCGTTCAAAAAAGTAAGGTTTTAGACCAAAACTGCCGAAAAATCATTCAGCTGCGTCCAATATTTAGTCACAGGGAGAGTTGTCGTGGACTGGAAAGTTTTGGGAAAATTACATGCCATTAAAAAAATGGAAAAGATTATAAGGCAATGGTACGGACTTGAATGTATTTTTGCCGATGCCCAGTATAGGCTTAGGAGCTCACAGGTGGAGAAAGGATATGAATTCATTTCTCACTTCCTAAAAATTCAGCTCGAACTCAATCATGGCCTAGAAATTATTGAACAGGATATAGAAAACATAAGCGACTCTCTAGAAAGTGAAGATGGTGTTCAATTTTTTAACACATTTTTCACACCACTAAAGGCAGTGGGAATAAAGATTGAATCAGAGGGAGAGTTTAGGGGATCTTTTATAGTTTATCCATTCGCCCAAGAATCGATGACTAAAAAGGAAGTCAAAGCAATAGTTGAAAAAATGGTTGAAGCAGGTGCCGATCAAGAAGAGGCCGAGAAGGCCGTAGAAAAAATTCCTCGGCTTGATCAAGACTCATTAACAAGAATTAAAGATTTAGTAGAACTTGTAGGAGAAGAAGTTTCAGAATATGAAAAAGGACTAAGTGATAAGGCCAGAATCATTGAGTCTATGCAGTCTGAACTCTCAGACCGTTACCGTTATCACAATATTATCGGAAAATCTAAGCCGATGCAGAAAGTGTATGCACTACTAGAAAGGATCAAAAACTCAGAAAGTACGGTTTTTATCAACGGTTCTAACGGAACAGGTAAAGAGCTCGTTGCCAAATCTATTCATTATAATTCACCAAGAAAAGATAAACTTTTTTTGGCCATAAATTGTTCGGCCTTTAATGAGAACCTTTTGGACAGTGAACTTTTTGGTCATGTTAAGGGAGCATTTACTGGTGCCATAAAGGATAAGAAAGGTTTTTTTGAAACAGCAGATGGAGGCACACTTTTTTTAGATGAAATCGGTGACACTTCTCCTTCAATGCAAGTAAAGCTATTACGAATTATTCAAGAAGGTACATTCATTCCTGTTGGTGGTACAACACCTAAAAAAGTTAATGTGAGAATTATTTGTGCTACAAATAAAAACCTAAAAGAAATGATGGATAAGGGAGAGTTTAGAGAAGATCTTTTTTATCGTATCAATGTTATTACTCTAAATTTACCAGCTCTTAAAGAAAGAGAAGGGGATGTTGATATTCTTTTAGAGTATTTCTTGAAAAGAAAATGTGAGCAACAAGGTAGTCAAATGAAGAGCTTGGCCAGGGCAACAAAAGAGAGGCTACTTAATTATAATTGGCCAGGCAATGTTAGAGAGCTTGAAAATGAAGTCGAAAGAATGGTTGTCCTTTCAGGAGAAGAAAAAGTCATTCACCCTGACTGTTTAAGCCCTCGTATCTCTGAAGTAAACTTTTCTTCCTTAACTTTTGATGAAGGGATTACAACAAGCGGAAAATTAAAGCCTGCATTAGAACAACTTGAAGCACTTATGATAAAAGAAGGGCTTAAAAGATGTGGCTTTAATAAGTCTAAACTTGCAAAAGAACTGGGAATCAGTAGGGCATCCCTTATTATGAAGGTTGAAAAATACGATTTAGATAAGCGCAGCAAAAAAGCCGCATAGTATTAGGTCAACTTTCCTTTACCGTACCTCTCTAATTTGATATCCACTCCTATATCTCTAATGAGGAGTGAATTATGAATTTACATGGTGAGCCAGGTGGCTTTGACGATGAAATTATGAAGTTTATCCAGGCATTCAAACAAAATTTTAAATTGATAGGAACAGTGATTCTTATTTTAGTCCTGGCCATGACAGTAAAGTCTTCTATGTATACTGTTGATACTGAAGAGGAAGCAATTGTACTTAGGCTTGGACGTTATATAAATACAACGCCTCCAGGATTACACTTAAAAATACCTTTCATTGATAAAGTTGAAAAAATTAAAACGACTATCGTTCATCAAGCAGAGTTTGGGTATAGAACTCAAAATAAGGTTGGAACAAGAACGCTATATAACACTTCAAGCTTTGATGATGAGTCGCTCATGCTAACAGGGGACTTGAACGTCGCCGATGTTGAATGGGTTGTTCAATATAAGATTTCAGATCCTTTTAAATATAGGTTCAAAACAAAAGACCCTGTAAGAAATATTAGAGATATATCCGAGTCTATAATGAGAAGAGTTGTCGGAGATAAACTGGTGACGGAAGTTCTCACTACAGGACGGGTTGAAATTTCTGGAAATGCTAAAGAATGGATGCAAGAACTTGTTGATAAGTATGAGATGGGTATTTCAATACAAACTGTTAAGTTACAAGATGTAAATCCACCTGAGAGTGTTAAAGATTCTTTCAATGAAGTGAATGCCGCTAGACAAGAACAAGAAAAAGTAATTAACCAAGCAGAGCGCCGTTATAACGAGATTATCCCTGAGGCCAAAGGTAAGGCCGATAAGCTTCTTAGCGAAGCAGAAGGTTATGGTAAGGCCAAGGTTAATAAAGCACTTGGGGATGCTAATAAATTCCTTGCTGTACTAAAAGAATATAATCTAGCTCCGGATATTACTAAGAAAAGAATTTACCTAGAAACAATGGAGAAAATTTTCTCTAATCTAAGTGACTTTACGGTGATCGATCCCAAAGTAAAGGGCGTTATCCCTATATTTGGCCAATCAGAAACTAAAAAACTATAGGAATTAAGACATGAATAAAACAATAATTTTAGCATTAATAATTTTAATTGGTCTTGTCACTTTTTCTAACTCTGCTTTTATTGTGGATGAAGGACGTCAAGCCATTATTACAGAGTTTGGTCGACCTATAGGAGAACCTATTACCGAGGCCAATATACATTTTAAGGTGCCTTTTATACAAGACGTAAGGTTTGTCGATAAGAGAGTTCTTAACTGGGATGGATATCCAAATCAAATCCCTACAAAGGATAAGAAATATATTAAAGTAGACACAACAGCTCGTTGGAAAATTATAGATACATTGAAGTTTATTCAAACTGTAAAGAATGAAAATGGGGCCAAAGGTAGACTTGATAGTATTATCGATGGTGCCACTAGAGATGTGGTTTCAAATCATAACCTCGTCGAAGTTGTTCGTAACTCAAATACTATTATTGATAGAGTTGAGGAGATGAAGAAAATTATCAAAGAGGGAAAAGAAGATCTAAATGAAGAAGTTAAGGTTCTCGCAAACATTCATGTAGAAAAAATAAATGTTGGCCGTGAAAAGCTTAGCGAAATGATTGTAAAATCAGCACAAAAAGAATTAAACAACTTTGGTATTGAGCTTATTGATGTACAGCTTAGAAGAATAAGCTATGAAAAAAGTGTTGAGGGCAAAGTTTATGAAAGAATGATCTCAGAAAGGAAAAAAATTGCTCAAAAGATTAGGTCTCTCGGGCAAGGAGAAAAAGCAAAGATTGAAGGAAGGCTTACTCGAGACCTTCAAGAAATTGAATCAAATGCTTATAGAAAGGCCCAGGAAATCAGAGGTAAGCTTGAAGCTAGGGCGATGAAAATATATAACCAGGCCCTTTCTAGAGGGAAAAGTTACTTTGAGTTTTTAAGATCAATGGAAGCTTATGAGAAGGTAGTGACAGATAAAAGTAAGTTTATATTGTCCTCAGACTCGGAATTTCTAAAGTACTTTAAGAAGGCCCCTTAATAATTTCTCGTAAAAGGGGAATTCGGTCTTGACCCCAAGTACTGAATTCTCCCCATACAAAACTGGGAACTCCCCAAAGACCATGGCCTTTAAGTTCCTCTTTATTTTTTATTAAATCTTTTGGCCCCTCATTGTGAAGGGCCTTTATGATTTCGTCTTTTTGCCAACCTAGCGGTGAAAGGACCTTTATAAGATTTGATTCTCTTGTTAAATTTTGACCTTTTGACCAGATGGCCTCAAAGATAAGTTTACAGAATAAAAGTTCTTGTTTTTTTTCTTGTGCTAGACAAAAAAGCTTAAGGACATTAAGTACTCCCTCTCCTAAAGGATCATACACTTTACCAAAGGAAATACCCCTTTTATGGGCCAGTCGAGCAGCATCTTTAAAGATATACATTTTTTTTGATTTGGGGATTTTGAAACCTCGCATGGCCATAGGGAGAAGAGGTTTATACTCAATTTGAATATTAAGATCTTTAATAAGTTTTTCGACTTCATAAATGGCCAAAAAAGAGTAAGGGCTACGAAAACTAAAATAAAATTGAAGAAGAGTACCTGAGATTTTAGGGATTTTGGCCCAGTTTGGTTCTAGAGGTGCTAAAGAGAGTTGTTCTAGTAAGAGGTTAACTCGATCAAGTCCCATGAACCACTGACCTCTATAATAAAACATACCTCCTTGGTAGTGTCCTAATTTATGAAGAAGCTTGTTTCCTTTGGGTTCTCCATGATGAAAGTCATGTGGGTTTAACTCAAGATCATAGGCCTGAGCAAGAATAGAAGCATCTTTTTTTTTATAATCCATCATCCAGCTAGGTAGAGCAGCAGGAGCTACTTCTATAATTTTAGTATCGGGTATTTTCTTTGCTATTTGTAAGGCCAGATGTGAATGAGGATCTATGGGATCATGAAAATATAAAACTTTATTATTACCAACTATCGAATGAAAAAAAATGCTTAATTTCCTTATCCTAGGATGGACAAGGAAATAAGCAAAATAGGGGATTAATGATTTTATTTTATTTACCTTGAAACTGTGGAGTTCTTTTTTCTAAAAAGGCCTTAACCCCTTCTGATTTATCTTTGGTAGTAAAGATAAATCTAAAAGCTTCTCTTTCTAATTCAAGGCCTTTATGAATTTCTAGGCCTTCTCCACTTCTTATAACATCTTTGCATTTAGAAATAATGAGGGGAGACTTCGTCTTGATGATTTTAAATGTTTCCATTGCTCCATTAATCATTTCTTCTTTTGTTGCAAACACCTTTTGCACAAGACCAATATTTTGTGCTTCTTCAATCTTGATATTTCTTCCTGTGTAAATAAGCTCTCTAGATCTAGCAACACCTACGTGACGCATAAGCCTCTGAGTGCCTCCAAAGCCAGGAATAAGCCCTAAGTTGACTTCAGGTTGTCCAAAAAGAGCTTTTTCTGTTGCATATATAAAATCACATGCCATGGCCATCTCGCATCCTCCACCTAATGCAAAACCATTAACACAGGCAATGATTGGAATGGGAGAGGATTCCATGAGTAAAGTAACTTCTTGCCCGAGTAGAGCGAATGCTTTACCTTCTTCTGCGTTCATTTCGTCCATTGCTTGGATGTCGGCACCAGCAATAAAGGCCTTATCTCCGGCCCCAGTTAAAATAATTCCTTTATATTTGTAACTAAAATCACGCTCTATTTCGATGAGAACAACTTTTAATTCGTTGAGAACCTGTTCAGATAAGGCATTGAGCTTATCTGGACGATTTATATTAATAATAAGTATTTCTTCTTTTTCTTCACAAAGAAGGGTTTCAAGATCAGTAAAAATCATATGTTTCTCCTTAATTAAAATAGTGATTAATATTTTGAGCAAGAGGGGCCCATTGAGGGCTATTATCTTTGTCAATTAAAAGGGCCCTAACTCCTTCTTTGAAGTCTGCAGAATCTGAGAAAGTATGGGCCATATGCAGTTCACGTTGGAAAACTTCATCCAGACTTAGTTTCTTTCCTTCAGTTATTTGTTTGAAAATAATTTTAGCTGAAGTAGGAGAGCCTTTGAAAAAGTTTTCTAAAGCGCTATTAATCCATTTGTTGTTTGATTTATAAGTTTTCCAATTCTCAAAAAGAGATTCAAAAGAATCAAAAGAGGTAAGTTTTTTTATTTCTTCACTTAAGGTAATAATTGTTTCGGAAACTAGTTTTGGAGTATGAACTTCGGAAATGAGTCGGTGTATGATATTGTAGTTTTCTTTGTTATTTTCGGTCCATTGAGTGTTTAGAATTTTGTCTTCCAAAGGAGATAATTCTTGTGACGGAATTAGAAAATCTGCTAATTGACAAAACAAAGCATCATTAGAGTTTATTCTTGCTCCTGTAAGACCGAGAAAAAGTCCTAAACGATCAGGCATTTTGTTAAGGAAATATGTCCCACCTACATCAGGAAATAAACCAATAGTAATTTCTGGCATGGCCATGATAGTTGTTTCTGTTACAACTCGATGGCTACATCCATTCATTATTCCTATGCCTCCTCCCATGGTAATTCCGTGGGCCAAACATATGATTGGTTTTTTATATTGATGGATATAATGATCAAGAAAATACTCATGCTTGAAAAACTCTTTAGCAAAATCAGGCGACTTTAACATACTATGATAAAGAGATTTAACATCTCCTCCAGCACAAAAGGCCCTATCTTGAGATGATTTGAAAATAACGGCCTTAATATCCTTATTAAGTTCCCACTCTTGAAGTTTTTCGGTCATCGTTTGAATCATTTCAAGGCTTAGAGAATTAAGCTTTTTAGGTGCATCTAAAATTATGATACCGACCTGGTTGTTTATTTCAGTAATCACATCAAAACTCATATTACTATTCCAATTTGATTGTCATATTCATTTCGTTGGTGTCTGACTCACTAAACCATTTCTCAGTGATAGTTTTGGTCTCAGTGTAAAAGTGAAAAGCTTGCTTTCCGTAAGCATGACAATCACCAAAAAATGATTGCTTCCATCCTGTGAAACTAAAAAATGGTAAAGGAACAGGAATAGGAACATTGATCCCTACCTGTCCAACCTCTATTTGATGCTTAAACAAAGAAGCCGCAGCTCCTTGGCCTGTGAAAATACTAGTACCATTTCCGTAAGGTGAGTTATTAATAAGTTTAATTGCTTCCGTAAGAGTATCAACTTTAAGAAGAATAAGTACCGGACCGAAGACTTCTTCTTGATATATTTCCATATCAACTTTTACATCATCAATTAGAGTCGGACCTACAAAAAAACCTTTATTATTGTTATCTCTACCATCGAGAACTATTTTGGCCCCTTCTTTTTCGGCACCATCAATAAGCTTTTGAATTCTTTGTTTTGAAGCCATAGATATAACAGGGCCATAATCTTTTCCTGCTTTTAGGGATTTCATTTTTTCTTTTAATTCATCAACCCATTGGTTAGCATTTCCAACAAGAACACCAACAGAAATGGCCATACATCTTTGCCCGGCAGCTCCACAGCTAGAGGCGGTTAAGGCATTAAGGGCCTTCTCTTTATTTGCATCGGGCATGATCACTAAATGGTTTTTTGCTCCGGCCAAGACTTGAACTCTTTTAAAGTTCTCAGATGATTTCTTATATATATGCTTTCCTACTTTGGAGCTTCCTACAAAAGAGACGGCCTTTATGTCAGGGTTTTCTAATAAGTAATTTACTTCATCAGCACGACCATGAATGATGTTAAAAACCCCATCAGGAATTCCTGCTCTTTTTAAGAGCTTCGCGAGTATGTTAGGAGTAAGAGGGTCTTGTTCAGAAGGTTTTAGTATGAAGGTATTTCCTGCGGCCAAAGCAATAGGAAACATCCATAGGGGAACCATGGCCGGAAAATTAAATGGAGTTATTCCTAAACATACACCTATAGGGCATTTGTAGCTTAGGCATTCAATCTGGGATGCAACTGACTTTACTGTCTCGCCCATAAGTAAACTAGGGGCACTTAGAGAAAATTCAACAACTTCAATACCTCTCCAAACTTCTCCCTTTGCATCCTCTTTTGTTTTCCCAGTGTCTAAACAAAGAACCTCTACTATTTCATCGATATGATCTTTGAGGAGTTGCTGATAGGTCATTAAATATCGCACTCTTTGATGAACAGGAGTTTCACTCCAGCTTTGAAAAGCTTCTTTGGCCTTGCTAACAGTAAGGTCAATCTCTTCTTTAGTGGCCAAGGACAGCTTGGTAAGAGGTTCTTCTGTAGAAGGATTAAAAACCTCTACCATTTCAGAACCTTTTGATTGAATAAATTGACCGTTAATAAAAAGTGGAGTTATTTTTTCAATCTTACATAGATCTTCGATATTGCCCCCCGCATTTATAAAGAAGATGGGTAATTTGCCCTAGTGAACAGTATCTCACGCAATCCATCAGTTCTTCAAAGATATTTTCTCCGGAGAGAACTTTATTTTGAAGACGCATAAGGGCCTCTTGGTTCTTTTTACCACTTCTTTTTATAAACTCTTGGGTTCTTTTAATTTGATCTTGTTTCTCTTCTTCTGTTGCACGTACAACTTCAGTGTCTTCATATTCAGAATCTGATGCATCCGAAAGGAAGGTATTGACTCCAATAATAGGATAGTCGCCATGGGCCTTCATAATTTCGTATTTCATGGATTCTGTTTGAATTTTATTTCTTTGATATTGATGCTCCATAGCGCCCAATACACCACCTCTTCTTGAAAGCGATTCGAACTCACTAAGAACGGCCTCTTCAACTAAATCAGTTAGATAATCAATGTAAAAAGAACCTTGAGTGGAGTTTTCACACTTCATCATCCCAAACTCTTTGAGGACAATCAGCTGAATGGCCATGGCCCTACGGACTGATTCTTCAGTAGGAGTTGTAATGGCCTCATCATAGGCATTAGTATGGAGTGAATTACAGTTGTCATTTATGGCCAAGAGGGCCTGAAGTGTTGTTCTTATATCATTAAACGCGATTTCCTGCGCATGTAAACTTCTTCCAGAAGTCTGAATATGGTACTTTAGTTTTTGACCACGTGAATTTGCACCATATTTGTACTTTAAAGCTATCGCCCAAATTCTTCTGGCAACTCTTCCTATAACGCTATATTCTGGATCCATTCCGTTGCTAAAAAAGAAAGATAAGTTTTTGGCAAAATCATTTACATCCATACCTCTTGATAGATAATACTCAACATAACTAAAGGCATTAGACATAGTTAATGCAAGTTGTGTTATTGGATTAGCTCCCGCTTCAGCAATATGATAACCACTAATACTTACAGAGTAGAAGTTTCTGATATTCATTTTAATAAAATAATCTTGAATATCTCCCATCATCTTCAAGGCAAAAGGACTAGAAAAGATGCATGTATTTTGTGCCTGCTCTTCCTTAAGGATATCTGCTTGGACTGTTCCTCTAACGACAGGTAAAACTTCTTTTCTTAAATCAGCTAGCTCCTGATCACTAATTTCATAGATATCTTTGCCAAGCCTTTTTTTCGCCTCTGTATTAATCGCGGCATTAAAGTACATTGCTAGGATCATAGGAGCAGGGCCATTAATCGTATGAGAAACAGATGTTGATGGAGCTGTTAGGTCAAATCCATCAAAGAGCGTAATCATATCGTCTAAGGTGGCAACACTAACTCCACTGTTTCCAATTTTTCCATAAATATCAGGTCTTTGAGCTGGATCTTCTCCATAGAGTGTTACGGAGTCATAGGCCGTACTAAGTCTTTTAGAAGAATCGTTTTTTGATAAGTAGTGGAACCTCTTATTTGTTCGACCTGGCCCACCTTCACCAGCAAACTGTCTCTTTGGATCTTCAGCGTCGTTTTTTAATGGGAATACACCCGCCGTATAAGGGAAATGGCCGGGGTAATTTTCGGCCCTCATGAATTTAAGTTTGTCCCCCCAGTCAAGAAAGCCTGCTGTGGCAATCTTGGGGATTTTTTTATCAGATAAGCTGGTTGAGAATAGGGGTTTTGAGAATTTTTTACCTCTTACTTCATATTCAAAATTATCTTTTTCGAGTACTTCTTTAAGAGAGTCAAAACTTTTAATCAGTTTAAGGTTTTCCTCCCCTAATTCATGCTCAAGAGTATCGATAACAGTTTCAATATCAGAATTATCAACGAGAGATTTGGCCGTTTTAAGTTTGTAGAGTTCACTGGCCGTTTCTTGTAAGTTTGCCGTTTCTTTTTTGTAATCTCTAACGGTTTTAGATATTTCGGCTAAATAGTTTTGCCTATCCGGTGGAATAATCGAAAAGTCCATATTGTTTTTGAGATTTTTTAAGGCCTCGGAATCAAATTTACTTTTTAAATTACCGTTTTCTCCTATCAAACTTATCAAACAATTGAAAAAATGATTTACACCTTGATCATTAAAGCTTGATGCCGTAGTTCCAAAAACAGGAAGCTTTTTAAGGTTCTCAGGTGCAGTTGGAACTTCTCTAGATCTAGCGAAAACCAATCTAACATCCATAAGAGCGTCTTCGGCCCCTCTTTTATCAAACTTATTGATAGCAACAAGATCTGCGAAATCAATCATATCAATTTTTTCAAGTTGGGTTTGTGCTCCATACTCACTTGTCATTACGTAAATAGATTTGTCACAAAAATCTACTATGGCACTATCACCTTGACCTATCCCACTTGTCTCAAGGATTAATACGTCGAATTCACCGGCCTTAAATAGAGTTTGAATATCCTTGATTGTTCCACCAACTTCTCGCGATTGTCCATGGGTCGCTATTGATCGGACATATACTCTTGAGTCATATATACTGTTCATTCGGATACGGTCACCTAGGAGGGCCCCTCCAGTTTTTCTTTTAGAGGGATCGTAAGCAAGTATACCTATTTTGGTATCTTTGGTGGTGTAGAGAAACCTATTGACGAGCTCATCAGTTAGTGAACTTTTTCCAGCTCCTCCAGGGCCTGTGATACCCAGAATAATTGGCCGTTTGTAATTGGCCTGCTCGATACTTTGGATAAGTTGTTTTCTTAAGGAGTCTGTTTCCTCAATTTGAATATAGTAATCATTTTCAAATAGTGAAATTATTTTTCCAAGTTCTCTTTCACCTAAGGTCTTTTTACTTTTTATTTTAGAGAGGATGGTGTCGTAGGAACTGATATCAAAGCGTTCTTTTGTGGCCTTGTTTATAATATCGTTTATAACTCCATCGAGTCCGAGCTTACGAGAATCTTCTGCATGGTAAAGTCTGGCCACTCCATACTTATGGAGCTCTTCGATTTCTTTAGGAAGAATGGTTCCACCTCCGCCACCAAAAATTTTTATATGACCGACATTATTTTCTTTGAGTAGGTCTACCATGTATTTAAAGTATTCCATGTGACCACCTTGATAAGAGCTAATACAAATAGCATCAGCATCTTCTTGTATGGCGGTCGTAACAATATCTTGAACGCTTCTGTTGTGGCCGAGGTGTATGACTTCAATACCGGCTTTTTGGAAAAGGCGTCTGAACATATTAATAGATGCATCATGACCATCAAAGAGAGAGGAAGCAGTTACAAATCGTAGGTTAGTGTTTTTAGAATTACTCATTTTTTTTGGCTCGCGTTAATATTTTTTTGGCATTATAGCTATGTGGGCCTTTCCTTTCAAGAAGACTCTGTCTTTGAGTTGTAGGTTAGGGCCTGTCGTGGTAGTAGAACACATCTAAATTCATGTTAAAAAGGACCATTCATGACTCATGACGTTGTAACCGCTCTAACAACACTTTCTGAAGAGGAGAGGCTATTTGCTGAAACGGTGCGTGACTTTGCCCAAAAAGAGATCAAGCCAATTGTTATGAAAATGGATGAAGAGCAAGTTGTACAAAAAGATCTCATTCCAAAACTATTTGAACTTGGAGTTATGAGTATTGAGATACCTGAGAAATTTGGCGGCGTTGAAAGTTCATTTTTCATGTCTGTTTTGGCCATTGAAGAGTTGGCAAAAGTTGATCCGTCAATTTCTGTTCTCGTCGACGTCCAAAATACTTTGTGTATTAATCTGTTTATAAATTTTGCTAATGATACTTTGAAAGAAAAATACCTCCCCCAATTAGCGACCAATAAAATTGGGGCCTATGGACTTTCTGAGTCTACTTCAGGGTCAGACGCTTTTGCTCTTACAACAACAGCAAAAGAAGATGGTGACCATTATATTTTAAATGGTAGAAAGCTATGGATTACTAACTCTAATGAAGCCGATATCTTCGTAATTTTCGCTAATGTTGATCCTTCTAAAGGTTATAAGGGCATCACTGCCTTTGTAGTAGAAAGAGGTTATGAAGGGTTTGAGGTAGGCAAGAAAGAGGATAAACTTGGTATTAGAGCTTCTTCAACTTGTGAGCTTATCTTAGATAACGTTAAGGTTCCTAAGGAAAATATAGTAGGAGAACTTGGTAAAGGTTATAAAGTTGCCATAGAAACATTAAATGAAGGCCGTATTGGAATTGCTGCTCAAATGATTGGACTTGCCCAAGGGTCTTTAGAACACGCTGTGAGATATACTAAAGAAAGAAAACAATTTGGAAAATCTTTGATTGACTTTCAAGGTGTTCAGTTTGAATTGGCCAAAATGGCAACAGAAATAGAGGCCGCAAGGCTTATGGTTTATAATGCCGCGAGACTTAAATGCGAAGGAAAAGATTTCGTAAAACAAGCTTCAATGGCCAAATACTTTTCTTCTGAAGTTGCAGGCCGTGTATCCGGAAAAGCAGTTGAGCTTCATGGTGGATATGGATTCACCAAAGAGTACCCTGTTGAAAAGCTTATGAGAGACTCAATGATTGGAAAGATCTATGAAGGAACCTCAAATATGCAACTTATGACGATTTCAAAAATCATCGCCAACGAAATTAACTGATACTTTAACTCAAGGTATTATTAACGCATCTAATACGTCTAACTCTTTAAGAGTTTATTCGCCTAGTCAAATACTTGTCATTAAACCGAAGTTATATAACCATGATTTAAGATTTAAATTGGAGAGGGTTATGCATCATGGAAAAGTTTTATTATTACTGTTAGTTCTATCGACTTCTTTATTTGCAAAAGACTTCCAAGGTCCTATTAGAGAAGACTTCGATGATCTAGGTCTTCATGATGATGTCCTCATTTATCTACCTTCTGATTATAATGAATTGAAATCTTACCCTCTTATTCTCTCTCTTCATGGATTAGGCGCTAGTGCTTATATCCAAAATATTACATTTAACTTCAAAGAGTTTATTACACAGAAGCAATTTATTCTTGTCGTTCCTGAAGGAATGGTTGGAATGGGTGGTCTTCATTACTGGAATGCAACAGACTTTTGCTGTGGAAGTAGACAAAGAACAAAAGTGGATGATGTTGAATATCTAAGCTCTGTCATTGAAAAAATGATATCAAATTATAGTGTAAATCCAAAAGAGGTTCATCTCTTTGGCCACTCTAATGGAGGCTTTATGGCCAATAGGTTGGCCTGTGATGTTCCTCATTTATTTAAATCATTTGCAAGCTTTGCTGGAACAACATGGTTAGATCCAAGTAAGTGCAAAAGTAGCTCCGCCTTATCAATGCTTCATATTCACGGAAATATAGATAATATTGTAGTTTATGATGGAATAGAGGGCTCTTACCCTGGTGCTTTGGAGACAACTCAAAGATGGGTCAAGAGAAATAACTGTAAAGGAACTGCAAAGGTGAGTAAGAATGAAATATTTTATTATAGACCTTATGACAAAAATTATCTGACGACCGAGCAAAGTTGGAATGACTGTGATGATGGAACAAAAGTTTCGTTATGGAGCGTAGAGGATTTATCTCATATGGTTAGATTCAATTCTGAATATTTAGAAAGGATATTGGACTTCTTTTTAGAAGTTTAAGGAAATCACTATGAAAGTTTTATTAATTTTTGCTTTATTCTTTTCGTTAAATGCCAACTCAAAAAGTATAAAAGATGCTCTTAATTTGGAGTTATCAAGGCCAGGGTTCAATCTTCTTAATCAAACATTACCACAAATTTTAAATGGCTATCTAAATAAAATGGACTTTCCCGATCTAAGCTTATCTATCCCAGGTGTAGGGCGAGCTATTGCAAAGGATATAAAATTTGGCATAGAGATGAAATCTATCCGATTGCTACCTCAGAATGGATACCTAGATATAGATTCAGTTATAAAGAATTTAAGAATACATATAGGTAATATTAGAGTAGAAGATTTTTATACAGGAGTAGTGGGTTTTAATTGTTATAAAACGAGTATCTATCTTGCCAATAATAATGACTTACCGTTTTCAACAAAACTTGGACTAAAGATCCAAAATAATAAAATTCGTGTTAACCCAAGAGATTTGAAGTTTTACCTAAATAAAGACCAATTTAAAACGAATGGGCCAGTAAAATGCGCTAATCTTTTAAACCCTAATGATGTTTTAGCAAGAATTGCTATGGTTAAAGCGCTTAAGTCATCTCGACCAATCATAAATATGGCCATTAAAGTGATTGCACGGACCTATGGTTATCTTTTGAATAATATCGTCAATGATGTTGTAAATAGGTTTACCTTGCCGATTGTTATACCTGATATACTGATTGCACCAGAAACGCGAATATTAGCTTCTGGGTTTCCTACACGGATGGAATTAACTACAGAAGGAATTAAAATCAATCTTGATGTTAATTTAAGACGTGGTCATATTGATGGATTTTACTCCTTAGATAAACGTCCTTATTTATTGAAATATGCCCATCTCTCACTAAATCCAGAGCTCATAAATGAATTGTTAGGCATTATTTTTGATGGAACTTATACTCAAGATTTAGAAATTAATTCGGATTTAAATGAAATGATTTCTGAGATCCTAACTCATGAACAATTTTCTATGCTTTTACCAGAGTTAGAGAATATAGGTGAAGGAGATGATCAACTCAAAATGTTTCTAGCTGTTAAAAGCGCACCACATTTTAAAATAGATTCCACAGGCTCTAAAATAAACTTCCTTCTGCCTGATCTAGAGATGAGAACACAGGTAAATATGCATGGTAAATGGAAAGATTTCTTTCATTTTCATCATGATATGGGATTAGAGATGGGAATAGAAAAAATATCTGATGAGATTATTATCGATGCAGAAGTTCTTCATCATAAAGTTACTGGTAAGTGGGCTAGAAGTTATAGTCCTCAAGATCATATTTTTTACCAAGATGAGGCCAATGAGTTTTTTCCTATGCTTGTGGAGCTACTTTTAGAAACGATGAAGGAAAGACTAAGATTAGAAATACCTATTATACAACTTGGAGATGATGCCATCACTATTAATGATTTAGAAATAAAAGATGGAAGACTTCATGTTGATATTATGAAGTTTGGCTCGTTTTAGTTAGAGTTTTCAATTTTTCTTAATTGATCCCAGTTGTCGGCCAAAGTAGAAAAGATTTTAAACAGCTCATGTGGCATTCCACTGTCAAACATATCTTCTGGTTTCATATTATCTATGTTCGCAAAAATATTTTTGGCCTCTATAATTGTTGAAAAATTGAGGATCCTTCGAGTAACGGATCCTCCAATTTTAGGCTTAAATTTTTCATTAAAATCTTTGAAGTTGGAAAGATCTGATTTACAAGTGTATTTATAGCCAGGAAGTTTTTCCACATCTGGATCTCTTTCAAGTTCAGATCCGCTCTTACAAACAAAACCAGCGCCAACAAGAAATTTAACATGGAGTATACTATTGGCCCCTTTTGTTGCACGCATTGAAATTAGACTTCTTTTGCTATCAAGTTTCATATTAAAAGTTGGATGCTCTCTAAATGCCTCTTGAAAAGACTTTGTTTTTTTCTCTCTTTTTAAGACAAGCCCTAATTTGTGAATATAAGTTCGGACTTTAAATTTTCCTAGGTACTTATTAAGTTTTTTAAGCTTTAAATCACTGATGTTAATATACCCATCTAAGATGAGTGCAGCAGATCGATCTTTATTGTTGATTGGAAGCATACGAAGAATTTTTTTATTTTTCGATTTAAAGGCAGCCTTTTCTGGATTTATATCGGGATCAATACTTCCAAATGTTAAATCTAGCTTTAATAAGTCTTTGTATTTATAATTCTTGTGGATATCAACTTGCATGACTTTATTTGAAAGAGTCTCGGGAACGATATTCTCATCATCAAGATAAGTGGCTTTTTCGAGAGTAATAAATTTTCCAACAATTGGTTTTTTAAATTTTAAGTCTAAACCTGGTTTAAGTTTGATTTTACTTACATCTTTGGTTTCAAGTCCCGTTATTGTTGAAGGGCCAGGAAGTGTGAGGCGGATATTTTGAAAAGATCCCTCTTTTCGATCAATTTTGAGTTCAAATAATACTGAAAGGGGAGAAAAGGCCTTTTTATATGTATCTATTTTTTTTATAATATAGTTCGGATCCTCATTGTACTGGAATATATCTTGCCAACTACTGAGTAATCTATTTTTTTGTTCTGTTAAAAGAAGTTTTCTTACGTCATCATTAAAAATGATGTTCTCTTTATCTAGAGTGTAATTATCCATACTTAATTTTTTAAAAATTTGCTTTTCTATAATAGGAAAAAGGCGGTGAGCATAATCCATTACCTCTCTTCTAAAGGGGAATTCATACTCCTCTTGCGTATTAATAAATCTAAAGTCTTCTAAAGGTGTATAAAGCCAGAAGTAGTGGTTTCCATTTTGTTTTGAGTTTTCAAAGTTGAGCACACCATGAGTAAAATATAAATCAAATAGAGATAGTGCCCGATTAAACTGCTTAGGTGCGGATTCAGGGACTGTAGGATTTCTTAATACCATGGTACCTGAACCATTTAAGGTTTGGTTTACCCAAAAACCATAAGAAGCAGAAGTAACTGCCAAATTGATAACATCTAAAAATTGAGATGCCTTTCGTGGAGGCTTTATAAATTGAACGTTAACATCTTGACCAGCATAAGATGAAGGGATTCGTTTTGGTATTTTTTTAGTGCAACTATTTAAGATGAAGGAAAAAAACAAAAGGATAATGAGGTTAAACTTTTTCATTTTTCACCCCCCTTTTGTTCCAGAAGCAGTTTTATGGAGTAAGTCTCCAAGAGTGCTTTGGCCATAGACCGATGAGGAAAGGCATGATTATGTCCCCATTCAATGGGAATCGCTGGAAGTTTTATCACTTGCCTAAAAACAGAGCTCCAATGAGAACCTCTAACTTCCCCTAAATCTATAAACTCTGCGTTCTCAAATTGAGTTGGTTTAAAAAGCTGATTTCTTGGTGTATCCCTAAATTCTTCGAAACTTATATTATTCATTTTAAAAAAGGATTGATTCTTATCATCATTGTAGAGCTTTTTAAGCTCTTTCTCAGCAAAAGAAAGACTAAGAGGAGTAGGATCTAAAGCAATAGGTTTTGAGTCAGGCCATGTAACTTGTGTATCAAGAGTCCCTCCAGGAGTGAACTCAAAGGTATCAATTGAAGTTATTCTTTGGACAAAGATATCTGGGCTAAAAGCTTCAAAATCAATACCTCCATTTACTTGTAATTGGGGAATTAATTCAGGAGGATATTTTTTACCATTTTCAAAGACAGGTCCCTTTATAAAAAAATCATTAACATTAGTGAGAAAAGAAATAGAGAAAAATGAAATAGGGTAATTAAGGAAATTGTTATTTAGATACCTAAGATTCCATTCAAGCATATGAAATTGACTTTCTTCGTAAAAGCCGTTGATAACCTCTTTCAAATCTATTCCAATAAGAAATTCCACATGGGCCTTAAGAGTTTCAAAATGATCGGAGTTTAAATTAGTCACAGCTTTAATAAGGTCTTTTATGATAGGGTATTGATCAGCATAAGTCTCAGCGAACTTAAATACAAGGTGAGCAACCATCTCATTACTTGGAATGGATTTAACCCAAGATAGAAAACTTTCCTTAGTTCCTTCAGGGCTCATTTTGAATAGCCTTCTTAAAATCATTTCAGCATTTACTGAACCTTGATAGGGGCCAGCAAGACCTACAATTCCACGAACTCTTTTTCTAATTTCTTCAAAATCTTTTATGACTTCTAGGGCAGTGGTTGTTCCCTTACTGTATCCTAAAAAGACAATATCTTTGTCCTTATATTCTGTAGGTAGACCATTTATCCAATCTCTTAGCATTTGCGAGTTATGTTTGTGTCGACCAATGGAGAGTCCTAGCTCCATACCCATAGGGTGAAGAATATCGAATCCCGCTTTTTGATTATTATTACCATAATATTCTTTGTAATCCATAAAATTGGGAACAAGCTTAACGAGATTATGAGGTCTGAACCGATTTCTTCCGTAGTAAACATTTATATCTTTAATAAGATCAGGCAAGATCATATGAGAAATAATATGGTTACCGAATCCTGGAACAATTATAAATATAGTATCTTTTAAGACCTCTAAAACTTTTTGACCAAGCTTTGATTTAAAGTAATTGCCTGAGTGATAATCCTGTTTACTAAACTCTTGCTCTAATAATCTTATAAGATCAATTGCATTTGTATTTTTCCACTTTGTCCCTTGAGGTGGAGTAATTTTTCCTTTCATCAGTTTTTTTAATATCTTTGGGTTAGAGAGAAGTTCTTCTCTTTTTTTAAATGCAGAAATAGATTTTTTTTCTTTTAAAATATCGAGGTAGATATTACCGAAAGGACTCGGATTAAAGTAAATAGAGTCCCTAACTTTGAACATGGGGTCCTTCGTATCTTGATCAAACTTATGAGGATCTTTGACAATGTGCTTAGTAAAGATTTCAGCAAATAATTGTTTGTAGATGGGCCTCGCTTGCCCTTCTTGAGCATGAGACTGAAAAAAACAAATGAGTAACGAAAGTGTTACGATAACTTTATGCATAATTTAGACCTTTTCTAGTTCTATTATAGGTTTATACGGTGTGGCATTCAAGAGGTGCTTTGTTCCATCAAACATATCCTCAAATAAACTTTATTGGGGTTGAGTCATAGGCATATTTTTCCATTAAGCATCGCGCAAGCAGTCGATTTCTCTCCTTGTAATTGAAGAATTACTAATCAAGTTGTATGCTTCCCACCGTCCATTCCAACCATTTCTAAATTAAGGATGTTTAATTATGAAAATGCATACTGTTCGTGTTTACCCCTCCAAAGAAGAATTAAAAAAAGAAGATCAATTGGCCTATAAGATGGCCTCAATGGCAACGGACCCTGTTGATATAGAGTCTGAAGTCACAGAAATGATTATAAATCGTATCATCGATAACGCCTCTGTTGCTATAGCCGCTATAAATAGAAGACCTGTAGCTAATGCTAGATCTCAAACTCTTTGTCAGCCTAGAGATAATAGAGGGGCCAACATATTTGGTATGCCTAATAATATAAAGTTTTCTCCTGAATGGGCGGCCTGGGCAAATGGTACAGCTGTAAGAGAATTAGATTTTCACGATACTTTTCTAGCTGCAGATTACTCACATCCTGGAGATAATATTCCGGCCCTTCTTGCTGTTGCTCAAACTTTAGGGAAATCCGGTATGGATTTAATAAAGGGACTGGCTACGGCCTATGAAATCCAAGTGAATTTAGTTAAAGGGATTTGTCTTCATGAGCACAAAAAAGACCATGTTGCTCATCTTGGTGTATCTGTAGCTGGTGGTCTCGGTACCATGCTTGGACTTCCCACAGAAATAGTATATCAGGCCATGCAACAAGCCGTTCATGTTACTTTCGCGACTAGACAATCCAGAAAAGGTGAAATCTCTAGTTGGAAGGCCTATGCTCCGGCGTTTGCAGGGAAGATGGGAATTGAGTCAGTAGATAGAGCTATGAGAGGAGAGGGAGCACCTTCTCCAATTTATGAAGGGGAGGACTCTGTAATCGCTTACATGCTTGGTGGGAAAGATGCTTCTTATCAAGTGCCTTTACCAGAAAAAGGAGAAGCGAAAAGGGCCATTCTTGATACTTACACAAAAGAACACTCTGCTGAATATCAATCGCAGGCCTTGATTGATCTTGCTTTTAATATGAGAAAAAAGATTAATAACTTTGATGATATTGAATCTATCGTTCTTCATACTTCTCATCATACACATTATGTCATTGGTACAGGTGCCAATGATCCACAAAAGATGGATCCTAATGCTTCAAGAGAAACTCTAGACCATTCGATTATGTATATCTTTGCCGTCGCACTTCAAGATGGAGAGTGGCATCATATAAAAAGTTATGCTCCGGAAAGGGCCAAAAGAGAAGACACGGTAAGGTTATGGCATAAAATTTCAACATTAGAAGATCCCGAGTGGACGAAAAGATATCACGAAAAAGACCCCGCTAAAAAAGCATTTGGTGCCCGTGTAGTGATTACAATGAAGGACGGCTCAGTTATTGAAGATGAAATGGCCATGGCCAACGCTCATACATTAGGAGCAAGACCATTTAGAAGAGAAAATTATATCCAAAAATTTAAAACTCTTACTGAAGGAATTATCACTCCTAGCGAATGTGATAGGTTTCTTAACCTTGTTCAAAATCTTGCCAAGTTAGATGCTAAGGATATGTTTGATCTTAACGTGCAAGTTGATGCAATTGATCTACTTTGTAATACACGAGATACAAGAGGAATTTTTTAATGCTTTTTAATAAAAAGAATGCCTTTGAAAAAAGAAAAGACTTTAGGAATATGCTGGACTCCGGAAAGCTTTTACGTTTTCCGGGATCTTGGTCGCCACTTGTTTCAATGTTAATTGAACAAAAAGGCTTTGATGGTGTTTATATTTCTGGTGCAGTCCTTTCAAACGATTTGGGTTTACCAGATATCGGTATGACGACCCTTACTGAAGTTTCTCAGCGTGGGAGGGCCATATCAAAAACAACAGATCTACCCAGTATAATTGATATTGATACTGGGTTTGGTGAACCAATGAGTGTTGTTCGTACTGTTCAAGAGCTTGAAGATCTTGGACTTGCGGGTTGTCACTTAGAGGATCAAGTAAATCCAAAACGTTGTGGACACTTAGATAATAAATCACTCGTTTCAGTAGAAGAGATGTGTAAAAAAGTTAAGGCCGCAGCAGATGGTAAGCGAGATAAAAACTTCATCATTATTGCTAGAACTGACTCACGTGCTAGTGAAGGTCTTGATGCAGCTATCGATAGAGCTAAAGCTTATGTCGATGCAGGTGCTGATATGATTTTTCCTGAGGCCATGAAGGATGAGTCAGAGTTTGAAGCTTTTAGAAAAGCAATAGATGTTCCACTTCTTGCCAATATGACAGAGTTTGGAAAGTCTAGACTATTGTCTTATAATGAACTTTCAAACCTTGGTTACAATCTTGTCATTTATCCGGTTACTACTTTAAGACTTGCTATGAAGGCCGTAGAGGATGGATTAGACCACATTTTAAAAGAAGGATCTCAAGAAGGGATACTCGAAAGTATGCAGCATAGGAAGAGACTTTATGAGGTCCTTCACTATGAAGACTATAATAAGTTTGATCAAGGTATATTTAATTTTAAGCTCTAGGGAGAAAGAGATGTCCGAAGAAAAAATTGTTAATGTAAAGCCAGGGTTAGAAGGTGTTGTTGCAGATACCACTAAAGTATCTAAGGTAATGCCTGAAATAAACTCTCTCGTCTATAAAGGTTATCCTGTTCAGGATCTTGCAGAGAATTGCTCTTTTGAAGAGGTAGCTTTTCTTTTATGGAATGGAGAACTTCCAAATAAGGATGAACTTGCTCAGTTTGTGGAAAAAGAAAAAAAATATAGAAACGTTTCTGATGACCTACTTGAGGTCATTAAGAGGTTTCCAAAAAACGCTCATCCAATGGATACAGTGAGAACAGGTGTAAGTTTTCTTGGTATGGAAGATGAAAGAGTTTGGGATAATTCTACGCCAACAAATAAAGATAAAGCATTAAAGCTTCTTGCTGCTATTCCAACAATAATAGCTGCAGATTATAGATGCAGAAAAGGTCATGATATAATACCTCCTCGACAAGACCTTTCAATATCAGAAAACTTCTTTCATATGTGTTTTGGAGAAGTACCTGATAAAGAAGTTGTAAAGGCCTTTGATGTTTCTTTAATTCTTTATGCTGAACATGGTTTTAATGCTTCCACTTTCAGCTCGAGAGTTATCACTTCAACTATGTCTGATATGTACAGTGCTGTGACTGGAGCAATAGGTGCTCTTAAGGGGCCTCTTCATGGAGGTGCTAATGAACAGGTTATGCATACTCTTAAGGAAATTGATGATCCTAAAAAGGCCAAGCAATGGATGCTCGATGCTATTTCTGTTAAGAAAAAAGTTATGGGCTTTGGCCATAGAGTCTATAGAAAGGGTGATTCCCGTGTACCAACTATGAAAAAATATGCACAGGGACTTGGTAAGATAAAAGGGGAGACTAAGTGGCAGGAAATTTCTGATATTTTAGAAGCCACGATGGTTGAAGAAAAAGGTATACACCCTAATCTGGATTTTCCTGCAGGCCCAGCTTACTATTTAATGGGTTTTGATATTGATATGTTTACACCTATTTTTGTTATGGCCAGAGTAACAGGATGGACTGCCCACATAATAGAGCAAACAGAAAATAATCGAATTATCCGACCTCTTTGCCAATACATTGGTGAAAATGAAAGAAAGGTAACCTCTCTTTCTGATAGATAATTAAGAAAAAGTTATTTAGACATGGCGCAGGGCGCATCAGGCCCTGCTTTTACATTTCTTTTACATTTCCTTTTTAAATACTGTGTTAGTTTTAAAATAATTTAGAAAGGGGATAATTTTGAAAAATATCGACTGGACCAATACTATATTTCTTATAACTGCTCCCATTATCGGAATTTTGGGAACCTATTTTCATATCATCTGGGAGGGCCTTAACTCTCAGCTTATTATCTTTAGTATTGTCTTTTATATTTTATCGGGGTTATCGATAACTGCAGGATATCATAGACTTTTTTCTCATAAATCTTACGAGGCCCATTGGAGCGTTAGACTCTTTTTTCTTATTTTTGGAGCAGCGGCCGCTCAAAACTCTGCTTTAAAATGGTGTCGGGATCATAGAATTCATCACCAGTTTACTGATACTGAGAAGGATCCTTACAGTGTGAAAGAAGGTTTTTTTCATGCTCATATGGGTTGGGTTTTTAAAAAGGATACAAGAGGGAGTAACTTCCCAAAAGATCTTACCCAAGACCCTTTAGTTATGTGGCAACATAAATACTATATGGGTATTCTTGTATGGGTAAGTTTTCTTTTACCTACTCTTGTTGGTTTGTATTATGGGGCCCCTATAGGTGGTCTCGTTATGGGAGGCTTTCTAAGAATCACTCTTGTTCATCATGCAACTTTTTTTATTAATTCTCTTTGCCATATTTTAGGAGCAAAACCTTATGATGCCCACTCATCTGCTAGAGATAATGCCTTAACGGCCATTTTCACTTTTGGTGAAGGTTATCATAATTTTCATCACCGCTTTCAAACTGATTATAGAAATGGTCTTAGAACTTACCATTTTGACCCCTCCAAATGGTTAATTGCTTTACTTTCTTTTCTTGGACTAGCAAAGAATCTTAAAAGAGTGGCCCCCGAAGAAATTCTTAAAGCAAAGCTTGAGTCAGTTAGTATTCGCTCTAAGGAGAAAAGTTTGCTGGATGAAAGTAAATTAAAAATTGAAGAAAAAATTAAAAATGTTAAAAAAATTAGAGATTCGATAGTAGATAAAAAAGTTTTACTAAAAGAAATAGAATTGGATATTAGAAGGTTTAGGAAGCTTAGTAAGCTTGTTTTGACCTAAATTATCAATAAAATCTATTTAAAAGACTCATTTTTTCTAACAATTACTTCTTCACTTTCCCTAAATATTGTTAAAATAGAATTGTCTTCATGTCGATTGGGAAGGGTATGGCAAAAGTAATTACAGATTTATCAATCGAAAATAACCTAGAAGGCTTTTTTTATGAAAGCCTTTCTGAGCTTAATAAAAAATCGACTTATCCTCTTTCAGAGCCTTTTATAATTTATACCAGTGAGGTAATGGGCCGGTTTGGTTTTAGTGAAGCGTTCTTTGAAGTCAATGATGGAAAGGTAAAGGAAAAAATACTTGGTAAAAAACTATTAGAGTCATCTCAGCTTCCCATAGGTCAAAGAAAAAAAACATTAAGAGAAATTGGCGATCTTTCCATGTTCATTTGTGGGTATTTCGCGGAGTCTTTAAATAATAAACTTATTGATGTTAGTTTTTATCAATCTCTTGGAAAGTCGGCCTATAATCAACTGGATGGATATATTCCAGACTATTTAGAAGTACCTTCCTTTTATGAAAACCTTTCACAAATTTTTGATGTCATTACTTATCTCATGAATCATATTAGCTATATGGTTCAGGATAATAACTCATCATTTACAGACTCGCTTCTTATCTTCGACAATAATAAGATTAAGGCCAGTTAACTTTCTAGTTCCCTTCCTACTAATACAGTACATTTTTGTCTTGCTAAAATCTTCTTAAG
>JAURDE010000212.1 GCA_030828105.1 Bdellovibrionota bacterium | reverse complement strand
TGAACAAAATACGCCAGAAACAAAAATTGTCAGTCGTTTAATTCAAAAAGAGTTAAATAAAGTAAACTCAATAATGTCTACCTATCAAAATGATTCGGAGCTTAGTCGTGTTAACCAAGGGCCATCACAAAGTTGGTTGGGAATATCTCGAGATCTTACAAATGTACTAGTCGAGGCCAAAAGAACTTATGATCTATCCAATGGCCTCTATGATGTAACAATAGGCCCTTTAGTTAACCTATGGGGATTTGGGCCTAAAGGACAAAGAAAAGTACCATCGCAGATAGAAATAGAGAAGGCCCGTAAAAAAGTAGGAATGAGTAAAGTCAAATTGGATCAAAAAAGAAGCCGACTTTATAAAGAACAAAATGACCTAAATATTGACCTTTCCTCACTGGCCAAAGGCCATGGAGTCGATCAAGTAGCTAGATATTTAAAAGGACTTGGAATTGGAAACTTTCTCGTAGAAGTTGGGGGAGAGATGGCATTGAAAGGCCATAAATGGGAAAAACCATGGAAAGTGGCCATCGAGGGGCCAGGACAGGCCAATGGTATTCATAAAGTTTTAAGTATTACGAATTTTAATTTGGCCACAAGTGGAAACTATCGCAATTACTTTAAAGAAAATAATCAAATCTACTCGCATACTATCAATGTTAAAACAGGCAGGCCCGTCCCTAACGAAATCATATCGGTGACCATTCTTGATAAAAATAGTTGTATGAGGGCAGATGCATTGTCGACCGCCCTCATGGCCATGGGAAAAGAGGCCGCCATTAAGCTCTCAAAAGAGCAAAAACTCATAAGCTATATAATTATAAATAAAGGCGACAATAAAACAGAAATTTACAAATCCCCAGAATTCATCAAGTTATTCCCCTAAACTTAGATTTAAACTTTATAAACTCTGTGTTAATATTCACCCATGGAAACCCTACTATTTACATTGGGCATTTTTTCAACGACCATTCTTCTTATGGCCGTGGGCGTTATTTTCAGTAACAAAGTTCTGAAAGGAAGCTGTGGAGGCCTTGGAAAAGTCCTTGGAAAAGATTGTGATTTTTGTGACAAAAAAGATCAATGCACTAAGAAAAGTGGTGGTCCCGGGGAGAATTGAACTCCCACGCCCGATAAGGGGCAACGGATTTTAAATCCGCAGCGTCTACCAATTCCGCCACAGGACCATCGGATAAGAACTCACGCATACTAACTTTATTAGGCCAATTAGTGAAGCTCTTTGTTTTGTGCTATGCAATCACACCCTCTATCGTTATCATTAGATTAATGAGAAAAAAACTAATCTGGGGATTTCTACTTTTACTTTTAAACTCTTGTGCTGTTAGCAATCAAGATCAAGATGCTGCTTTAATTAAAGAAAAACATAACTACAGGGCCTTATGGTTTAAAACTCACGAACGCTTTACTCATCTTGATGAAAATAGGGATACAGTTTTTCATCCTTTTTTTGATCTTTTACCTGCCGTAAATTTTAAAAATAAACATATCAATTACATTCTGATTGATCCAAAAGGAACTCAATATATTTATGATTTCGACCTTCTCTCTGGAAAACGTTTCTTAGTCCATCCTCTTTGTCCTCAAGAAGATGTTTGGAAAGGTTATGAAGGTGAAATTTATAAACCCAATTACAAAAGAGGAATTATTCCAAGAACTTTAGACCAAATTGGTAAACCTCAGGAAATTATTGTTTTTGGTAAAGAACCTAAAAAGAAAAAACTTGATGTCTCCCTCATCGCTAAACAAAAAGTTTTAATTGAAAGAGAAACAAGTCCCTTTTTAAGAGCAAGGGTTATTGGTGGTGTTATTGAGCAATACTGTGACAAATACCCATGCAACAAAAGAAGAAAGTGGCTTTCACGAATGATCCTTATTGGAGTTGAACCGGAAGATAAGCAATTAAAGGATGTTTATTCATTAAGAGAACTTAAAGAGAAAATATATTGGAGAGGAATTAAGGCCCATATTGAAAACCTAAAAGGTAAAAATGTAACAGACTCGCAAAATGATCTGCCGGCCTATAGAATCATCGGTGATATATCTGCAGGCAAGGCCCTTAGTTATGCATTGAAAAAAGGTCATATCTTTAGCGGTATTGAACTTATGAGCCTTCGCTCAACTTGCCACTCGTTATATGACTATATATGGGACATGAATCAAATATTAAGAACGTCTAAAAAAAATAAAGATAAAATAAAAAAGATGAGGGAAAAAATATCAAAATTTAATATAGGTGCTTCTGAAGAGATATATACTTATTTTAGTGATTTTTTTAAGTTTTTTAGTAAAAACTATCAATCGAAATATTTAACATGTACAAAGTATGTTAGGGCAACAAATATAAATTATAATTATGATAAACACTGGTACTTTTCTTTTCTTCAAGCTTTTGTGCTTCTTAAAGAACTAGATTACGTTTACCATTGTAAATCTCAGGCCTGGATCAAGAACCCATTCAATGCGGCCAGAGGAATGAATGATTATGATTTTTATGATTTATTAGATGATTGTAGTCAGGCCCAATTAGATAAGGCCTTTGAACAGGCCGTAGTTAAGCTCACAACAATGGGCCATCATAAAGAGGATACCTATCGTTATATAACTTATGATCATGGTATTGGTGCAACACATGAGAAGTTGTATTCATGGGTACCTTATTCTGGTAAACGACTTAATTGTGAAATAAAAAAACATGATGGCAATCAACTAAGTTCATTTCCTGCTGACATTCGGTGGGAGCCTTATAAGGGTAAG
>JAURDE010000065.1 GCA_030828105.1 Bdellovibrionota bacterium | reverse complement strand
TCAGGTTTTTTTCTTTTTACTTTTCTTAATAAAGACCTGAAGTCTGTATCCTTCTGTTGATAGGAAAACTCAGTTTTAATGATAGTGCCACCAAGCTCTTTAAACTTCTTTTTAAAAACCTTGGATAATCCTTTTGAATAATCAGAGCTCATATCGACAATAATGGCCGCTTTTTTCTTTTGTAAAGTTTCAAAAGCAAACTTGGCCATAACTACACCTTGAAAAGCATCTGTGAAACAAGTTCTACTGATAAAATCTCCTTGCTTAGTAACTGCTTCATTTGTTGATGCAGGAGTAAGCATAGGCACTTTTGAGTCTTGCGCAATTGGGGCGCCGGCAAGAGTATTTGAGGAGGCCACACTTCCCAGAATGGCAACAACGTTATCGACACTAATTAGTTTTCTTACAGCATTAGCACTATCAAGTGGCTCGCCTTTATTATCTTCAATAATAAGATTAATTTTTTTGTTTTTAATCATCTCTTTATTGATCTTTTGTAGAGCGAGTTTCATACCATTGATACTTTCTTGCCCATAAGTAGCGATGTTACCGGTCATTGGGAATACGGCGCCTATATCAATTGTGTTGGCATTGACCGAATGAATAGATGAGATAAAAAACATAAAGAGTATTAGTAACTTCATTAAATTCTCCATTTTAGTAATTTAGGACGCGCTGATATTAGCACTAGGAATTAAACTGTAAAGGGTGCATCGTGTTAATCACGAAGGAAATCACCAAGTGTTTTTTTAAATAATTGCCACTCGCTACCCATCGAAGCAGCGTCAACGATAAGGTGATTATAGATTTTTGATGTTGTGACTTTTGTTGGCCTTATAATTTTGTAATCAATATTTAGCTTCTTAGAGCTATGAATAATACTTTCAATATCTAAAAGCTCATCTTTAGGGTTAATAAATAAAAACGCATTTTTTACTTCAGACCAACTAAAAGTAGAATAAAGATCAAAAAGAGCTCGGTACATAGATAAGCTTGTTGATGAGTGTGACCGGTACTCTTTAACATTGCGACTAGGTATCATAATCTCTCCGTACAAATAACTTAAAGGAGATAAAAAATAAAAGAGGGGTTTAATTTTGAAGGCAGGTGAAAGAAAAACTAACTTTTTATAAAACCTTTGATGATGGACTAATAACAGTGCTCCCATGGAGTAACCTAGTCCATAAATAGAGTCTGTTTCTTTTTTTAGACCACAATAAAGGCGATCTAGATCGGATGTCCAGTCTTTTAGGCGCACGCTTCCCATTTCTTTTTTTATTCCTCTATGCCCTTTTAATGACAAAGAGACAGATGAATAACCTAGTTTGGCCAACTCGATTTGTAGCGGTCTCATCGAATCAGAAGTGTTGTTAAGACCATGGGCAATGATAAATATACCTTTGGCCTTTAAAGCATCAATACGGTAAGGGCGATATTTAGCGTTTTTAAAATAATTTTGATATTCCTCCCAAGGTGGACATTTACTGATGGCCCAAACCTGAGAAGAGAAAAATGAATAAAAAATGATAAATGTAATAATCTTCATAGACTTAATAGTAGAATGCCTAAGGAGAAGGATATGATCAAGAAAATAGATATTTATGGTGGAACTCACGGTAATGAGTGGACAGGTATGCATATTGTGAAACACAAAAAATTTCTAAAAGAGGATATTGAGATTTTTATGCATGAAAGCAACGCAGAGGCATTTAAGTCCAATAAAAGGTACCTCGATGTAGATCTTAATAGGTGTTTCTCACCATTGGATTTAGAAAATAGGGGAGAAAAAAATAGAGAGCAACAAAAGGCATTAGAGATTGCCGATCAAATTAAAGATAGTGATTTTGTTATCGATCTACATACGACTACCAGCGATATGGGGCCAACTCTCATTATAACGAAAAAGGATGATTTAATTTTAAGAATTTGTAAAAAGGCACAAGAATACTACCCTAAAATTAAAATAATTTTAGAGTACGGTGATCCTTATCTCGTAAGTTTGGCCAAAAGAGGAGTCATTATAGAGGTCGGGCCATGTCCACAAGGAGTGGTTAAAGATATTATATTCGATCAATCTGTGCTCTGCGTAGAAGCAGTCTTATCTGCTGTAAAGGACCATAATGAGGGCCATGAGATAGGCGAGCTTGAGACTGATGTTTTTGAAGTATTTGAGCGGGTCGACTACCCGAGAAATGAAAAACAAGAAATAGCAGCTTATCTCCATAATCATATCGAAGAAAAATGCTTTAAGTTGCTAAAAATAGGAGAGCCACTTTTTAAAACCTTTCATGGTGAGGTAATTCATAACGTAAAATATGAAGGATATCCAATATTTATCAATGAAGCTGCTTATTATGAGAAAGGAGTGGCCTTTGTTTTAACAAGGAAAAGAAAAGCTTAAGATTTGAGCAACACCATTGACGTTCAACATTAAGAAGATCATATTCATTAGTCATGAAATTGATAATAGTATTTCTCATAATTATTCAGTCTGCATTTGCTACTGAAAAAATAATTTTTAGTAATAAAGTGAAGCGCTCTCAAAAAGTGGCCATACAAGAAGATCTAAAATGGTTTAGAGAAATACAGTTTAAGAGAAAACCAGATCCTAGAACTCTAGCTATCCTTGATGCAAAGATGATAAATCAGCAATTTTTGGCCGATTGGTTGTTTGCAAGGGTTCAATATATCTTTGATAAAAATGAATTATCAGAATATGAACTCAATAGGAAATTAGAGGTTATAAATTTAAATTATAAATATCCTTTTCCCGATATCTTTCCGTCAGCGATTTATGGAAATAACTACGTCGAATCACGTGATAATGGTACGGTCATGACCAATGTCGGAACAGGTCTTTATCTTTCCGGCAAACTCGATAAAACACTTCTTTCCTACACCATGAAAGATGAGGAAAAAAAGTTGCATAAGATTGAGATAAGTACTCCACGTCAAGGCCTAATTAGACTAGGTAAGGCGTTTTGGTTAGAAGCATCTCATAGAGAAAGGAATAACGTAGAGTATAGGGCGCTTAGGATGGCCACTTTGTTTCATGAAGCAAGACATAGTGATGGGCATGGAGAGTCTCTTGGCTTTCTTCATTCTATTTGTCCTGAGGGGCATGACTTTGAAGGGGAGAGGGCGTGCGACTCTTCGACTAACGGGCCCTATTCTGTAGATGCTTACCTTACTTATGAAATGGCCTTTAATTGCAAGGAATGCGATCTAGAAACTCGAGAGATTCTTAAACTTAGAGTATTAGATTCACTCTCGCGAGTTACGGCCGATGGTGATTTTGAAGAAAATTTTTGGCCTTCTCATCCAGAGGGAAAAAGACCGTGAGAAACTTCATTGTACTTTTACTACTTGTGATAATGATTTTAATTTTTGGGCCGGCCAAATTTGATGATCAGGTGGTAGAAACAAAACAGAATCGGCCCTTAAATAATCGTACTCAGGTCAAAAAGAAAAACTCTATTAACTTGGTTTATCCGGATAAGAATGCAATTAGAAATAATAGTCATTACTTTTCGCAAGAGTATTTGAAATTTGCGAGGCAAATGGGCAAGCTAAAAAAAGAAATAATAACTAGACCAGAAAACCTCAATCGTGGGTTAGATTTTCTCATTGAATGTACACATAACAATGAATTGACTATTGCAGTACGTTCTTTATGTTTAAGCAATATTTATTACTTTGAGAAACGTTTTAATATTAATGTCTCCGAAGTTCCTATAAACGAAAGACTAACCGAATTAGCAAGATTAGTGAGTGATATTTAATAAATGTAAATATCTTGTATTTTTTCCATGTAATTAGATCTAAATTGAGACTCAATTTCTAGAAGATCCTGATAGCTTCCTTTTTTTTCTATCCACTTTCTAATGAGGTCGGTCCCATTGATAAGATCAATTGATAATTTTTCAAACTCATATTCATAAGGAGAATCATTCCAAAATTGGTCAGTTAAGTCTGAGAAATAAAGCTCCTGCATAAGTAGTTGGGCCACATGCCATGGCCTAAAACTAACAATATTAGTTGGATGAATTTGAAAACCGCCACATATAACGCCCGCATGTTTTTGAAAAGTTGGAAGAAATTCTATTGGACGAATAACCTGAGAGTTTAAACCTAGTTTATCTAAAGCTTTATTCATCTTAGAACAAAATTGGTAAGCGTTTAAATTAGGATGACCTATAATTTCTAGGGGCCTAGTTGTTCCTCTTCCTTCGCTTAATGTTGTGCCTTCATACAAAACCGTTCCAGGGTAAGTTAGTGAGCCTATAGATGTTGGTAAGTTGGGTGATGGATTAACCCAAGTCAAACCAGTTTCATCAAAAAGCATCTCTCTTTTCCAGTTCTTAAGTTTCACAACCTCGAGCTTGGTATTTGGGCAATGGTATTTTTGTACATAATAAGCAAACTCACCAAAAGTAAGCCCATGTCTCATTGGAATTTCATATTGACCTACAAAACTTTTGAAATCTTTATCGAGGACGTTTCCTTCTATTGCTTTTCCGCCGACTGGGTTAGGGCGGTCGAGAACAAAAAGAGTGATATCCTTATCGGCGCATTTTTCCATTAGAAGACCAAGAGTAGATATGTAGGTATAAACTCTTGTCCCTACATCTTGGAGGTCAATGATTAATGAGTCTATTTCTCTAAGCATTTCATCTGTTGGAATTCTTGTCTCTGAGTAGAGACTATAAACAGGGATTTTATAATGTGGATGTTCAAAGTGATCACTTTCGATCATATTATCTTGGACGTCGCTTCTTATACCATGTTGAGGGCCAAAGAGTTTTATAAGCCGTTTACCAAAGATGTTTTGAAGAATTTCAATGCCTGAGACAAAGTTATTATCAACTGAAGCACTATGACATAGATAGGCCACATTCCCTTTTATGCTTTCTTGCAGTTGTTTTGATGCCTTTAATACCTCAAGACCTGTTATAACACTTGACAAAAAAAACTCCTTTTCTTTTTATGTTCTAATAAAAAATGATTTGTGGCCACAAAAAGATTGCAGCACAACATAAGTTTGATTTATGGCATGATGGCCTTTGACTTTCAGTAAGTATAGAATAGTGAATTAAAATTTAAAGATCTAAACGGGGAATCATATGGAACAGTATCTAGATTTAATGCGAAAGATTAGAGATGAAGGTTCAAAAAAGGATGATCGTACTGGTACAGGTACTATTTCTCTGTTTGGGCACCAGATGCGATTTAATTTAGCTGAAGGG
Organism: Bdellovibrionota bacterium; assembly: GCA_030828105.1. GTDB lineage: Bacteria > Bdellovibrionota > Bacteriovoracia > Bacteriovoracales > Bacteriovoracaceae > JAURDE01. Next base: position 9,102 of record JAURDE010000065.1, on the reverse strand, counting down.
TTTCCGTTAGTAACGACAAAGAAACTTCATTTGAGAAGTATTATTCATGAACTCCTTTGGTTTCTTAAAGGAGAAACCAATACCCAATATCTAAAAGAAAACAAGGTTAGAATCTGGGATGAGTGGGCCGATGAGAAGGGGGAGCTTGGACCAGTATATGGTGCACAATGGAGAAGATGGATAAATAAGGACGGCAAAGAGTTTGACCAAGTCACGGATCTTATTAATGGATTAAAGAACAACCCATATTCAAGAAGGCATATTATTTGCGCTTGGAATGTTGGAGAGATTGAAAATATGGCCCTTCCTCCATGTCACTGCTTTGTTCAGTTTTATGTGCATGAAAATAAGTTAAGTTGTCAGCTCTATCAGAGGTCGGCCGATGTTTTTCTTGGTGTTCCATTCAATATTGCAAGCTATTCATTGTTGACGATGATGGTTGCGCAAGTAACGGGATTAGAGGCCTATGAATTTGTTCACACCTTTGGTGATGCACATCTTTATTTAAATCATCTTGAGCAGGCAGAACTTCAGTTACAAAGAACTCCTCGTCCATTACCTAAAATGAAAATTAATCCTGATGTGAAAAGTATCTTTGACTTTAAATTCGAAGATTTTAATTTAGAGGGATATGATCCTCACCCTCATATAAAAGCGGAAGTAAGCATTTGAGTGTTTTAAATAGTTTTCCTTTTGATTTTCTGATTTTTAATGAAGACTCAGTATTAAAATGGGTCTCAATTAAAGAGAATTTGTCTCTTACAAAAGTCTTTGTTCCTCAAAGTAATTACTTAGATAAAGTCCATATAGATTCAATTCACCTTAAAAATTTGAAGAATGAAGGGCATAAATTTACATCTGTTCAAGTCATCGATAATACAAAATATGACTTCACTCATTTTGGCCTTTCTCGTCCAGGCTCCAATGAAAAGCTTTTTGGTGTTTTTATTAATGCGAGTGACAATAATGTTCGAAATGTTTGTACGACAGATGAAATTAACGAATATTGTTTTCTGTTGTTTAAAAGCTATGAAAATCAGGTAGATGAGAGAAAGAGCGTTGAGTTTGAGAGCTTTCCAGATTTGAACGATTCTTTAGTTAATCTTTTGCATCAAAAGAAGGGTGAGATAGGGGCATCCCTATCAATAAATGTAATACTTAATTATATTTCTCTTGGCTATTATTTCGATTCTCTAAAGCATGAAATCAATGAACGTAAAAATGTTTTTAGGTATATTAACGATGGCCATGGAAACCCAGGTGATACTTTGTTGTTCTCTAGACTTTTAGGGTATTTAGAAACAAAAGGTGTTGATATTAAGGTCTTTTTTAAGTTTGTCGGAAAGGTCTTAGGTGTGGATAGTCTAGAGGAGCTGATTCATTATTTTTGTGAGATAAATGAAGATACTCCTTTTTGCATTAATATAAAGCCTACTGATGAATTGTTCCAATTTGTTAGAGATGAGGATAATGGTGTTGCTCAAGACTACCCTTTCTTTTATCAAAGAATTGATTCCCTTGAATCTATTACTTCTCAAACAGGTGTCGTATCAAAGCTTCTTTTGTGGGAGAGTGTGAATAACCTTTACTGGCAGCGCGTCATTTAGGGCTATTCATTATCAACCCTTGCGTTAGTCTCGTCATTTTATTCATAAAATGATAAGCTAGGTCCTGTTGTCCAAAGGAAAAATTGTGATAGTTTCAATAGTTGTCGGAATAGGAAAAAACCGTGAAATTGGTCTCGAAAATAAGCTGCTTTGGCATCTAAGTGAGGACCTAAAAAGATTTAAAAAAATTACTATGGGCCACCATATGATTATGGGTAGAAAGACTTTTGAGTCAATTGGAAAAGCACTTCCTGGTAGAACCACAATTGTTATTAGTAGAAAAAATTTAGAGCTTCCTGAGGGCGTTCTCTTAGCAAATAGTTTAGATCAAGCACTTGAGATTGCTAGGGATAGAGACGAAAATGAGGTTATGGTCGTTGGTGGTGCTCAAATTTACTCACAAGCCTTGGAACGTGCCGATAAGATTTACCTCTCAAGAATTGATTATACAGGTAAGGCCGATACGTACTTCCCTGCTTTTGAACATCTTAATTGGAACCTGGAAAATAGTGAAGAATTTCAAGCTAGTTCTGGGCAATTTGCTTGGACGTTCGAAGAATTGAAGCGGAAAAGATGAAACTTATAAATAGACACTACGAATATCTAAAACCTTTATACGATAAGATATTTGATCTCTATGATGCCGTTATAATTTCTTCAGGCTCTGAAAAAGTTTATACTTTTGATGATCAAAATATACCTTTTCGTTGTAACCCTTATTTTAGTTATTTTTTTCCTTTCATCAGTGATTCTGGCCACTTTTTACTCTTAGAAAAATCTGGAAGAAAAAGTCTGTATCTAAATAAAGTGGATGATTTTTGGCATAAGCATGAAACTTATATGCCTGATACGGAAATATCTCAATATTGGAACATAGATTACTTTAAAGATATAGATAAGCTATTTAAACACTTCGAATCTTCTCTGAAGGGCAAAAAAACTGCGCTTGTTTCAAATCATAATCATGCTAATTTTAATTTTAATCCACCCGAGCTTTTAAATATTATTGATGAGTCAAGGTTTACAAAGTCTGAGTTTGAGATAGATTGTATTCGCTACGCAAATAAAAAGGCCGTTAAAGGACATTTAGCGGCCAAAAAGGCGTGGAAAGATGGTAGCTCCGAATTTGAAATAAATCTTCGCTATTGTGAGGCCGCCAACTCCTCTGGCCCTGAACTTCCATATGAAAATATTATTGCTTTGAACGAAAATGCCTCATTTTTACATTATCATGGAAAGGATCACCATGCCCCTAAAAATAGGTGGAGCTTTCTTATTGATGCTGGGGCAACTCACTTGAATTACCACTCAGATATTTCAAGAACCTATGGCAATGGAGATATAGATTTTAAAAATATCCTATTCCAATTAGATAAAGTTCAATTAGCACTTTGTGATAGTGTCAAAGCAGGAGTCGATTTTGCAGATCTCCACGGACTGGCCCATAAAAAAATAGCTGAAGTCCTTAATCATACAAAACTTCTAGATCTTAACCCATCAGAGATTTATAAGAATAAGCTAACGAATTATTTTTTCCCTCATGGGCTAGGCCATAGTATCGGCCTTAATGTTCATGATGTTTGGGGCAAAGATCCCGATCGCGATACTAATAAAGAATACCCATTTTTGAGAATGAACAGAGTCTTGAGAGCCGGATGTGTTATAACGATTGAACCAGGTATATATTTTATTAAAACTCTTTTGGATGACTTAAAAAAGAGTTCTTTTAGAAGTAATGTCAATTGGAAGTTGGTTGATAAACTAAAGAAATCTGGTGGTATTAGAGTTGAAGACGATATCGTCGTAAAAGAGGATGGGCATATCAACCTTACAAGAGAGGCCTTTAAAAATGCAGAGTAAAAAAATGATAAAATCTATTTTTTACGCTTTTTTGTTTTTTCAAATAATGGCCTCACTAATAAATATATTTAAATACGGCACAGATATAGGTTCTTACTTTTTTTTAACTCGGGGCTGGGCGGAGGACTCCAGCTTATTACTTGAAAGAGTCTGGGGAGTAAGTGCCATTGCTTTTTTCGCTCTTTCTTTTTGGAAGCGCCAGTTTTTAATTCCAATCTCTCTTTTCTTTTTCTCGATTAGCTTTTTTAAATATGTTCAAGGTGGATTTTTTGGCTCGGATTTAGTCGTCTATGCCCATTTAGCGAGAATTGTTTTTCCTCTTTTTTTGGTTTTTAAAAGTGATATCTATAAGAAATGGGTTCTTTTAATAGGGGTTGCTTCGACATTTATTTTTCATGGTATCGAGGCCATGATGGGAAACCCTGAGTTTTTAGACTTATTTATTTACTTTTACTCGGTCATTTTTAAATCATTTCCCTCAGAGCAACTTTCAACCCAAATAATTTACTGGGTAGGGGTGTCCGATATTTTGGTCGGGGTTTTGGCCTTGATTTTTAGAAAGAATATATTCATTATAGGGTATTTGGCCTTTTGGGGTTTTTTTACCGCTTTATTACGTCCTATATTTTATGGTCAAGATGGGATAATTCCTTTTTTCGAAAGAGTTCCCCATTTTGCTGCCCCAATTTTAATTATTCTACTTATTAAAAATTTAAAAAATAGAAACCACAGGAGTTTATTATGAGAACTATTTTTACTTTTGTACTCTTATTGAGTTCATTTTCGGTAATGGCCGAATTTAAACATCTAAGAGTTTTAATGCATTCTGATCCTTCACATAAGGCCATGGTCGTTTACACATTAGATAAGAAAAAATATGCCAAAGGCAGTGAGCTTGTTTATTCCATTAACCAAAAAATGGATGAAAAAGATGTTAAAATTAACAAGATTACAAAGTACTCAGTTAAATCTTTGAAACGAGGTGGTAAATACCTTCTGAAGTTTGACCTTAATAACCTTAAAGAAAATAGTACGGTGTATTTTAAGATTTCTACACCCAACAAAACATCTAAACTATATCATTTCAAAACGGCCCCCAAAGATAAAAATGCCCCACTGGCGTTATTGTTTGGTGGAGACTCACGATCTGATTCTGCTCAAAGAAGAGTGATGAATAAGAAAATGAAAGAACTGGTTGTACAAAACCCAGAAATTATAGCTCTTGTTTTCGGTGGTGATATGATTGAGAACGGTATGAAATGGTCCCAATGGGAAAAATGGCTCGAAGATTATCAGGTAACTATCACTGATGATAACCGTATCCTTCCATTTGTGCCTGTAAGAGGAAATCATGAGACGGATAGAAAACTGTTCAATCAATTATTTTTTATGGATGAGGCAGGGTTTGAGGATGTTTATTATGTATCCTATTTTTCAGATCTGGCCATTATAAACTTAAACACCAACATTTCTCATTTAGGAAAACAGAGAAAGTGGTTAGAAAGTACATTGAAAGATCTCTCTTCAAAAGGCTATTGGATGGTTCCTAACTATCATAGGCCGGCATACCCAGCTGTTAAAAGTCCTGGTAAAGCGAAAAAGCATTGGGTTCCTTTATTCGAAAAATATGGTGTTGATTTTGTCTTTGAATCTGATGGACACGCACTTAAAAGAACAGCACCAATTTTTAATGGTGAAATTAACCATCAAAAAGGTATTGTTTACCTTGGTGAAGGTGGTCTTGGGGTTAGACAAAGAAACCCTGATAGAGGAAATAAATGGTATTTTCAATCACCTGGATATACCTATTCTATGCACCATGCTTTTCTTTTGAGAAAGAAAAATGGATCCATTAAAGTTAGTGTAGAAGTTCCTGATAGTAATAAGTCATTTGATCAAATGACCTTTGAAAAAAGAAATAATTAATCATCTTTTTTTTGAATTAATTTTAAGTGAGGAGACCTCTTACCGGTCTCCTTTTTTATTTCCTTTAATAAAGTCATCAATCCACGAAGCGCAGGTAGAAATCTTAGCCTGAGGTGATTATTCATCATCGAATGAATAAGATGAAGCCTTAATATTTGGTTTTCACCTATAACCTTTAGCCTATTATCAATTTCAGCCTGAAGTGCTCTTAGCTCAGGTCTTGACTTGAGAAGCTCATTCCTTTCTTTTTCCAAGCGCTTAATTACTTTTCTGTTTTCTGGACTCATCATAATTCTGTGTATAATTTTATCACGTTCCTATGTCACACTTTAATATGGCCTATTTTTAGGTACTTAAAGGGGTGTAATTTTCATTAAATGACTAAATAGTGGTTAATTTTGGAGCAATTAAATCTTTTAAACTCATTGGAGCTTTTAAAAGTTTTTTCTGGGCGTAATCATAAAATACTAAACCGGTTTTTACTCTAGCTACTTCATGACCATCTAAGTTTGTTAAACAATAATATATATCGAAACCATAGAGATGTGGGGCGGGCACAGAGAGAGAGACTTTAAGCTCGTCCCCCCACACACTTTCATGCCTATACATGATAGCGCTATCGCTCATTATAATACTTTTGCCAGCTATAGATTTTTCATCCTTGAAACCTAAGCTCTTAAAATAACGCATTCTCGCTTCATGGGCATACACCAAAAGTCTGTCATTTGAGAGATGCTGCCCATAGTTAATATCGTCGATCCTAACCTGGATATTTGTTTCAAATACAAGAGCATCTTTAGGAATTTCGAATTTTATTCTCATAGTCATTCTTTTAATATATAAATAACTTTATGGCCAAAATAGGTATTTTTGACAGCGGTATTGGTGGTTTTAGCATCTTGAGCGAAGTAAAAAAAAGACTTCCTGATAATGAATACTACTATATATCTGATGATGCTCACGGCCCTTATGGCTCGAAAAAAGAAGGTCAAATCATCAAAAGAATGGAAGCAATTGCTTCTGAGTTTAGAGATCACTCAATTGATTTAGTTATAGTTGCTTGTAATACCGCCACTTTGGCCGGAATTGACTCTTTAAGAAGTACTTTTCCTAAAATGTCTTTTGTGGGCGTGGAACCATATGTTAATGCTATACATAAAGAGTCAAAAAGAAAGCCTCTGAGTAAACCGGCCCTCTTACTAACACAGGCGAGCTTTAAATCTGCTCGTTTCTCTCTTCTTAATCGTAAAATTGAAGATAGCCAGCGCATAAAAACAATCGTTTTACCCAGACTGGCAACATTGGTTGAGAATGCTTACTGGAATGGTATGGATACCTCAACTGAGAAACGTATTTTTCAAGAGCTAAAACCACTCAAAAGCTATATGCCCAGTCACGTGATTCTAGCATGTACCCATTATTCGCTCATAAAGTCGATCATTGAGAAATATACTAAGGCCAAATGTATTACCCCATGTCAAGCAGTGGCCAGGAGAGTAGAGAGTATAATAAATGCTTCACCTAAAAGTCCTCTTCCTCTTGTTTCTAGTAATGATTTTATGTTCAAAAGAAGCTCAAATAACTTATGGGAACTCAAGCCGGTAGATAATCTTAAAATTCAATAAGAAATTGCCACCCCGATATGAAAATGTTTTAATCCTTCTTATTTTTTCCGGGAGATATTAAATGTCAAAAATAAAAATGATCATGGCAAGACAGGTTCTCGATTCAAGAGGAAATCCTACAGTTGAGGCCGATATTGTAACAGAAAAAGGCAACTTAGGTAGAGCATCAGTTCCTAGTGGGGCCTCAACGGGGTCTAGAGAAGCTCTTGAATTAAGAGATGGTGATAAAAGTATATATCTAGGTAAATCTGTACATAAGGCCGTCGGTAATATCAACACTGTCATTAGAGACCTTCTTACAAATAAGGAAGTTACAGAATTACGCTCCTTAGACCTTGCCATGATTGAAGCTGATGGAACTGAAAATAAAGGCAAATTAGGGGCCAATGCTATTTTGGCCGTTTCTATGGCCGCGGCCAGAGCAGGGGCCTTAGATGAAGGTCTTAATTTGTATCAATATCTTCATCAAATCTGTAAAGTGCCAATGGCCACAGGAAAGTTAAGGTTTCCAAACCCTTTAATGAATATCATTAACGGCGGAGCACATGCATCTAATAATTTAGATATTCAAGAATTTATGATTGTTCCACACATGAATAAAACGTTTTCTGAAAACCTTAGAGCTGGAGTTGAAGTATTTCATTCACTAAAATCAGTACTAAATTCAAAAAACTATTCCACCAATGTAGGAGATGAAGGTGGGTTTGCTCCAAGCCTTGAGTCGCATGAGCAGGCCATTGAACTCATTTTAGAGTCAATTGAAAAAGCGGGTTATAAACCACATGAAGAAATTTCTCTGTCTTTAGATGCCGCTGCAAGCGAGTTTTATGATAATGGACAATATAGTATGCAAGGTAAAAAGTTATCGAGCTCAGAAATGGTTACCTATTATCAAAACTTAACTAAAAAATATCCTATCTATAGTATTGAAGATGGACTCCATGAGTCTGATTATGATGGTTGGGCCGAACTTAACGCCTCTTTAGGAGATGATGTCGTTCTCGTAGGTGATGACCTATTTGTAACGAATAAAAAAATCCTTCAAGAAGGAATTGAGAAAAAATGGGCCAATTCAATTCTTATAAAAGTAAATCAAATTGGATCTTTGACAGAAACTTTCGAAACGCTTGATCTTGCTTTCAAAAATAATTATAAGGCCATTATTAGTCATCGTTCAGGTGAAACTGGTGATAGCTTTATTGCTGATCTGGCCGTTGCCTCCGGTGCAGGTCATATAAAAACTGGTTCTGCTTCAAGAAGTGATAGATTAGAAAAATATAATCAACTATTGCGTATTGAAGAGCATATGGGTGATAAGGCCATTTACGAACCCGTAAAATAGATTATTAATGAGGTGTAAAATTCTAAAAGAGCACTTTTACCTCTTTTAGAATTTTATTCTTTGAGTATAATTTAAAATAAATGATTATTTTATTACTCATATTAATTGTCTGTCCTTCTTTATCCATCGCCCAAAGTGAGATTCTTTATCGATCTCCCACTAAAAATGTAAATATACGTGCCCTAGAGCTTGATTTGAACTATTCCCGATTTGGAACATCAGGTACCTACGATGAACAGGGAAATAAGGCATCCCTAGAAGGAAGTGATTCTTACTCTATTGAAGAGTTTAGTTTTCTTGGCCGTTATGGTTTTTCACGTACTGTAGAGTTTCGCGCTGGAATTAGGTATCGTTCCATTAATTCAACTTCTGGACAAAATGAACTTACTAATTCTGGTTTAGAATCATACTTAATTGGTATGAAATACTCAAAGAATCCTTACTCTCGATTTAGTTATGCTTTTGATGCTTCGTTTAGGTCTACTTTTTACAGTAAACCTGAAAATACAAGCTCAACAGAGCTTCTTTTAGGTGATGCTGGCAATGAAATAGTCTTTGGTGCTCACGGCTCTTTAAGATTTGCTTCTCAAAACCATTTAACTGGTTTTCTAGGCTACGCTATCCAACCAGAAGATCAATCTAATGAAATCCTCTATAATCTTGAATATGCCGTTCCCTACCAAAAATGGGCCTATGCTTTTGGTTTTGATGGTATTCAATCGATGAAAGGCGATACTTACTC
>JAURDE010000208.1 GCA_030828105.1 Bdellovibrionota bacterium | reverse complement strand
CTTGAGTTTTAATTTCAAGAAGCTTAACCTTATTAAATATGGAATCTTTAAGAGCTGGAGGCTTATAAAATGGACGTTCAAAATTATATTCCCAACCCTATTGTTATTGAACAGACGGCCAGAGGGGAGAGGCAATATGACATATACTCTCGTCTTTTGTTAGACCGAATAATTTTTCTTGGAACACAAGTCAATGATACGGTAGCAAACCTTCTTATTGCTCAGATGCTTTTCTTAGAGCAAAGTGACCCAGAGGCACCCATTCACTTTTATATTAATAGCCCAGGGGGCTCTGTGTATGCAGGCCTTGGGATTTACGATATTATGCAGCATATAACATGCCCTGTTTATACTTATTGTGTAGGACTTGCAGCTTCTATGGGGTCACTACTACTAACCGCGGGTGAAGGTGGGCATAGACACAGCTTGCCACACTCAAGAATAATGATTCATCAACCTCTCGGTGGTGCTCAAGGACAATGTTCAGATATCCAAATTCAAGCGGGGGAGATCCAAGATCTCAAGAATCAACTCAATAATATATATGTGAAGCATAGCTCCTCAGGTATGACCTTAGAGCGTATCGAAAAAGAAACAGATAGAGATAACTATCTTTCTCCTAAAAAAGCCGTCGAAATGGGCTTAATTGATTCCTTTATTGAGCCGAAAGGTAAAAAGAGCTAAGTAATAAAATAAAATTACTTTACTCTTTTTAGATGGAAACCGAGCTTAATCTGGGATAGTCTACAGATCGGTTCCTGGACCATTTTTGGGAGTTAAAATGTCAAAAGAAAAATTTAACACTGGATCACTGCACTGCAATTTTTGTGGTAAATCTCAAAAAGAAGTGAAAAAGCTTATTGCTGGACCAGGTTGTTATATATGCGATGAATGTATAGACCTTTGTAACGATATAATTTACGAAGACTCAGTTAAATCATCTAGTAAACAGCTTCTTGATAGAGTTCCTAAGCCCCACGAAATTAAAGAACATCTTGATGAATACGTTATTGGTCAAAATAGGGCCAAAAAAGTAATTTCCGTGGCCGTCCATAACCACTATAAAAGAATAGCCCACGCTAAAAATGCATCAAAAAAAGGGCAAGAAGTTGAATTACAAAAATCTAACATTTTATTAGCAGGTCCAACCGGTAGCGGTAAGACTCTTATAGCTCAATCACTTGCTCAGTATCTGAACGTTCCTTTTGCTATTGCAGATGCGACTTCTCTTACTGAAGCAGGCTATGTTGGAGAAGATGTTGAAAATATCATTTTGGCCCTTTTACAAAACTGTGATTATGACATTGAAAAGGCCGAAAAAGGGATTATCTATATAGACGAAATAGATAAGATTGCTCGTAAATCAGAGAATCCCTCCATAACAAGAGATGTTTCTGGTGAAGGAGTCCAGCAGGCCCTTCTCAAGATTATTGAAGGCACAATAGCCTCGGTTCCTCCCAAAGGAGGACGAAAGCATCCACAGCAAGAGTTTCTTCAGGTCAATACCAAAGATATTCTCTTTATTGTAGGTGGCGCTTTTGTAGGACTAGAGAAGATAATAGAAAAACGATTGACCAAAAGACCAATGGGACTAGTTTCTAAAGAAAATACATCTGAGAAATCTGTTGTAGAAAAACTGGGTGGAATTGAAGTCGAAGATCTTACTCGCTTTGGGCTCATACCGGAGTTTATTGGAAGACTGCCTGTAAATGCGATGCTGGAAGAATTGGATGAAGAGGCCCTCATTAGAATTTTAACTGAACCTAAGAATGCTATTACTAAACAATATCAAAAACTATTTGAATACGATGGTATTGAGGTTGAGTTTCATGAAGATGCTCTTAAGGAAGTTGCTAATATTGCCTTAGTAAGAAAAACAGGGGCAAGGGGATTAAGAGCAATTTTGGAGCAAACAATGTTGGAGGTGATGTATGATGTACCTTCAAATTCAAAAGTTAATAAGATCATTATCACCAAAGACTCTATTCTTGGTAATGAATTGCCAGAGTTGGTGGAAGGCCCTAGAAAAATGGACGAAGGTAAAGAGAGTAAGGAAGAAAAAAATATTCATTCTGCTTAAAAATAAGACTGTTTTAATTGGCATATTTGAATTCTAAGAAAGTCTTACAACTCTACCTATTGAACCTATTTTGTCAGAGATCTACTTACATTTTTAAACATAAAATCAAGCATTTAGATATGTGAGCACGGTTAACTAAGTGTTTTATTTAATAAGTGCCTATATTTTCCACCCTACCAAAGTTTTGACCTGTATTTGATATTAGGTGACAATTGAGAGTAAGCCCTTAATAAAAAAGGGACTTAAATTAAAGGAAATAGTGCAGGAGGTACTATGGCTTCAAAAGGCCAAAAAGATTCTAAGAAATACCCATTATTACCCCTTAGAGATGTGATTATTTTTCCGCATATGGTAGTTCCTCTTTTTGTAGGAAGAGAAAAATCCATAGCAGCTCTTGAAATAGCTTCAAAGGAAAACAATGAACTGTTTCTAGTGACCCAAAAAGATGCAAGTATCTTGAATCCAGATAGAGAAGATATTTATAATATCGGAACCATCGTCAATATAATACAAATGCTTAGGCTTCCTGATAATACTGTTAAAGTGTTAATCGAAGGAAAGCAAAGGGCCAAAATTGATGAGTTTGATGCAGTTAAAGATGGATACTATGCTACAGTTACTCCATGCCAAAATATTATTGATAATCAGGTGAATTTAGAGGCCGTTATGAGGACTCTAAAAACAACATTTGAAAACTATGTAAAACTCAATAAGAGAATACCTCCTGAATTATTAATGTCTATTTCTTCAATTACAGATCCTTCTCGTTTAGCTGACATCATAGTGGCCCATCTAGGGATGAAGATTGATGAAAAGCAAGAAATACTCGAGGCCATTAATGTCGAGAAGAGGTTAAATCTTCTTTTAGAAAAAATGCAGGGTGAAATTGAAATAATTAATGT
>JAURDE010000190.1 GCA_030828105.1 Bdellovibrionota bacterium | reverse complement strand
GGGCCGCTACAGTAATGACATTATCAAAGTTATAGTTTGCTGGATAAAAAGGTTTATTATCGTTATTTGTACCTGCATTTCCAGCTGCAACAACAAATATTATTCCAGCATCACTTGCTCTTTTAACTGCCTCTTCTAGGGCCTTTGATTCCTCAGTAGACCCCCAAGAGTTAGACATGATATCAACCTTCTGAGCTATAGCGTAGTCAATGGCCTTAATAGCAGCAGCAACATCCCCCCTACCAGAAGAGTCTAAGAACTTTAGCCCCATTAATTGAACATTGCCCATAACACCAGCTATTCCTTTATTATTGTGAGCGGCTCCAATAACACCAGCACAATGAGTTCCATGCCCTTGATCATCCATTGGATCTCCTGTGTCTTTAATGAGGTTGGCCCCATAAATGTCATCTATATATCCATTACCATCATCATCAACGCCTTTTTCTCCATTTTTTTCAGCTTCGTTTATCCACATTTGATCCTTTAGGTCCGGGTGGTTATAGTCTATACCGGTATCAATAACAGCAATTTTTATATCTTTGCTTCCTTTGGTGATCTCCCAAGCCTTAACTATATTAACATCAGCTCCATATTTATTTTTTAATCCCCATTGTTGGCGAAACTTTGGATCATCGACAACCTGTACTTCTAAGTCATCATCTAAACTTATCTTATAATTTGGCTCAATATATTCAATATCAGGGTGATTTGACAGCTCACTTACCAGACTCTTTCGATCTGTCTTTATGAGAAAAGTTTCACCTCTAACAATCTCTTCGATAGGTCCTGAGAAGTTTTGGTAAAGAGGATTCGTTAAGTTTGCACTGGGCCTTAACTTAACAATATATTCTGCTGAGAAGGCATTTAAAGATAATAAGAAACTAAAGATTAAAATTACTTTCACTATTTCATCCTTGAAAAGTTTGTACATAGAATTCTAAGGAGTCCTCATTCAATTTGCAAATATCAGAGCCAGTTGAAAGAATTTGTAAGTTTTTAATCATTGCCCATTTTTTACAAGTCGCTCACTATTTTTTTTATATTTAAAAGGATGGTTCCGATGAGTGAAAAAATTGACAAGGATTTTGTCGAAACACAAAAGTTAAAATTGATGTCCATGAAGAACACTTTACTCAATCAAATCAAAAATAAGTCTAACGAAGATCTTCATGTACCATCAGACGAAATTATTGAAGAAGGTGATCAAGCTGCGACCTATCTTAATCAAAATGTAACCTTTGGCTTAAGAGAAAGGGAACTTAGAAGGCTGAGAGAAGTAGAACATGCACTTTCAAAAATTAATAATGGTAGTTATGGATTATGTGAAGACTATGACATACCCATAGAAAGAAAAAGACTCGAAAAAATGCCTTGGGCGAGACTATGTATCGAAGCTGCTGAAGATATGGAAAGACAAGAAAAGCTAAGATACAACTAAGCTTCTTTCGTTCCCCTTAATTTTATAGCAAAGTTATTCGCTTTATCAGGCCACTGTTTCTTGACATGATCTTTTATCTGGATGACCTTCTTATCCTCACCTAACTTAGAGTGAGCTCTGGCGACTATCAGATTTAAGTGATAAGTATCAAATCCACTTTTAGACAGCTCTTGCGCAGTTTTTATCACTTCACTTGTAGGCTTAACTTTTGCACTACAATAAAACTCGCATAATTTATAGTCGTCTTCCCCTTTTTCAAATCCTGGAAAGGCCGAAAGATATTGATCACATTCTTCGTAAAGTCCGAATTCTACTAAATTTTCAATTATACTTTTCAAAAAACGAACTTCTCCATTAAATATACCCAAAACTTTGGAGAAGTAATCAAGCCCCTTCACTGTATTACCCTCAGAGAGATAATAACGACCTCCAACACATAATCCAGAGCACATATAATCAAAAACCATTTTACCTCGTGGACCTAAAGATTTGTAAATTTTAAAGAACTCTTCTAAATATGCATAATCCTTATTAATAATGGCCAATCTTATTGCAACAGATAAACGAGTTGGATTATGAGGGTAAAATTTAATAGTTATTTTTATGGTACTAAATGCATTAACATAATCTTTTTCGCCGTTATAGAAGTGAAAAAGAGCACTTAAACAGTGTTTATGGATAGGGTTGTAACTCAGCCCTTTTTTCAATTCATCAACTACTTCAGATTTTCTTTCATCATTTACGTAACATTGGGAAATATAATAATGGGCCAAAGAGGGAAACTCATCCATCTTTTTTGCCTCATTAAAACTCTTTAAAGATTCCTTTATTTTGCCTAATTCTAATTGTTTTATCCCCTCATTTATTTTGAGGATGTAATCACTAGGAAAAATCTTATCATCAATAGCATCTTCTATACTATCAATGAAAAACTCTACTTTAAATGGCTTTAAAATAAAGGCATTTATATCATGCTCTGTTGCCTGGGAAACAGCTTGATGAGAATTATCTCCTGTTACGACAAGAAAGATGCACTCTTCAGACTCAGCAAATCGATTTCTATAAAAATCAATAAGATCAAAACCACTTCCCGACTTTATTTTTATATCAACAATTAAAACAGTCGGCAGTACTTTTTTACAAACTTTCTTACCTTCTTCTAAAGAAGAAACTTCATGAATATTATTTGCATCCACACCGGCCTCTATTAAGCTTTTCTTTATACGTTTACGGGAAGGAGGGATCTTATCAGCGATAAGAACTTTCGCATTCTTAATAAAGTCTAAAATGGCCTTATCTTGTTCTTTACTCATAATTATTCTTATTTCTTCTTAATAAATTCCGTAATACTATTTTGAATACTTGCCCTTTCATCCGTTATTAATGTTATTACATTTTTATCACTACACTTAAATTCAATAAAAGTTATCTCATCTTCCTTATTACAATCTACTGACAAAAATTCGCCTTCTAGTTTGATGAGATCATCAGAATGTTCTTCACCATAAAGAAGCTCACTATTTTTTAACTCTTCAGGCTCAACATCTGTGGTATCAAGACTGAACAACACTGCTTCTTCATCGAATCTTATTATATCACATTTGAGATCAAGCTCTTTATTCTTTAAAAAAATAGTCTTACCAGATATTGTTTTTTCATCCTCTAGTCTTTTTATATTAGATGGAAACAAGACGTCTATAAGCTCATCTTTATCAAATGGAAGTGCTATTAAGTCTAACTCTTTATCCGGGTTTTCCCCTTTCCTTATAAAAACCCTTCTACAACTTAAATTATTAGTCTTAATTTTTGTTAAAACATCTTCAGACTCATCGTTATCTTCATCACAAAAGAGAAAATCAACTTTCATTTTAGAGCCTAATTGTATGGCCTCTTCTGCTGAATGAACAACCTGAGGAAAAACATTGGCCTCTCTAAATGATTTCATTACTTCTTCTTCAAAGGTCTGATCATCTACTAACAAAAAAAACAATTTATTTTTAAGAGTTACTTCACTCATTCCACCCTCGTTTTCTTAATGTATTTTTTTATATTT
>JAURDE010000168.1 GCA_030828105.1 Bdellovibrionota bacterium | reverse complement strand
TTCAAATTTATGATATCATTGTTTCAATTCAACAAAAGTTATCATTTTTAAGAACAGTTTCGGCCTTTTCAGAAATGACCTATTCTCCTCAGCTAAATACAATTGCTCAAAATATTGAAGAAGTGAAATTAAAAAAAGGAACCAAGATTGAAAGTCTAGATGGTAGGTTTTTATATTTTATCAAAAAAGGAAGCGTGCAGTTAAGTTATAAGGGAAAAGATATCGGTATTTTTACGAGGGGAGAGACTTTGTTTGAAGATACAGTTTTATTTAAAACTGATAAGAGTTGGTTTGAAGTAAATGTTTTAGAGGATTCTTATTTTTATCGTATTGATAATAAATATATCGATGAAATTCCAGCAGCGAGATGGCGCCTTTATGAAATTTTCGAAAAGCGTATAGAAAAATAATATGAAATTTAGTGGTGGGGGCACCAGGACTTGAACCTGGGACCGCCCGGTTATGAGCCGGGAGCTCTAACCAACTGAGCTATACCCCCCCTAAATCAAGAGTGACTTTTATAACTCTCTAGGGCATCATTGGCAATAAGGTAACCTTAATAGCGCATGGAGTTATTGTGAAAAGTCTTAAATACCATCGATATTCTGCTACGGGTAATTTCCTTTTGGTTTCAGATTGTAGAGAAATAGACCCTTCGGACCAAAGTGATGAGTTTTGGGCACAGCTTTGTGAAAAAAATAATGCAGATGGAATCGTTCTTATAAAACCGTCTTCTGTCGCTGAAGTAAAGATGGAGTATCGTAATAGAGATGGTGGAGAAGTTGACCTCTGTGGAAATGGCCTTAGAGCGCTTACTTATCATTTACGTAATCAACTTAAAGAAGGAGAGGGGACAGTTGATATCGAAACAAATAAAGGCCGTTATATCGGTCAAATTGAAAAGGACGAGGTTAAAGTCCAAATGACCGAGCTCTACGATATTGGTACCATTGACCTTACCTCTTTCTATGATTTTAAAGAGGGGTTATATTTAAACACAGGAGTTCCACATTGTGTTTTTTTAACCGACGATGTTGATAAAATAGCTGTAGATGAGAGAGGAAAACAAATTTCAAAAAATAGACGCTTTAAAAAAGAGTCGAATGTAAACTTTGTTGAGATTATAAAAGATAATGAACTTAAAATCCGAACCTATGAAAGAGGCGTGGAAAAAGAAACTTTATCCTGTGGCACTGGTGCTATGGCCTGTGCTGTTGCTATGGCCAAATTAAAATCTTGGAAAAACAATTGTCTCATTCATACCAAGGGTGGTGATCTGTTTACGGAATATGATGAGAATTTTGATCATATGTCACTAAGAGGTCAGGTTGACCACCTTTCTCAGGGAGAAGAGGACTTGCCAATATAATTTTCAATTTTTTGAAATAAGTTGATTCTGTCGATGAGAGATAAAATACATCCGCCAAAGGCACCTGCCATATTGGCCCATTGATCTTCCAGTTCATAATACCGATTACCTATTTGCTCTTGTAATAACTCCATTGAATAACCATAGAACGAGAGAAAAATAAAAATTAGGCTGAGGTATTTTTTCTTTATAACAAGACTGAAGAAAAATGCCGCAAAAAGATAAGCTAAGAAATGGAGTAATTTATCTGAAATTCCGTAAGAAGCAACTTCAGGAGAAGGTGTCTTAAGCGAAAAATAAGCTATTATAATCAAATAACCAAAAGTAATGGTCTTCCAGAGGTTTGAATATCGATATTTTCGCATAACGCCCTTTGAAAATACGCAATTTAAGGCCTATTATAGCGTTAATGAAATTATTTGCCCCTCTTTTTATTGTTTTATTTTTAACTTCCTTTTCTTCTTGGGCCAGCTTTAGCCTTAATGTAGAAATTATCCATAAAAAAGGGATGGATAAAGGTTTGGTACTAGTCAGCGAAGTCCATAGTGTAGAAGACTTTTATAATGCTGAAGAAAAAGAAATATTTATTGGAAAAGACTGGCTGCTCTCTCTTAAAGCAAGATTTAAGGATGTAAATGAGCTCTTGGGCCCAGCTGGCGTTGTGATTGTTAAAGGCTCTTTGTTTAAAAAGAATAAAAGTAAATATGAACTGTTAATTAAAAAAGACTTTGAGGTTGAACTTGGCAAAAAAGTTACCCATGAAGTTAACCACTCTTCAGATCAAGTTATTGAGTTAAGTTTTACTCCAAATATAAGGTGAAAGAAAAAAGACTGGATATATTCTTGGTTGAAAAAGGGCTTTGTACAAGCCGTTCAGCAGCTCAAAATCTAATAAAATCAGGTCAGGTTCTTGTTAATGACAAGCAAGTATCAAAGACGAGCTATCCAATTTCAGAAAGTGATAATGTGATTATAACGAAAGAAAATATCTTTGTAGGTAGGGGTGCTGATAAATTAATCTCAGTCTTGAATCAAAACATATTAGATTTTACTGATAAAATTGTTGCTGATGTTGGGGCCTCAACGGGTGGTTTTACAGAAGTGGCCCTTTCTAAGGGAGCAAAAAAAGTTTATGCCATTGATGTAGGACACGATCAATTGGCCAGCGTTCTTAAAGATGATAATAGAGTTATTAACATGGAGGGAATTAATGTGAAGTTCCCTTTTGAATTAGAAGAAAAAATTGACATTATTCTTGTCGATCTTTCTTTTATTTCACTTACTAAAGTTCTAGAGAATGTGTTGGCACACCTTGGACCTTTAGGGAAAGCTCTTGTTTTGGTAAAGCCACAATTTGAAACATCCAAAAAAGAAAAGAATAAAAAAGGAGTCGTTAAAGACTCTCATATCACTAAAGAAGTCATTCATGACCTTTATAAATACTTGCAAGAAATTGGGTTCTCCGTTCTTGGTCTTTATGCAAGTGAATTAAAAGGTAAGAAGGGAAATCAAGAGTACTTTTTTCATATATGTCCTAAAGAACAAAGAGTAGGTCTTAAATGGGAAGAGATAGAGGTAGAAATTTGAAAAAGTTATGTGTGTTTTGCGGCTCCTCTGAGGGGCGAAATAAAAAGTGGATAAAGTTGGCCAATGAGCTTGGGGAAGGTTTGGCAGATAGAGGGTGGGGATTGGTATATGGAGGTGCTTCGATAGGAATTATGGGGGCACTGGCCGATGCTTGCTTGGCAAAAGATGGGAAGGTGTGGGGTGTTATCCCCAAGGCCATTTTGAATAAAGAGCTTGGTCACTCAGGTCTTGAAGAGCTCTATGTTGTCGATGATATGCATCAAAGAAAACAAAAGATGTATGACCTCTCAGATATATTTTTGGCCCTTCCTGGAGGACTAGGCACTTTAGATGAACTTTTTGAAATTCTAACATGGCATCAATTAGGCTTTCATAAAAAACCAATTTATCTTTTAAACTCAGATGGTTTTTATGACGGCATTGTTGAACATGTTGGTGTTATGTGTCAGGAAGGATTCGTTAGAGAAGAGCATAAAAATATATTGCAAATCGTAAGTAATGTCTCTGAGGTCTTTTCCATTTTAAATCGTGTTGAATAATTGGCCCTCTAAGGTTAAATTGGGTAGAAAGTAATAATCCACTAAGAAAGTAGAGAATCCATGAACAAGCTAGTCGTATTTATTCTTGTTGTGTCATTTTTTATCGCTTTGAAAGGGCTCAATTCATATAAATCAATTGAAGTGAGCAACGAGCCGTTTGAATATTCTAAGGCCGAGAATGCTTATAAGAATCGCCTTAAGACCCTGGCCGCTATCGAAGAGGCAAAAAGGCCAAAGGTGAAGAAAGAACAAAAAGTGAAAAAAGTTGAGTTTAAAGTCGCCTTAGATACTCCTGCACTTAAAAGAGGTTTTAAACTTTATTCAAAGTGCATTGTTTGCCATGGAAAACTTGGAGCAGGTAAAAAGTCACAAAACGCGCCTAAAATTGGTGGACAGTTTGATTGGTATGTTTCTTTACAGATAAGTAATATGCAAAAAGGTATCAGAGTTAATAAGGCCATGGAGCCTTATATTAAAAAATTATCCTCTCAGGATATTGCTGATCTTTCGGCCTATATCTCTAAGCTTCCATGGAAAGCTCTATAAATCTTTTTTCTCATCTTGGTAAAACTCCTCAAATAGGTCAGGGCTCTTACTTGGCCCCTAATTGTACTATTATTGGCGATGTCACTCTTGGAGAAGACTCTTCAGTCTGGTTTGGGAGTGTTTTAAGAGCAGATATAAACAAAATTCATATAGGAGCAAGATCCAATATCCAAGACCTAAGTCTTGTTCACGTTACTGAGAAAGACAGTGTCTTTATTGGAGATGAGGTAACCATTGGACATAAAGTTATTTTACATGGCTGTCATGTTAAGAATAACTGTCTTATTGGGATGGGGGCCATTTTAATGGATGGAGTTGAAGTAGGCGCTAATAGTCTTGTAGCGGCAGGCTCTTTACTGACTCCTGGTAAGAAATTTCCTGAAGGGCATCTTATTTTAGGTAATCCTGCTAAAGTTATTAGGAAGCTATCTGAAGAGGAAATAAAAGAATATGGGCAACATTATAAAACTTATTTAATCAATAAAAATAATTTTATCCAATCAAATGGTTTAGTCCCTATCTAAAATTCTAGAGATATCTAAAGAGGAAATAAATTATTCCGAAAAGCTCCTAAGGAAATAATTTATGTCTGAAGCACCAGAAGAAAAGGTAAAGTCTTTATCAGAAGAAATACCAAAGGATCATCCTTACAAGGTCCTTATTGTTGATGATAACCCAGTCAATGTTAAGGTTATTGATATTCGCTTAAAAAAATTAGGTGTTGAGACAATGTGTCTTACTGATTCCAGTCAGGCCATCGAGACTATAAAAAATGGTGATTTTGATCTGATCCTTTTGGATGTTGTTATGCCTCAGGTTTCAGGTCTTGATATTTTAAAATGGGTAAGAGAAAGATATTCCGCCATGAGGTTACCGGTTATTATGGTAACGGCAAAAATAGAAAATCAAGATTTAATTGAAGCTATGCAAATTGGAGCTAATGACTTTATTACAAAACCGATTGATTTCCAGATTGCATGGGCAAGAATCGATACACATATCACGATAAAGCGCTTCAACGATGAGGTTGAGAGACAAAGAACTGAAAGTTTAAAAGCTGCTAGTATGGGTATTCTGATTGATATGGCAGGATCGGTTGCACACGAGATCAATAATCCTCTAACAATTGCTATTGGTCGTATACAGCTTGTACAAATGAAAATGGCCAAGGTTGAGAACCTCGATGAAGAGAGTAAAAATAAGTTTGATAAGGAATTTGAAACTATCTATGATGCCATGATTAGGGCCGAGTCTGTTGTCTCTGGATTAAGGGCCTTTGCCCAAGATGAGAGGAAAAAAGATGTTAAGCCTCTTAATCTGAAAGAAACAATTCTTATGACATTTAATGTTTGTAGGACGACGATTACAGCGGCAGGAGTTAAAATAATCGGTGATAGTGATATAGATGGGTCCTTAAAGATTTTAGGTAAGCAGAGTATGCTTATTCAAGTTTTTTATAACCTTTTTAAAAACTCTAAAGAGGC
>JAURDE010000035.1 GCA_030828105.1 Bdellovibrionota bacterium | reverse complement strand
TGGAAGAAAAAATACACTAAAACCAATAAGAGACTCATGATCCAGAAGAATAAAAGTGCTGTAATTTTCATTAGTTAGAATATTACTCCAACTCTTTTCCGACCAGGGCCTATCAAATAGGTCATTATCCATTTCTTTAATTTGTTCAATATATTTACTGGAAGGCTTCAGCTCGGTTGCATTAATCATGAAAAAATTCAAAAGATTCTGCTTTTTTAAGCAGCGAGTTAATGAAAAGCTTTTGAGACTCTTTTCTTTTAATTTGCTGGTAGTCAATAAAGGCTTTCTTTAGATCAGTTTCTTTTTTGTATTGGTTGTCTTTTTTGAAACTCTTAAATTCCAGGTCCATTATGGCCTTATTCTCGGGAAAAAATCTTTGTCTCATGTACGACTCAATTTTGAGAACTTCTTTTGGAATACTTAAACACTTTTTTTGCTGCCTTAACTTAACTTTTAGTTTGAGATCTCCAAGGTTTTCATTTCGTATGAACTTTCTAAGTTTCTCAAACGTCATTATTTTTCTTAACGCTTTATTATTCCAGGTCGAATTTTCCGTAAGTTCAACTTTTCCCATTACCTTATTAAAGGAGTTGGCCTCGATGCAATCAAATGATTGATAAACTTTGTAAATAGGCCCAAGGTCTGATTCAAAGTAAATACGACCATCAATTCGAAATACTGCTCTATCTTTTAAAACAACTTCCCCAATGGTCAGGACAGGAAAGGCAAAAAGAAGTTTATACAGGAGAAGTAATCTCAACATTGGCAATCATCTTTTCAGAAACATATTTTGTTTCGGAGTGGAATCGAATTTTAACTCTTGGGTTAAAAGTATATCCATCTTTGCCTCGTAAGATATATTTCCTACGCGGTGTTTTTTCAGCTTCATTGTTTAAAATAGGTATTTTGGGTTCGATTAGCTTTCTTAATCTACTAACGCTTGTATAAATGAGCTTGTCATGAATAAGAGGGTTATATTCGTCTTTCCAAATGGATTTAGCTAATTTGTCCTTATCAAAATATGCCCCGGGATTTTTTGCCAAAAGAAATAATATTTCTAAAAGAACAAACCTGTGTTTAAAATCTATAGTTCCTAGTGTTCTTTCGTGAATTTTTCGATTAGTGCGATCCAGATAAATGTCAACACTTTCATCATTCACATCCTGAATCTCAGATCTAACTATCGTAAAAAGTCTTTTAAAATGAGTTGGATCTGTACTATCGATAGCATAATTAAAATAAACTAGAGCTTTTTCAAATTCACCTAGTTTTTTATGAACAATGCCTTTTGAAAGCAGAAGATATCCATGAAGGTTCCAGCATTTTTTTTCTTGTAAAGTTTTATTCGCCATTTGTAGATTTTTTTGAGCCAGCTCGTATTCTTCAATCTCTATATATATCTTACCTAGGTAGTAATACATTGAGCCTCTTAAATAGGTTTTATTGATTATTTTAAGTAGCTCATCAAGTTGTACCAAATATTCTATTGCTGTCTTATAATTTTTGCCATTATAGTAGAGAATCGCTAAGGCCAATAAACATTTTGAAAGTATCTCAGGCTCATTTTCCTCTTTGGATTTTTTATAAGACATTAAAAAGTTTTCTTTTGCCTGAGAAAAATTCCCACTATAATTTTCTATAATACCTAAGTTATAAAAATATTCTGAGCCTAAACTACCAAGTTTAGTGGAGAGATTATTGACGAGTTCTTTAGCTTTTTGGATATAAAGTTGTGCCTTTTCGTTTTCAAGTTTTTCCGAGGCTATTCGAATGAGAAATCCATAAATTTTTAATATTGAATAGCAGTCTACTGGAGTTTGGGTAAACTCTAATGCTTTAATAAAGTTTTTTTCTGCTTCAATTAAATCACTTTTATCATAAAGGACTTTGGCCAGAAGGTAGTAGGACTTACCTAATTCCTTGTAAGTTATAGAATATTCACTCTTTTTATCTTTTTCTGAGTCTAAGTATTGAAGACCAAATTGAGCACTAGGCCCTAGTCCTTCTATTGTTTCGCTCATAAGATTATCCCCTCCCTTTTAAATTGAGGTGCTTAGCCAAAGAGTTTATACCATAACGCTGCGCCTCTAGTCAAAATTTGTTAAAGAAATTGTTAAATTTTTACGCTTTAACTCATTGATTTAATAAAGGCTTATTGTTACATTTCTCGTCATAAAGACGACCTAGAGGAACTTATGGCTAAATTCGACCTTGATACAATTAGGCATTCTACCGCCCATCTCATGGCACAAGCTGTTAGCAGGGTATTCCCTGATGAAAAAATCCAATTTGGGGTTGGCCCCGTTATAAGTAATGGTTTTTATTACGATATTGACATAAATATCAGGTTAACTAATGAAGACTTGGCCAATATAGAGTCCCAAATGCATGACATTATAAAGGAAGACCTTGAGGTTAAAAGGGTCGAAATGAGTAAAGCCGAGGCCCTTGAGTTTTGGAAAAAGCGTGAGGATATCCTAAAGATAGAGCTTATAGAGGGGTTTGATGATGAAACAATAAGCAGTTATCAGCAGGGCGAATTTATTGACCTTTGTAGAGGGCCACACGTTGAAAGGACCGGTCAAATACCTACCCACTTTAAGCTCCTAAGTATAGCAGGTGCTTATTGGAAGGGTGATAGTTCCAATAAAATGCTTCAAAGAATATATGCTGCTTGCTTTAGTGATAGAAAGGAGCTTAAAAAATATCTTAACTTTTTAGAAGAGGCCAAAAAGCGAGACCATCGTAAACTCGGAAAAGAGCTAGAGCTATTTCACTTTGAACAAGTAGCGCCTGGATCGCCCTTTTTTATGCCTAAAGGTGCCTTTATATATAACCAACTGGTGGAGTTTATAAGAAGAGTTTATGACAAGTATGGTTACTCTGAAGTAATCACACCACAAATTCTAGATACTGAACTTTGGCACACAAGTGGTCACTATGAAAATTATCAAGAGAATATGTTTTTCACAATGGTTGAAGATAGGGAGTATGCAGTAAAACCTATGAACTGCCCTTGCCATATGCTCATGTTTAAGCACTATCATTACAGTTATAGGGATCTTCCCCTTAGATTTGCTGACTTTGGCAGACTTCATAGAAATGAGGCGTCTGGAAGTCTCGCAGGACTTACAAGAGTTAGAACTTTCTGTCAGGATGATGCCCATGTATTCTTACCGATAGATAAGATAGAGGAAGAGATCCTTAATCTTATGGACATGTTTTTTACTTGTTATGACCACTTTGGTTTTAAAGATGTTAAAATAAATCTTTCTACAAGACCAGAAAAGAGAGTTGGAAATGATGAGACATGGGACTTAGCTGAGAATGCATTAAAAAATGCGCTCGATAAAAGTGGAAAAACTTATCATATCAAAGAAGGTGATGGTGCTTTCTATGGCCCTAAAATCGATGTCGAGATTGCAGATGCCATCCAAAGATATTACCAATTAGGTACAATACAATTAGATTTTCAATTGCCTGAAAGATTTAATTTAAAGTTTACAAATTCAGAAGGTGCAGAAGAAAGACCAGTTGTCATCCATAGGGCCTTATTGGGTTCACTCGAAAGATTTTTTGGAATTTACCTTGAACACGTTGGTGGTGCTTATCCATTCTGGTTGGCCCCAACACAAGCTGTAATTGTACCCGTTAATAATGATAGCCACCTAGAACATTGTATTAAAATAAAATCACAGTTCGATAATGCCGGGCTTAGAGTAACAATCGATGAACGAAATGAGTCTATGGGATACAAAACACGACAAATTCAAAAGTCAAAGATCCCTTTTATGCTCGTGATAGGAGATAAAGAGATTGAGTCGAACACTGTTAATATGAGGGCCTATGGTGAGAAAAAATCAAATTCGATTGACCTTTTAAGCTGTCTAGAAAACTTTATAAATCTCGACAAGGAAAAGTTACCGAAGAAGTTTCGCTAATAAAAGTCCTTGGGAGGGGCAATGTTGAAAAAAAATATACTCATCCTATGCGGAGGTGGCGGAAGCGAGCATGATGTATCCTTAGTTTCTGCTAATTACCTTGAGGACAAATTACTTTCATTAAATGAATACAATATATATTACTTTATTCTAACTAAAGATTTTAAATTTATAGATAAATCAAAAAAGCAATATCACCTTGATGATCAAAAATGTTTAATTGGCCATGGTGAAAAAATTAAAATAGATTTTGCCATCCCTTGCATACACGGTATCCCTGGAGAAACAGGTGACATCCAGTCATACTTTGAGCTCATTCAACTTCCCTATTTAGGGGCAGGCCCAGAAGCATCAAAAGTTTGTTTTAACAAAATAACAACAAAGCTATGGTTAGAAAGAATGGGGATCGATACCACACCGTTTACTTACCTAAGCTCTCCTGATTTCGATAAAGTTGAAGAGTTTCTGCAAGAGCATGGACCTCTCTTTCTAAAGCCAAGCAACCAAGGCTCATCCGTTGGTTGCCACAAAATAAATGAGATTAATTCAGAAACTAAAACAGCAATTGAAGCTTCCTTTAATTTAAGCCCTTATGCATTAATAGAAAAATCACTTAAGGTTCGCGAGCTTGAAGTAAGTGTATTTGAATATGATGGAAAGGTTATAGTCACTTCTCCAGGTGAAATCCTTCCTCCTCAAGAGGAAAATACCTTCTACACTTTTGAAGAAAAATACAACGAGGACAGCCATACTAAGACTTTAGTACAAGCGAAAGATCTTAGCGATGAACAGATTAACCAAATTAAAACATGGGCATTAAAGGCCTTTAAAGAGCTTAAAATAAATCATCTCGCAAGAGTTGATTTTTTCTTAACAGCGCAAGGGAAATTATACCTCAATGAAATTAATACTTTCCCAGGTTTAACTCCAATTTCAATGTTCCCTAAAATGATGGAAAACCATGGAGTAAAATTCCAAGATTTTCTTAAATACAATATTGATCACGCTTTATTATCCTAAGGATTTTATCATGACAAAATCATTTCATATGATCGGAAGTAACGATCAAGATTATTCTGAAAAAAAACTTAAAAACTATTATCAAAACAAGCTCATACCAGCAGAGAAAAAGCCTTATCTTACAAAACTAGATCACTCCGAAGGCCCATTTCTTGCTATCGAGAGTTCTGAAAATGAAATAAGCTATATACTTGATGGAGCCTCACAAATAGCTACACTTGGTCTAGGTTTTAATCACCCCTCTCTATTTGGATGCGCACACTATCAAGAATCATGGACGAATGATCAAACAACTCCTGCCATTAAGGATATACAAAAAAGATTCCTTCATTTTGTAAGAAGAAAATTAAATAATAAAGATCTTCATTTAACCTTTACTCATTCCGGGGCCGAGTCCAATGAAACGGCCCTTATAGATGCATGGAAAAAAAGGACCAGAAAAACAGCGCATAAAGTTCTGGCCTTTGAAGGCTCCTTTCATGGTCGAATGCTCATTACATTATCATCTACATGGAACCCATCCAAAAGAGAGCCTTTTGAATGGGAAGAGTTTAAGACAAAGTATTGTTCTTTTCCTGAGATTAATGGTGATGATTACGAACAACATGCCTCAAAGGATTGGATACATTTCTGGGGCAACGAAATAACTAAAAAAGATTTCTCCATTCCAACTTCATGGGAACAAGATGAGGTTTTAAAAAAAGAAATTGATAGTCTCTTAGAAGTCAAAAGGACTTTAGATGATGGAGAAGTCTTTGCCATATTAGTAGAACCAATGCAGTGTGAAGGTGGTGACCGTTACGCAAGCTCTCGTTATTTTAATGCTCTGGCCCTTCTCGCTAAAGTATATCAAGTTTCCATTATTTTTGACGAAGTACAAACAGGATTTCATCTAGGGAGAGATTTCTTTTGGCATCATACTTTCAATTTAAAAGATATTAACGATCAACCCTTAATTCCTGATTATGTTACCTGTGCTAAAAAGGCCCAAACAGGAATGGTTATATCTAAAACAAAACTTCATCGTGGACAAGAGTATTCCGTGGCTTCGATGATAAGAGGTTACCATCATGCTATGGCATTAGATCAAAGTCATGATGACATTTTAACCATGGAAAATTATACTCGAAAAAAACTTGATGAGCTCATCAAAGAATTCCCATCACATTTCAGTAGACCTCGTGTAAAAGGACTCTCCTTTGCTTTGGCACTTGATAAGGCAGAGGATGTGATGACTTTTGTTTCAAAGCGTTTCGATCATGGACTTCTTTTTTACCCAGCAGGCTCACACACCTTAAGATTTAGGCTAAACCTCGGTTTTACTGAAGACCTTATTGATGAGCTCTTTAATCGTATAAAAAACTTGGCCAAAGAAATCTATCACAATGAACCTCAAGAAAATACTCCTATTAAAACCAGGGACTGGGGAATATCTAATCTTTATCAATGGCAAGAATTTTTACTAGAACTCAAACTTGGTACTGTAGAAGGATTGATTCCTTCTGAAGAGTTCATTCTAAATAAATTAAAAGAAATCTTTATCCTTCCTGAAGGAGTAGAATTAGCTCACATTAATAAGAACAACTTTGAACAACACAAAGATGAAATTCAATCTCTTCAAGAAAAAATTTACGAACCAGAAAGACAGACCTCTCTTGAGATTTTTAAGAAAGCTGTATCGACAACAGGTGGAATTGGTCTAGCACTCTATAAAAATAATAAAATTGTTGGGCTGGCCATTTGCTCTCAGATGAAAAACTTTCCTCTAGAAAAGGTTTTAAGAAGAGATAAAAACTTTAATGATGAAAAGACATCCTATGTCTTAGATATAACAATTGATAAATCTATTTCGGGAAATGCGATCGGTCGGTATTTAAAATACGCTATTACTGCTCTTAGCTACACAAACAGCACCAAAAGGATTAATGGCCGTAACCGCTATCGAATGGCAAAAGGAATGATAAAAATAAACTTATCACTTGGCGCTCGAGAAATTTTTTACATTCCTGAAGATTATAGAGATGAAAACCCATATCGTGATTGTATTTATTATACTGTAGAAAATGAGTGGAATGGGAATACTATCCAATTGGGCAATGGTCTAACAACTCCAATTACTATTTCCGATATTGATGCTGACTTTGTGAAAGACAACCTCGATGTTATGGTAAACAAAGTCTGCTTATCTAACTTTGTTAGTGAAAAATTTTTAGCATCATTAAAAAAGCTTATATCGCTAGCTCCTTCAGAGCTTCAACATGCCTACAGTTGCAGCGGACAATCTGAGTGCGTTGATAAAGTCATAAAATCAATTTGGTACAATAATCGTGACAAAAGACCATACAAAAGGCTTATCACTTTCAAAGGTCATTTTTTTGGTGAAGGAAGTTTTCTTTCATACTCTCTGACCCATCCTAAAAAACCTTACTTTGATACCACCTATCTTGAATGCCCCGATAACAACAACTTTAAGAGCGTGCTCTCTTCGCTCGAAAAAGAGATTTCTGAAAATCCACCTTTAGGAGTTTTTCTTGAGCCTCTTACTCAAAACCTTATGACTCCCACTCCATTGGAGTTTTTAAAGGAAGCAAGGAAAATATGTAATAAATATGATGTCCCACTCATATTTAATGAAACTGCTTCCAGCATGTATCGTTATTCTAACGACTATTTTTTCGTATCCCAAATGAGTGAATGTCAACCAGATCTAACCATGCTCTATATGGGGGCCCAAGGTGGACTTGTCCTATGTAAGGAAAAATATTTTATTGATAAACCTCTTATGATGATCTCTACATGGGATGGTGATGAGTATTCTTTTCGATGTTTTGAAAGAGCAATCGATCTTATTGAAACTAATAAGGATGAGTATTTCGATACTAAAAAGAGATTTGAAGAAAAGCTTAAAAAACTTCTTGATACCTATGAAGGTGTTTCTTATCAATTCCACAACGGCAATGCTCAATTAAAAGGAAATATACCTCTAAGCCTCGCAAACATTATGCGTAAAGAAAAAGAATGTCACATTGTCAGCCCTAATTACTCATCCATGAAGAGGTTTATAAATGAGTGATTATGGGTTTCCTTTAATTGAGTTCTCTCTAGACCTAGGCCCCCTCGAAAGAGGACACCAACATGGTGAAACGTTTAAAGTGGCCATTAAAGAAATCTATGAAATTAGAAAAGAGCTTTTACTCAGAAGAAATCCTTCTCTTAAAGACTCTTTAAGGCCATTAGCAAAAGAGCAATTTGAGCTCTCAAAAGCTGAATTTGAAGGGCCAAGCCTAGAGATTCAAGGAATATCCGAATCTAGTGGCCTGCCAATAGAAGATATCGTTCTTATAAACAATTATACCGATTTTAGAGACATCCTCTTAGGTGATGAAGGCTGCTCAACCGCTTATCTTAAAAATGATAATAATTCTGTTGCCGGTCAGACTTGGGATATGCACGCTAGCGCTAAAAATTACATGTGCCTTCTCAAAACTCCTAATGAACTAAGCCTATCAATAATTGGCTGCGTTGGAATGGCGGGTATTAATAAACATGGTTTATTCATCGGCGTTAATAATCTCAATACAAAGGCCAAAAAAAGTGGAATCATATGGCCAGTATTGGTAAGAGCTGTCCTAGAACAAAACTCCTTCGATCATATGGAAAAGACTCTTACCTCACACACTGTTACTAGTGGACATAACTATTTATTGGCCAATAAAGAACAAGCACAAATGATTGAATTACTTCCGGAGGCCAAGGTGGTAACGTCAGAGGTAAGCAAAACTGGGTATTGCCTGCATACAAACCACTGTCTATCACCCCAAACTCAACACTTTGAAAGCCAAGAGCATATTAGTAAAACAACTCAAATACGCCTTGAGCTTTTAGAAAAAAAGATCGGTAAAGTAACAAATAGTTCAGATTTAAGCTCTCTTCTCCAAAATCATGATAATGAACCCCTCTCCTTATGTTCTCACTATGCTGCTTATGGAGCAAAAGACCCCTCACAAACCTGTGGAGGCCTTGTAAGTGATTTTATAACCGGGAATAACTATTTTTGGCGAGGTT
This sequence comes from Bdellovibrionota bacterium, assembly GCA_030828105.1. Taxonomy (GTDB): domain Bacteria; phylum Bdellovibrionota; class Bacteriovoracia; order Bacteriovoracales; family Bacteriovoracaceae; genus JAURDE01. Next base: position 11,969 of record JAURDE010000035.1, on the reverse strand, counting down.
GTAAAAAATATGATGACAATTTCAAAGATTACGCTTTTACTTTAAAAGAAGGAACATTTTTAAGAGAGAAGTGATTGGACTTTCCCTACTTTTTTACTTGGACAAAGCAAAAAGACATTACTCACTTTGATTTACTTTCAGTAGACGAAACATCTTTTGAAACTAAAGAGTATGGTCGTGTTTACGACCTTTCTAGCATAAGCTATCAGGCTTCATTCGGTTTAAAAAATAAATTTATTCAAAATGCAATTATAAACCAGCTAAATCAATTTGCTATTGCTTCACCTAAGGCCACATTTGATCTAAAAAACCGAGTCACCCACGAATTCCTAAATTTTTTAAATAAAAAAAATGGTAAGATTTTTTATACGACAGGTGGAGCAGAATCAAATGAAAATGCTCTAAAAATGGCCAGAAGAATTACAAACAAAAAAGTCATCCTTAGCCGTAAGCTCAGTTACCATGGGGCCACACTAGGTGCCCTTTCTATCTCAGGAGACTGGAGAAGAGATCATAATATTACTCTTGATGAATGGACGGCCTGGATACCTGAAGCCAATAAAGACCCTGATTTAATAGAAACTGAAAAGGTAATTAAGAACATCGGCCCTGAAAACATAGCGGGTTTTTTCCTTGAGACAATCATAGGGGGTAATGGTGTTTATCCAGCTCCTCAAAAATGGTGGAATGGCATTAAGAGGCTATGTAAAAAGTATGACCTATTACTTATACTTGATGAAGTCTTATGTGGTTTTTATCGAACAGGAGAGCCATTTGGATATTTTCACTATCAGCTAGAGCCTGATATTGTTACATTTTCAAAGGGAATAACAGGTGGAATGATACCATTCGGTGCAGTTTACGCCAGTGAAAGGATTTCTACTTTTTTTGAAGAAAATATCCTCTCTTGTGGACTCACCAATTATGCTCATCCACTAGGTTTGGCCGCCATGGAGGCCGTAATAAAACTCTGCAAGGACGATGAGTTTATAAGGCACTATAAAAACCTCGAAAAGGTTTTTAATCGTCGAGTTTTTAGTTTTGCTAAAAAGCCTCGTGTAGAAGAAGTTCGATGTGTCGGAATGCTTGCGGCAATTGAAATTGAAGGACTCCCTTCACTTAAGCACTTTTTAGAGAAAGGGCTCTATTTAGTAATACACGATAAAAGAATAATTTTAGCACCAAATTTTTGCTACCTACCTAAGCAACTAGAGTCTCAATTAGATATTCTTGAAGAAATAATGGATAAAAAAAATGACGAAGGATAGCGACCCGTTTAAAAAAGTTTATGCCAATGCTCAAGAAGCTCTTGATGGTCTATGTTCTGGTATGTCCATTATGAGCGGCGGATTCGGTCTATGTGGAATACCCGAAAACTCAATAGACGCCATAACCCAAATGGATATTAAAGATCTTACAGTTATTTCAAACAACATTGGTAACTCAGGAAGAGGTCTTGTAAAAATATTAGTACAAAAGAAAATAAAAAAAGCATATTGTAGCTATGTTGGTGGAAACCCGGACCTTGAGCAACAAATCCTAAATAAAGAAATCGAATATGAGCTCGTCCCTCAAGGGACATTTGCAGAACGTATCCGAGCGGCCGGGATGGGCATTCGTGGTTTTTATACACCTACTGGTTATGGAACTGTTGTGGCCGATAAAAAAGAAATTAAAGTCTTTGACCGCCCTTGTATTCTAGAGCTTCCTTTAGATGCAGACTTTGCCATTATTAAGGCCCAAAAAGCAGACCCATATGGAAATCTATGGTTCAAAGAAGCGGCCAGAAATTTTTCTCCACTTATGGCCATGGCCGCAAAAATAACCGTCGCTGAAGTTGAGGAGCTCGTAGAGCTCGGCGATATTCCCCCTGAAGATGTCCATGTCCCAGGAATATTTGTCCAAAGAATCTATCAAGGAAAAAATTATCAAAATGATATTGAATTTCTTATCACAAAGGACAATCAATGAGCTGGTCCAAAATAGAAATGGCCGACAAAGTTATCTCACTCATTGAAAATGGATCGAGTGTAAATCTTGGTATAGGAATGCCTACATTAATTGCTCAGCGTATGCCTATCGAGAAAAATGTTATGATTCAATCCGAAAATGGAGTACTTGGGGTCGAAGGAAGACCAACAAAGGATAAAGTCTCTCCAACACTTATTAATGCAGGAAAAGAAACCATTTCTATCAAAAAAGGCGCTTCCTTTTTTGATAGTGCTCTTAGTTTTGGTATGATTCGTGGTGGGCACATTGATTATTCGATCCTTGGGGGTATGGAAGTCGATGTAGAGAAAAACTTGGCCAATTGGATGATTCCAGGAAAAAAAGTGACTGGAATGGGTGGGGCCATGGACCTCGTCAACGGTTCAAAAAAGGTCATTGTTATGATGGCCCATTTTTCAAAAAGTCAAAAGCCTAAATTAACGAGAAAGTGCTCACTACCTTTGACTGGAGCTGCTGTTGTGGACTTAGTCATTACTGACTTAGGAATTTTTAAACCCAACGGACAACGCTTTGAAATAATTGAATTAGCGCCTAAAATTACAGAACTTGAATGTTCACTACCTTGATAAATAAAGCCACTACCGCGCTCAGCATTAATTTGAGAACTTAGATTTTATAAGCTATATTACAACCATTAAATAAACCGGATCATTCAATGAAAAAACTTGTTCTATTTTTAAGCATTATATTGGCCTTTCCTTTAAGTGCAAACCAACCTAGTAGTATTAAAATTTTGGGAGAATTTATTGCTCCTAAACATAACAATTCACTTGCAGAAAAATATTACTTTATTTTCAATGACTTTAAATCTCCTCATCAAAATGTGGCACGGGCCTTCCCTGTATCTAATACAGACCATAAGACCTTAAAATATATAAAAAAAAACCTCGGTAAACTATTTGTTATTCAGGCAAAAACCATAGTTAAGGAAAAAAATATTAATGAACTTCCTATGGATGTTACCTATTTAGAAATTCAAGATATTCATACCGTTGAGTTAAAAGATATAAGACAGAAATACACTGTTTATAGCAATGGTTTCAAAAACCTTTCTAATCAATATCAATCAAAACCGGAAAAAATAGAGTTCTACGAAATTAAAGATTCTATTACGAATAAATTTATTTTTACTAGTGCTGCTATACTCATCGGTAGAGCTTTACTCGGTTTCTAAATAATCTAAATTGACCCAAGGCTTTTTACGATCAGGTTCATGAAGGAGTAACTCTATGAACTTTGATAAAGAATACCTACAAGCAACGTGGAATCAAAATTTAGAAAAAACAGAACTTATTTCCGAATATTTTTATGACATTTTATTTCATGAATATGAGGGTACTGAGGATTTGTTTGAAAAGACGGAAATGCATTTTCAAAAAATGGAATTCCAAAAAGCTATTAATCACATAATTAATAACCTAGGTGACACGGTAAAGCTTGAACAATATCTGAAAGAAAGTGGCATTCGTCATGTTTGTTATGGCATCACCCCTATCTACTATAATGTTGTTGAGGTTTCTCTTCAAAAGACCTTTGAAAAGGTTTTTCAAGATATTTGGACTGACGATACCAAGAAACAATGGAAACTTCTCATTACTTATATTCTAGATACAATGAAAAAAGGTGCAGAAGAAGTAAGGTCTGATTTAGAGTAATAATTATGAATAATAAATGTCTTTTTGAAAGGTTAGGTGGACGACTCACACTGGAAAAGGTTCACAAGAAATTCTACGACGATATATATGCAGATCCGACTCTTAGTGTTTGGTTCAAAGGTGTAGACCAAGAGCATATAGAAGAACAACAAACAGATTTTATGCAAAAGGCAATGGGTGGAGATCCCATTTATACTGGACAAGCACCCGGCATGGCCCATCGGCACATGTTTATAACGGAAGAGCACTTCCAAAGAAGACATATCCTTCTTGAAAAGGCCATTAAAGAATACGTCCATGATGAGGAGCTTATTCAAAAATGGCTTAAAATCGATCGGTCTTTTAAAGCGATCATTTGCAAATCAAGTATTGATGATTGTGAAAAAGCAAATCAGACCCAGGAAATTTTAGCATATGATCTAAATGGAAAAAAAATTGCCAGTTAACTACTCGTACTGAGGAAGGTATTTTCTTAAAGTTGTAAGTTTTCTTAACCAAAACTCATCTAATTTTTTCGTATCAGAAATACTCTCTCTTACGGCCAAGTAAGCAGAAAGAGTTGCGGTTTCCTGAGTCTCTTCACCAACAATAGTCCATCCTCCAGCAAAGCTAAGTCCTTTTATCTTTGAAGCTTCTTCCCTAAGTTTTTGAGTATTATGATAGAAGTTTGTTTTATAGAGAGGGTGATAAAACTTTTCTTTTGCAAATATTGTACTTCTGTCTTCGATGGCATCAATCTCATCGTCATTTAGGCCACTCGTTAGAAAGAGCCCCTTCATATCTCTATGAATTTCTCCAAGGTTCATTGTCGTTATGAGGCTTTCATCGTTTCTTTTTATTATATTTAGAAAACGCTTGTGATTCTTGAGAACATAGCGATGATCATTATGAAGGACTCCTTGCGTAGGATGATAATGAAGAGCTGATAACAATGGCATTATATTGTTCAGCTCTTGTTTTGGTAAAAATTCTATAGCGTGGTGAGGATGAGTTGAAACTATAACAGAATCAAAGACCTCTCCCTGCTTATTATTATTTGTATAAATAACCCATTTACCGTTATTGAGTTTTGATAGACTTAAAACTTTTTTACCCAAATGAATAAATCCATTTTTAAAGTTAGAATTAACCTCTTTACCAATCATTTTTATCCAACTACCAATACCTGGTTTAGAAGCGAGAAGTTTTTTAACAGTAAGTGGACTTCTAAATGTTGTCGTATACATAATGGGAAGAATTGCAAACTCATCTCTCTGATCATATCTAGCAGTATGAAAAGAAGTAAAAATGGGGAAAAGTATATCTCTCGCAATTTTCTCATTTACCTTGGCGCGTCTCAGCCATTGCTCTATTGAGGTATCAGGTGGTAAATCGCCCTTTTTAAAGTCTTTGTAGCTTTTATGTAATGCTAAAGCAACCTTGACAACATTTTTGATGGAATCATTTCTAGATAGGTATTTAAGATAATTTATATTTCCTTTTGGTGTTACAAAAGAAGGATCTTGTTCATTACCCATATCCCATAAAGCGATACTTCCTCTAAATTTATAAAAATCTTTTCCTTTCACATTAAAATAATCAAGCACTTCTAAATAAAGATCCCAAGGTCCAGTAGCAAATACCAGAGGCCCCATATCTACAGATACTCTTTTGTTGGTTTTTGGATTGAGGACATTAACTGAGCGAGCATTACCTCCTAACTCATCTCTGGCCTCAAATAGATGAACCTCATTATCTGTTACACTAAGGAAATTGAAGGCCATAGTTCCCGCTGTACCACCTCCAATAATTGCAATTTTTTTAGACTCAGCTATAAAAGAAAAGATTAATGAAAAGTATATAATTAAAGTCTTCATTCTAAGGCCTTTTGAGTTTAATAAAGTTGTTTCATTTCTATTTAATTTAGATTTATCACTATCTGTTAAAATGACAAAGATCAAATAAAAAAGGGGCCTCCCTGCAAAGGCCCCCTCTTTTCGGCATCCTGCCTACTTGAATAAGCGACTTCCTGTCACTTATATACAATCATTTTAAACTATTTTTTACTTTTTCTCAGAAAAAAAACATCGGTAAACTTTTCCAAGAAAATTGACTTTATAGTAATTTCAAAACGGAAAAATTTTCCGTATAATATAGGGGTAATATACTAAGGAGTGATACCATGATTTGGCCCTTCAAAAAAAAATCATATAAAATTCAAAGCTTTACTTACTATATTCCGGCTCCTAATCAAAAATCGTTAGGATATCGGGAGAAACATTTTGATAGGGTATTTTATGAATTTATTAATAATGGCTACGAAATTATTTCTATAAGTACCCAAACAGATCACTCTCCTAATAAGGGAGGTTTTTGGATCATTTGTATTGTTAAGGCCACAAATAGAAAATCTGAAGAACTTAATCTTTCTGAATATGGCCCTTTTTCAACACCTGGTGAAGCCTCTCAAAGACCTGAAACATTTCAGGATCTTTATCACTTAGAAGAATAAAAAATGAAAATTCTTTTTCTATTTCTATTATCGAGTTGCTCTTTTTTTATCGAAAGTATTGAAAAAACGCCAAAGATAAATCTTTCAAAGAAAGTCAAAAAACCTCTCTATTGTATTAATGAAAAAATATCACTCTATACTGAGAATTCTCATTCCAAGACTATATTTAAAGAGATCTTAGAGAAGTATCAATCAAAATCTTTTATTGAAAAATCATTGTTATGGACAACTTTTCAATTTTATTACACACCAGAGAGTTTTTCACCAAACTCAAGACTTCAGATCCTGCTGAAAATAAATGGCTCGATTGAGTACTATGACTTTTCAAAAACATCATACCCCGCTCTATCTGGCCTTAATTATCTTACCCAACTTTACACGAAAAATAATTTATCATCGATGCTCAATCTAATCGAAAAAGAGCTCCCAAAACGAATACCTGTAAACTCAAAATTTGCAGACTTACTAAGCAGAAATAAATCGAAAAATTTTGATAAGGTTTTCTATAAAGCTGAAGAAACTTTAAAGGAAGGTGAGACCTTTCCTAAAAGATCGCTTGGTAAAAGTCTTAATAGACTTAAATCCACCAAAGCTTATGAAAAAGCTTCTACAGTTAAGAATAAAGGATATATTTGTTCATCCGATATAAATTCACCTATTATTTACCCAAATAATAACCATAACCAAGTCATTGGTCTCTCTGACGATAGAGATAATTTTTTTATCGCTAGTGCATCTCTAGATTCAAAGAATATTAAGATTAGTGATGGGGGCTATATTATCCATGGTGACCCAGGTAAACAAAGTACATTATGCTATAAAAATGAGGATGATAAAACTACAGCGATAGTATCTTTTAAAGAGCGGTCTCCACAACAAATTCTTCTAAATCTCATCGAAAGTCTTCCTGATGACTATGGCCCTCTTGAAATTGATAAGACGTTACGCCAACCCCGAAAAATGGTGCTTCCTTTGCCCAATAGAGTTATAGTTGAAGAGAAGATTTCCTCAAAGATTCCTCAATTTCATACAACATCACTGGGACGACTTCTTATATATCATAAATCCTCTCACTCTCCTTTTTCCGGATTTATAAATGATCCTCGCTCTGGTATTGAACTAGAATGTCCATAAAAAAGATAGACATTTATGGCAACGCCTCCAAGAAAGTCATAACAACATTATTTGTTAATGAAATTGATTTAAAGTTACGTTTACTGGACTTTCTACGAAAAAATGGCCTTCCTATCGCCTATTCATGTGACGGGCATGGAAGCTGTAGAAAGTGCTCGTTTAATAAAGATATTTTAAGTTGTCAAATAACTGTTGAAGATTATCTTAAAAGTAAAGAAGGACTACTCATTTTTGATTATCTTTAATATAATTTAAATTAGGAGTTTATAAAATGAAGTACCTATCCGTAGATATTGAAGCAACAGGGTTAAAAGAAAACGACTATCTCATTGAGTTCGGTATGATACCTTTTGATACTGATACAATGAGCCTTAATGATGATTTAGCAAGAAATTATTATGTCGTTTGCCCAAGCTTTGAAGAACTTAAGCCATCCCTAGACCCTTGGGTCATTGAAAATAATGAAAATATTATTAACCAGGCCCACAAAAACGGCATATCAATTGCTGATTTTCAAAAGAAAATAAGCGAATATGTGAATGACTCAGAAGTTCTTGACTACTTCTTTGATGGCCAAAAGGAGAGAATTTCTCTTTTTGGAAAATCTGTTAATAGTATTGATATTCCTTTCCTCAATAGAGATTTAGGCTGGGACTTTATGAAAGAGCATTTCCATCACAGGATATTAGATCTATCAGCAACGGCCCGATCCCTTATTGACTTAAATATGCTGCCAAAACAATGTGATAGTGGTTCAGGTCTAATGAAGTATTTAGGTTATGGGGATGTAGCGCATACAGCTCTTACTGATGCACGAAATACCGCTTTAATGTATTTGTCGATATTAGAGAAGTTTACGAGAAATTAATTTTTAGAAACTATATATAAAGGGTCCATGGCCCTTCCTTTTCTTCTTACCTCAAAATGAAGATGAGGGCCTGTGCTTTTACCTGTACTGCCCACTTCCGCAATTACCTGACCTTTATAAACCTTGTCCCCTTTAGAGACATAATTTTTATTATTGTGGGCATATACACTAAAAACTCCATACCTATGCCCTATGACCACAATATTTCCATAGCCACCAAGGTCATTTCCAGAATATACAACAACACCATCACTAATTGATAATATATGACTACCTGTTCTAGCAGGAATATCAATTCCTTCATGCTTTTTTCCCCAACGATGCCCATACGTTGAGGAAATGTTTTTTGAATTAGGAACTGGCCATATATACTCTTTACCTCCGATACTATTAAAGGAACTTAAAAATCCATCACCCATTATTCCCCAATCCAAAGGAATAAAGACTACCTCTCCCTGTATAAATTTTTTATTAGGATTATTGGCCTTAATCATCCAAGTTGGTACATTAAACGTTTGAGATAGAGACTTTAACGTATCATTTTTTTTAACAGAAATATATTTTCCGCTTTTAATAGAAGCACAACTACATAACAACAGTAAAAGAACTAAGAATTTCACGTAAGCACTCCTGATAAATTACAGGTCGGAAATAAATTTCCTCCATTTTTGAGTGCTATCGGATTGTTTATGAAGAAGGTTAAGTTCGGTAAAGGATATGGAATTTTTTTCTAGAACATGACAGTCTGTTTCTTCTTGAGGTGCGCTACCTAAATAGTCTCCTACAATCCAGTAATAAGGTCGGTCTCTAAAGTCCATCCTCTTTTCAATGGCCTCAGAATAATTTCTAAAACCAAGAGGACAAACTTGTGTAGGGCCCAAGTCGCTTGTAGGAATATTAGGAACGTTTATGTTAAGCATTGTCAATTCATCAATATGTTCATGAACGTTCTTGGATACTAATTTATGAATAAATTCAGAGGCCGTTTCAAACCATGGATCTTTTCTTTTAGACTGTCCAATGTTTGTAGTTGTACTCACTGAAATTCCGGGGACTCCATGAAAAACCCCTTCTCTTGCTGCCGCAGCAGTTCCTGAATAATAAACATCTTGTCCTAAGTTAGAGCCATGGTTAATTCCTGAGATAACAAGGTCTGGTCTCTTAGGTAAGATATGCCCTAGCCCCATAAGAACACAGTCTGCAGGATATCCACTACATCCATAAACATTTTCTTCTACTTCAACCAAACGTAGAGGGTGAGTCAGACTAAGGGTATGACCTGTTGTCGACCGCTCCTCAAGAGGGGCAATTACATAGACCTCAAAGTCTTTTTTGAGTTGATTATACAGAGCAGTAATTCCTGGAGCATGGACTCCATCATCATTGGATAATAAAATTCTCATAGAGGGCTATATATCTCTAAATGCTCTTGTTTACACGGCCCATAAGGCCATTATCGATGAAAAATTGAATCTCTTCTTCGGCCTTCTTCAAATTCACCTGACGGTAAGCACTCTCAATATTAGCGTTGATTGGAAAAGAGACTTGTTTAAAGGAAAATCGATCAAACAGAGAGCCAAAGACATTATCATCCCAGTCAAGCTTAAGTACGATATCTAGTGACTGAAATTGTGCCATTTCCTGCTCAAAATAATCTTGAAACCGATCGAGCTCCCCTTTTTCTTTAAGCTGAGCGAAATATGAGAAAGGAAAAACCATTCCTTTTAAATAGAGAGAGTTTAATAGCGGCTTAAGATATGTAGTCTCTTCGATTTGTTTATAGAATGGCACTTGAAAGCTTTCCATAAAGTCCACTTCTTCTTGTCCTGAAAACTCCAGAAACACTTCCTTTTTTTCTAATTCTGGGCCCTTAAGAGTTTCCTTGAGGTCCCTTAAAAGTTTTTGAATCACAAAGTCTTTTTCATCTGCGAACTGTAGGTAGTAATTTTGAAAAGGTCTTTGATATTCAATCAAAATATCATTAAGACAATGCTGCTGAATGAATTGAAAGGAAAGAGGACGGCAATCAAAAAGAAAATCTTCTATTCCAAGATTACTTAAATGATTGAACGTGGTATAATCGTAAACTCCATCTATTCTAATTTTTGGTGACATCGCAACCTCAAAGGAGCAAAAAATATTTGAGGTTTAAGGGTTCCGACACTCTCCGGATGAAATTGATAACTCAATCCATTGGAAAAACGGCCCATGAGCAATTCTGCTCCTTCCGCTAAATGATCGGGATCAGCTCGTTCTATTTGAATAATAAGAGAATTATAGCGCTGAACGGTCATTTTTTCCCCCCAGTCCCCAGAATCGAAACAGTCCCAAGGTGGAAGTCTGAACTCATATTGTCCACCATGGGATGGATTCTGTGATTGAACAAGATCATATCCTTTTATCTGCCAAATCATCTGATGACCTAAACATATACCCATAATAAATTTATTTTTATCTAAAAGAAGCTTTTTAGTAAGTTGGATGGCCTCAGGGTAGTCCTCTGGCCTACCAGGGCCTGGGCCTAAAATAATGATGGAATGATCTGGGTAGCCTTCTAACTGATCAATTCCGATCACTTCTGATTTTATACCCATCTCATACAAAGTACTGGCAATATTGTAGGTAAAAGAATCATAGAAATCGATAATCAGTACTCTTGGCATTTTTATGAACCCGTTAAGGGTGTGAAAGCATTATCATTAAAGTTTATTAGAAAATTAAGAGAAAATTTCTTTTCTATTCTTGATCTAATATATTTAGCATCGATCATCCAGCAATTATTACGTGGTTTATAGATAAGGCCATAAGAAGACTCAGAACTAAGTTTTTTCTCCCAATCATAGTGGTAATCTAAACTAAACTCCAAAAGATCGTTTGGTTTGATGGTCGAGTTTATATTAAATGTTTTATTGACTGGTGAAGAAAAAGAATCATAGTTTGCACCAAAGCCGAGCGTAAAGACTCCAAAGTTTCTAAAAATATTGAGATCAAGTATATGACCATTATCAGAGTAGAAATAGTACTCATTAAAGTTGAAACCATAGTGTCCAGCGCTTACACCACCCTTGATATAGAGTCTGGTTAATCTATCCTCCAAGTCCAACTCTTCTCGCCCTAATTGGTAACCTTGAGAAAGATTAAAATAGGCAACTTCCGAGTAATTAAATTGTTCTCGGAGAAAAAGTCTATCTTGCATAGGTCGTACATTTTGAGGTGTTTTTTTAATAATTGAATTATTCCATTGAAGCTCTAGTGTATTTCTCAAAGGTAAACGTGTCTTAGAAGTCAGGTGACCAAATGTATTATCTTGATCCCTAAGAGCATCGATATAATCAAATATCCCTCTTTCATCCTTAATTTGCCTGGAAAAGTTTTGATTTCCCCTAACTGATTGATCAGTTACTAAATAGTGTTTGATATTAAAATTTTGATTATGCCGATAAGAATTCTTTATCACTTTAACTTTTTGAGTAGAATAACTAGGGTCAAACTCTCCTAGACTATTTATCATCAAATCTTTATTTTTGAGATCACTCTTATTTTTTTTCTGGTCCTCTTTTATTAATTTATCGGGTGTATATTCTTGAATATAAGCAAGACCAAAGATCTTAAAGAGATTAAAACTTACTTCAGACTCATGAACCAACCCTTTTTTAGTAAAGGTTTTTTGATCTTCATTTGGAAAATGATATGTCTGCAAATCAAGATAGGTTTTCGTTGCTAAAGATAAAGGCCCTATACTACCGAAGTTCCATCTTATTTCTGGTTTCAGGTTAACTCTTCTTGCATTTCTTATAAATTCACCTTTTTT
>JAURDE010000027.1 GCA_030828105.1 Bdellovibrionota bacterium | reverse complement strand
TACCTATTCTATGAACATAACTGGCAGGGTCTTGTGGAAGATCATAATTAATTACTAGGTTTACACCTTTAATATCAAGTCCTCTAGCTGCAACATCTGTGCACACTAGAATATTTATATTTTTTTCTCTAAAGTCCTTTAAAACAGAGGTCCTCTTTTTCTGTGGGAGGTCTCCACTTATAGCTAACGCTTTAAAGCCTAATTTTTGTAACCATTTGGCCACAATACTTGTCTCTGATTTAGTATTACAAAACACCAAACAGTGGCCATCTTTTTGCTCATTAAATAATGCGACAAGAAGGGGGATTTTTTCTCCATCTCCAACATGAGCAAGGGTATGCGTAACATTTTTATTAAGAATCTCATCATTACTTAGGTTGACTTCAATGGGATGTGCCTTCATTTGATAGGCCATTTTAGAAAGATCAAGTCCTGACGTCGCAGAAAACATCATTAACTGTCGGCTTTTAGGCATTTTTCTAATGAGATAGTAAATATCTTCTTTAAACCCCATATCGATCAAGCGGTCAGCTTCATCTAGTACAACACCACAGCAATTTTTAAAGTTAATAATCTTTTTTTGCTCGAGATCTTTTAATCTACCAGGAGTTGCCGTGAGTACGTGAACTCCTTTTTCTAACTGGTTTAGTTGAGGTTGATAGTCTTCTCCACCAACAATGATGGCCCTCTTGATACCTAGATCAGTGCCAAAGTCTATAAAGTATTTATCTATTTGGGCGGCCAACTCTCTTGTCGGAGTTATAATGATGTAGAGAGGAGCACTGACTTTATTAATAAAAAGATCGGCATCTTTGAGTTTTACAAGCTTTTGAAGAATAGGAAAAACAAAAGCACCTGTTTTACCGCTACCCGTTTCTGCTTGAACGATTATATCCTTAGAATCAAGGAGATGAGGTATTACCTTTTCTTGAACCTGGGTTGGGTTATAAAAGTCTTTTTGTCCAAGGACCTTTAGGATATCATTTTCGAGATTAAGTTCTTCAAACGTCATGTTTGTCCAGTTTTATTAAAGCTATTCGAGGTTTTAACGAAGATATGGCATGTGGTCAAGTAAACTTCGGCATTGTGCGACATGTCAGAGGGTATTCTTTTGTCCAAAACTCATTACCCCAGTCATAATACTCATGTGGTTTAAAGTCTTTTTTATAGGACATAGAATCATTTTCTTCAATAAAGTACCCAAGATAGTAATACTTAAGGTTTAATTGTTGGGCCAACTCAACTTCCTTAAGAACACCAAGACGGCCTAATGACCTCTTGGAGAATTCTGGGTCATATATGAAATAAACACTATTTAACGCTTGATGGGAGGCGTCTAAGAAGCCAATAGCTAGAAGTCTATTCTTTAAGTAATATTCCATTTGAAAACTAGTGGTTGAATTATAGAAGTGAGTTATAAGGAATTCGTCTTTACTCACTTTTTGATTGAATTTCATTTCAGAGTGTTTTTCATAAATAGAAAAAATTTCGTCATTATACTCAGGGGCCTTTATTTTTATTATTAAGTCTTTGTTTTTCTTTAAAATTCTTCTCTGACCTTTTGAGGGTGAAAAATCATTAACAACAATTCGAATAGGTGTACAGGCCTTACAATGAGGGCAATTGACTTTGAAGTATGTGGGGCCAAACTTTCTCCAACCTGTAGAAAGTAAACCTTCTAATTCCTCTGAGGAAACATTTCTTGCTAAGAAATATAAGTTAGAGGATTTAGGCCCTGAAATATAAGGGCAGTCTTCTAAAGCTGTTTTTCGTTGAGAGAGCAGTACTTCCATGATGGCATTATAGTAATATTATTCGACCTTGATAATACTTTTGTGAAGTTCATTTATTATTTTTAGTAGCTTAATTTTGAATTCGGCGGTTAGGTTGTCCACCTCATTTAAATTTTCAGAAAAGATGATTTCTTGGAAACTCTTTTCAAGAGTTTTTATTCTATCTATATTAATTTTTATATCTTTAATGAGCATATTAAGCTTTTCTTGATTTTCTTCAGTCTCAAGAACGAAAGTGTCTAAAATTTCTAGGTATTTAATAATCCTCTCTTGAGATTGCTCAATTTCTTTCACAAACTCAAATTCAACTTTATCTAGTTCAACAAGCTTAGCTTGTCCACTTTCAACTTCTCGTATAAATTCTGAAGAAAGTCGTCGAAACCAAGATAATTGACTTTGAGAGTCTTCGACTTCAATTGTAAACTGTTTATTGATTTTTTTACTTTCTGTAATATCATCTTGATATTCTTCAATTTCTTTCATCACTTGCGTATTTATCTTTTGAGTTTCTTCCAAAGCTTTAGATTGAGTGAGCTTGGTTACGAGTTCGATAAGCTCTTTTTTAGAAAGTGTATTAAAGTCATTAGGATCAGATTTTTTTTTCTTTTTGGACATACCCACTCTACGGAGTAAGGTTGTCAGAAATTTAATTTATTTAGATTAGTAACTCTTCTCGTATTTATCATCGGAATAGGCCACGACGAACTCTCTATATTTTAGTATTTCTTCAAAGTCGATCAAATGATTATTGTTTATATTTTCAGGAATATACTCTTGAAGAATAAAGTTAAGAGAGTTAAGAATTGTTTGCATTGAAAGAAAGAGTTTTTTAAAGAAATCAAGATCTCCTGACTCCCAGAAAAAAATCAGCTCTTGTAGATCTCCATGATTTGCGCAATGAGGACAGCCTTCACAGTTACCAAATCTTTGGACATAATTGGCATGACAATAAGTTTGCTCAGCAAGTTCTTGCTCATGTTTATCTAAGTCAGCTTGATATTTTTCAATAATAGGTATCGTAAGAGCAGGTGCCTCTTTTATGGCCAGTAGAACTTGTTCGATATAGGTACAGGATAATGAGCAATAAATAATATCTTCTAATATATAATAGGCCATTTCTTCATTGTTTCTTGATCCATTTTCAATTTCTTTTAGGGAGCTCCAAGCTACAGAAGAAGGAGATGAATCAGCTTTTTCAAGGCTTAAAAAATAATCTCTTAGATAAACATGAAATGGTATGCTTTTATCATTTTTAAATAATCCCATAGTCCTATCCTTTTGTAATTATTGTACTTTGTTTTATTCTAAAAGATGAAGTAAGGAAAAATCTTCATAACCTGTAGTTGACTTAAATAGTATATAAAACTAAAGATCTATGTATGAAAGAAATAATAAGAAAACAAATACTCTCATGTTTGGGTGAAAACCAAAAAGAGTTTAGGAGAATTTTTTTCGGACGTGGTAGAAACCTTCCTTTTAATATAGACCGTCTAGATTTTCGAACAATATTAATTACTTGTTTTGAAGAAATAGATATAAACTCGTTTCTATTTTTAGATTTTCCTAATATTATTATTCAAAATCGGTACACAAAGCCTTGTGAGATATTTACCTTGAAAGGAGAACTCAAGGATAGCTACATTGTCCAAGAGAACGGTATTTCATTCAAGGTCTATTTAGATGGTAATCAAAATATTGGGCTATTTCCTGAGATGAGGTTGCTAAAAAATTTTTTAAAAGAAGAGAGTAAAGGTAAAAAAGTTTTAAATATGTTCTCCTATACCTGCTCTTTTTCTGTATATTGTGCTCTAGGGGGAGCACGTGAAATACATAATATTGATATGATGAAATCCGCGCTAGAAAGAGGCAGGGAGAATCACCGTTTAAATTTAATAGATCTAAAAAATATTTACTTTCATAAACATAATATTAAAAAATCTTGGGGACTCCTGAAAAGAAAAGGACCTTTTGATCTCATTATATTTGACCCCCCCTCTGCTCAAGGAAAAAGCTTCACCGCACAATCGGATTATCAAAATATGCTATCTCGTCTCCCTCAGCTTCTTACTCGAGAGGGTAGGGCAATAATATGTCTTAATTCCCCGCATATTTCTTATAATCAACTTCAAGTTTGGGCAAGTAATTCACTTTATGATATGAGTTTTGAGAGAAGAATTGATGTTGGTCCTGAGTGCTATGATTATGGACCTTGTGAAAGTGTAAAAATTCAAATTTGGAAGAAAAATGTCAGAACAAATTTATGATTTCTATTTGGCAAAAGATCCCAAGGCCATAATTTGTATGCCACATTCTGGACTCAAATTGCCCGCAGAATTTAATGATTTTGTTGTTTCAAATTCAAAAGTACTTGGGTGTGATGTAGATTTTAGAGTTTTTGATCTCATTGACAAAGAGAGGCTGGTTTCTAGTGGTATCTGTTTAATAATCGCAAAAAACATTAGAACAA
Source organism: Bdellovibrionota bacterium (assembly GCA_030828105.1). GTDB lineage: Bacteria > Bdellovibrionota > Bacteriovoracia > Bacteriovoracales > Bacteriovoracaceae > JAURDE01. The sequence continues at coordinate 18,223 of JAURDE010000027.1, read as the reverse complement.
GTATTGATTTAAATAGACCCAGAGCTATTGCTTTATTGAACTGGGATAAAAATACTTTAGGACAGCAGGTCGTTGTTAATACTCCAGACCAGGAGTTGGCCCAAGACCTTCTTCAAAAGTACTATGATCCATATTTTGAAAAAGTGAAAGAAACGATTCAACAATATTCAATTGAGCAAGGAATAGACCTTCATAGTATGCCTTCAAGGCCGACTAATTATCATTTAAAGAAGAACCCAGATCAAGTATTAACAAGGCCAGATTTTTGTTTATCAGATCTTGATGGGAAGAGTTGTCCCAAAGTATGGATGAGAAAAGCAATTAAAAGATTTGAAAATAGAAACTATCAGGTGGGATATAATGATCCCTACAGAGGTGGTCAGGGAACAGTTTTTTTAAATGAGCAAGGACTGAACGCCATGCAGATAGAAATAAAACGAGAACTTTATATGGATGAGACTAATCAGACTCTCATTGAAACAAAGGTCAGTAAGTTAAAAGAAAATTTAACGGAAATTTTATTAGAGATATTTGATTTAAATTAGGAGTTTCAAATGAAAGTTTTGATTATGGCCTTATTCTTAAGTTTAATTATGGGAATGTCCAAAAAAAGTACTGACAGCTCAGTTGAACTTGATAGACAAGCTCCCAATTTTTCTCTTATTAATAGCGACTCGAAAGGAATTAACCTTTCAGATTATAAAGGAAAAATTGTTGTACTCGAATGGTTTAATTATGGGTGCCCATTTGTTCGTAAGCATTACGATAGTCAAAATATGCAAAAACTACAAAAAAAATACCGAAATAAAGGGGTTATTTGGCTCAGTGTTGTTTCTTCCGCAAAGGGAAAGCAAGGATATCTGACCCCGCTAAAGGCCAAGTCGAAAATTCGTGAAGAGGGGTCTCATGCAAATGAAGTTCTTCTTGATCCCAACGGCGAAGTTGGAAAGATGTATGGTGCTATAGTTACACCTCATATTTTTATTATTAATAAAGAAGGGGCCCTGGCCTACAATGGTGCGATTGATTCGATACCCTCATATGATTTGTCTGATATACCTCAAGCTAAAAATTATGTTAAGTTGGCCCTTGATAATCTTTTGATAGGTAAACAACCTGAAATAAAGAAGACAAGACCTTATGGTTGCTCTGTAAAATATGAATAAATGAAAAATCTTAAAATATTTATTTATCTTACTATCTTATATCTAGGATATGTCCTATATCTAACTAAAAATAAATCACCAGTGATGGATGAGTCCTATGACCAGGAAAAGAATCTAAAAAGTTATTCGACACCACCTTTATCAAATCATAAAAATAATGAAAAAAAAGACAGTGGAAAACTTCAATTTAAAAAAGTTGAAAGAAAAAAACAACGTCCTTCTTCTGCAAAAAAAGACAAATTAGAAAGCAATATAAAGACACCTCAGCTTACTTTAATGAAGCTTTCTGACGACTTTATTCCTATGACTGAAAAGGGTGAGCTTATTGTTCCTCATGTTTTTATTGATGGTCCACATGTTCTTGTTCATGGAGATATTCTTATCACCGACTTAGATACATTTAATGAAAAAAGAATGGACGAAGGATTATTAATTTTACCAAAACCTCGTAAGTGGCCTAATGGTATTATTCCTTACGAATTTGCCAGCGATCTTTATACTATGGATGAGGTTAGACGATCAATTGAATATATCAATAAAAATACATCTGTAAGACTTAAGAAAAGAGAAAATGAAAAGGCTTACTTATATTTTAAGAACGGATTAAATAATTGTTACTCCTATTTGGGGTATCAGGGTAAGAAACAAGATATCTCACTAAGTCGTTCTTGTAAGCAACCTCATATACTTCATGAAATTATGCATGCTCTAGGTTTTTTTCATGAACAAAATAGATCAATTAGAGATGAATTTTTAGAAGTGAACTGGAAAAACATTGATGAAAAATATCATCTTAATTTTAAAAAAATTCATCCAAAGGCGATGCTAGATCCTAAAGAAGACTTTGATTTTGAATCCATACTTTTGTACCCACCTTATGCTTTTGCTCTCGTTCACGGTGAACATACTATGATAAAAGTAAATGGAGAGCTTTATGAAGGAAACCGAACTGGAACTCTCAGTGAGGGGGATATAAGTAGAATTAAGAAGGTTTATGGAACTTCTGAAAAGATTGAGTAACCCTCTCAAACAATCCTTTATTTACATAGTGCTTCTAGAATTTTAAACTTTTATTAACAGGAGTAGCTTGTGGTTGATAATTTTTTTCCAACGAAAAAAGTGGCCGAAATTTTTGGAGGTCAGCATCTTAAACCTAAGATAGAGGATCTCGAAACGAAAGAGCTGATTCCGACCTCATCTAAAAAACGTTATGGCGCTCTTCCTAAATCTGGATGGACTTTAGATAAGCTCCCTTTAATAGGTGAGCAGATTGGTTTTTTCCCAAAGTTTGAGAAACCGGTGGCATTTTCAATCTTTACTACAAAAGGGGGGGTTCTTAAAAGTACACTTGCCTTAAACCTCGCTAGAGTTGCAGCTCTTCATAATCACAAAACGTGTGTTGTTGGTTTAGATATTCAAGGGGACATAACAAATGCACTTGGCTTTGAAAGTGAATTTGATGACGATGAGGGGTTAGAACTTTTAATTGAAAAAGTAAATTCAACCAAAGGCCTATCCGATTACTTTAATGGAAATGTCAGATTACAAGAAACAATAGTTGAAACGAACCTACCAACACTGCACCTTATTCCGGAAACACCAGAGTTAGTTGCAATGAATGATTCTTTGGCAAATATTAACAGAAGAGAATATTGGATAAGAGAGAAGGTCATAGCTCCATTAAAAGAAAACTATGACATTATAATCATGGACTGTTCTCCAAACTGGAATAAACTTACAACAAATGCATTAGTTGCTTGCGATGTATTGCTTTCTCCTCTCGAATGTAAAATCAATAATTTTAGAAACTTTAAGGTTTTTCGACAGTTTTTAGATGAATTTAAAAGTGAAATGAAGTTAGATTTTGAAAATATTTTTATTCCAACTCGATACTCTTTAAATCGTAAACTTAGCTTAGAGATAAAAAAATGGTATGAAGCTAATCTCAATGGATGCAGCCCGATAGGGATCAGAGAAAGTGTAATGGGTGAAGAGTCTACTGCTCTGTATAAATCAATTGTTGAACATGTACCTGGTAAAAACCTTGGCAAAGAAATGGCCAATTTGTTAGAAGAGGTTCACTCTAGAACTACTGATTATCTCAATAAGGCGGCACAAAATCCTAATTGGTGTAATACAGCAGCTCCAGCCTTTGATGAAATAAGGGTTTAATAAAATGGCCATTACGCTTAATGATATTAAAAAATCAAAAAAAGTCATTCAGGAAAAGAAAAAGGACTCAGTCTTAGATGAAAATAAAAGCCTAAGACCCTGGGAAGGTTATGAGCATCTTGGCCTAAGAACACGTACTGTAATGGCCCAAGAAGCCGTGAAAAAGGCACAAAGTATCGTGGAGAATAATAAAAAAATGGTTGAGGAACTTCAGAGTAATTATCACCTTTCAAAATTTAATTTTGATGAAATATCTTCTTCTTCTAAAATTAAGAGTGAGTATTCCCAAATAAAAGGACTACCACCGCGCAATAGGTCTGGAATTTTGGGTCTAATTAAGGATATTCTTGAGCTTTAAAATTTAGGGTATATCGCAATGAGTAAAAGTCAGGTCAATAAGGTCAAAAAACAAAAGAAAAGAGAAAAAAGAATAGGTCAGCGTAAGGGCTCAGGCCTCAAAAATGAGATAACAAGAGATGATCGCAGCTTTGGAAAACTTCAGTTGATTATTTTGTGTATCTTCATATTAGTATTCTTAGGTTTCATTATATCCAAAATTCAATAATTTTTGTTTAACACTCAAACAGTAGATAAAATGTACCGACACAGTAACCATGAAATACTTGGTTGTTTTTACTCTTTTTTTTTCCATACAAATTAGAGCACAGTTAGGGGAGAGTTCAGAGAGAAGAGCTAAACCCCAAAACATTTTTGAGCTCAGCTTTGGACAACCTATTTTAGAGCTAACTCAGACTCTTATAAGCATTGAGGACATTATATTCAGTACTCTTGATAATCGTTTTTCTTATAAAGTTCCTTTTAAAGAGCCCATTCTAAATCATAGATGGTTATCCCTAGGGGGTAAATTTAAAGATATCGCACTTGATGAAAAAGGAAACCTTTTTGCGTTGGATGAGAATAATCTTCTTTATAAATTATTAGAGGATCATTGGGTTTATCAGGGGATTAAAGGAAAAAAAATCTCTGGAGGCATAGGAAAAGGCCTCTGCTTAATTGGCCTTGCTGATGGTGGTTTTTATTTAAAAAATGGTAAATGGACAAAGATTAAAGGTAAGTTAGCAAGCTTTTTAAGTCTAGGAGATGATAAGTTTCTTGGTATAGAACAAAAATCAATAGGCCGCCTATCTTTGTATGAAGAAGGCACTTGGTTAGATTTGCCAGGTATAAATCTAAAAATGATGAGCGCACTTTCTGAAAGTAATATTTATGCTCTTAGAGATGATTATTCCGTATGGAATTTTGATGGAATAAGATGGAAAAAGCTTGTTGGGAAAATGAAGAATATAACCGTAGTGACGGATGAGATATTAATCGGAATAGGTCTTAATGACGGGGTTTATCAATATTCAGATGGTTCTTGGGTGCCAATGAGAGGAAATTCACTCTTAAAAATTGTTGCTATAAATGATCATCAATTTTATGCCATTTCTTTAAGCGGAGAGATCTGGAAAAGTTTTCTTCCTCAAATACAACTATGATAAATTAGGTAGAATAGGTAGCATGAGGAAACTATTAGTCATTTCTTGTTTGATCGCTATTTTCTCTGGTGTTTATTTTTTGTATAAGTTTCAGGAAGTAAGAAAAAGAAGACCAGCAAATAAAATTCAAACAGATCGGGAGCTGCCTAAGAATCACGGGCCATCAGAGTTAGTTGTTGATTGAGGCCAGTACCTTCTATTTGTGAGAATTCCGTGTGAGAGGTTTATATTATATGGGTGAACTTGAGTAATACCTAATGCCTTCATGAATCCTTTAACAAGAATAAGGTTAGATACATCAGTCCGAGCATATTTTCCACCTACTTGTATATCCGTTTTACTTTGAAGTCTTTTTATGGCCGCTTCGACCTCTGTTAAGGTATATGGTCTATTCATCTCTTTACGGCCTAAGCTCTTTTTAAGGCTCCAATAATGGATACCTCCAATACCAGCAACAATTGATGATTTTGCTTTATTTAGGATGCCTTTAGGCAGGTTTTCTCTCGCGTAGAACTCTGCGAACCTCGAAGCATAGATAGCATTAACTTTTCCAATAGGGTTAGGGGATGTCATCAATTTTGAATTCTGATTTTTTAATACTTCGATAATCATTTTTTTAAAAGTTTGACTACCAAGCTCAACTCCTCCTATAAGAAACTGATAATCTTCACCGACAGATGTTAACTGCGCACTACCACCGCCGTGGTCCCATACAATTACTTTTTGGCCATCCACTCCGACTTTATGTAAGGCGCTTAGGTAACCAATGATTGCTTCGGATCTTTGGTCAAGAATATGAAGAGGAATAGAAATACTGTTTGCTAGTCTATCAATAAACTCCTGCCCATTATCGGCCTGTCTGAAGGCCTCAGTAGCAACTCCTACAAAATGCGTAGGTTTATATTTCATTGCTTTATTTCTCAAATCTTTTATTTGTGTAAGTACAGTGACAAAAAACTGATCACTAAATTTTTTATTTGCAGATAAATCGAGTTCGGATTTAAAAAAAATAGCTGTTTGATCCTCAAAAAGGATATTAATGATTTTATTTTTACAACTATTAACTTGGGCAACAGTAATACGAGTGGCACCACTACCGATATCTAGAGCAGCATAAATTTTATTACAAATTCCTTTTGAATAAGCTTCATAAGAAAAAAATAATATGAAAATTAGAAAATATCTTAAAGTCATATAAGGGCCCTTATTAAATTGACGTTATTAAATATTAAACCTTAAAATTACTCATATAGTAATAAATTAGATAAGGAGTTTTTATGTCTATATTTAACCTACTTTTTTCATCAACAAAAATAGATTCTAAAAGTGCCAATATTGGCCTACTACTTTTAAGAGTTTGTGCAGGTCTAACAATGGCCTTTGGTCATGGATTAGGTAAGCTACCACCTTCAGATGGTTTTATTGGAATGATCCAAGGTAAAATGGGACTTCCTTTACCAACTTTAATGGCGTGGTTAGCAGGTCTAGGTGAATTCTTAGGAGGACTGTTTATGGCCATTGGAATTATGACAAGACCAAGTGCTCTTTTTATGGCAGCAGTTATGTTTATGGCCGTTTTTAACTTTCATTTGGCGGATCCATTTGCAGCAAAAGAGAAGGGCCTTCTATTTTTTATTATTGGTTTAACAGTAGTCTTTACTGGACCTGGTAAATTTAGCCTTGATAATATTATTTCTAATAGAAAATAATTTAAGAGTTTAGAATTAAAGCTAGCGAGAGAGGATCATTTGTAGGAATATCCTCTCTCCTTGCCAATACAAAGTCCTTAAAATCAAAGCCTGGTGATACAGTCGCCCCTACTAGAGTAAAGTCACCATTAGAATAGGCCCCAAACCAGTGGTTAGCGGCAACATTGATAAAAGGTGATTCTCCTTTTTCAATATTATTACCCAGAATATGCTTTTCAATTTTAGAGTCTTTTAAAATACAAATGGTTAAAGGTGCACCTGCATAATAGTGCCATTGTTCGTCTGATTGAATTTTATGCCAATGAGACTTTTCGTTTTTTTCCAACAAAAAATAGATAGAAGTTAATAAACTTCTTTTGCCCATTTTGAACTCTGCTTCTGTGCTAGAGCGATAAATTTCTTTGTAATGGCCGCCCTCGGGGTGTGGTATAAGATCTAGGTGTTTAATATATTCTTTAGCATTCATTATTTTTTATTAAAAATGTTTAAGATAATGGTGAGTATTAGTGAAATAATAATACTAGATACTATAGGAAAGTAAAAACTCATATTCTTGGTTTTTATACTAATATCCCCTGGGAGTTTGCCTAAAGGGATGAATTTGCCCGCAAATTGCCACACCAGACCAATTATGATGAAGCAAAGACCTATAATTAAACAAATTTTAGGCCCTTGCGCCCAAAAAGAATCCTTCATGTAAATGCCTTGTTAGGATAAAATATATTAATGAAATTAATAGCATTTTTATTGATCATTATTCAAGTTATGGGGTGTTCTCACATAGAAAAAAAAGCTGATCAAAAAACAGAAGGCTTAATAAGTTATGATCCCCTAATTGTAAAATGTGAAAATGGTGATTCAGATAGTTGCATAGAAGTAGGATTAAAAAAAAACGATGCTCTCCTTGCCGCAGACTTTTTTAAAAAAGCTTGTGAATTAAAAAGTGAGGTAGGATGTGGCATAATAATTTTTTATTTAGATAAAAAATCAAAATCTTCAAAAGATCTATTCGCACGTTCCTGCTATTTAAAAAAGAATAAAATTGGTTGTCACTTTTTGGGCCTATTTTACTTAAGAGAAAAACAGAATGAATTGGCCAAAAACTTGCTTAAAAAAAGTTGTGAAATGGGATTTGCTGATTCTTGCAAAGAAATTTTAAGACAGGCCATATCTCAAAAAGATAAGGAAAACGTCTTAATCTATATGGAAAAAGCCTGTAATTTAGGTAAAGAAAAAATATGTTTTATTTTAGCTCAATATAACTTCTCTTTACCTAAACTAAAAAAGGCCCTTCAATATGCTAAGGTTGGATGCGATCAAAAGGGGAAGGAGTCTTGTTATTTTGCAGGTTTAATTAAACAAGCGTCGGGCGAATTAAAAGAAGCACTAGATTTCTTTGATCGCTCGTGTTTGTTAAGGAGTTCAAAAGGTTGTTATTTTTTAGGTAAAACCTTAATGTTAATTAATAAAAAACCACAGGCGATTCAATATCTAAATGAAGCCTGTGATAAAAACTTCATACAAGCATGTTTGGATTTGGCCAATTATTATCAAGAAAATAATTTAAAAAATGATGCTATTATATTCTTTGTGAAATCCTGCAAAAAAACAGAAGCAAACAGCATAGAAAGAGTTCTCAATTGTCTAATGAGCGCTCAGTACATGACTCAATTTTTTGACAGAAAAAGCTCTCTTGAACTATATCAGTTGGCCTGTGATAGTAAGGCAGGAGATAAAGACAAAATTTTGGATATAAAAAATGATGCTTGTACGAGGTTGGCATTTTATAAAAATGATTCAAAATCACTAAAAAAAGGAGTTGATTACTCTAAAAATCGTTGTAAAAATGCATCTTCGAAAAAAGATCGGGCCTATAATTGCTTTTCTCTTGCCTGCGTTTTGAGTTTAAAAAATCAATTTAGTGGCGCAATTTTATACCTAGAAAAAGCTCTTAAGGAAAAGATTTTTCAACGTAAATATATAGAGAGTGATTTTGAGCTAATGAATATTAAAAATCACTCTGAGTTTCAAGACCTACTAAATAGCTATTTTTGATAGACATTAATGCTTTAAAAACTTTTTAATATCATTTTCTGAAAAGCAATTATGGATTCCTTCACCATAAAGTTTCTCTAATTCTTGTTTATTTTTACCGACAATCATTTTCTCTAATGCCTTTTGGCAACTTTGAACACTGTGCTTCAAGTCATGTTCAAGGCAATTATTTTTAAACTTTTTACTCTCTAGAGGGAAACCTTTATAAGTTTTGTAAGCGAGATCCTGACAAGTCTTTTCAGAGTACTCTTCTTTTACGCATGACGCAAATATGAGGAGGATTATGGCCAGTTTCATTGGTTCTATCCTTGTTATTTGAAAGTTAAAAAAGTAAAACAGCTTAACTGAGGATATCTAACTATGGGAAAAAAGTTAAACTTTTACTTTGATTTTCTTTCGCCATATTCCTATTTGGCCTGGAAAAGAATTAAGGAATATGATTACGATGTTGAATATATACCAGTGGTTCTTAGTAAGATTATAAAATCCTACGACACTAAAGGGCCTGCAGAAATTGATCCTAAAAGAAACTTTCTTATGAAGGATCTTTTAAGAAAGTGTAAAGAGAATAAAATTCCCTTTTGTCCTCCTGGTAAGTTACCCTTTAACTCACTTTACGCTTTAAGGTTCTCTCTTAAAGGTGTTAGTGGAGATAATCAAAAAAACTTAATTGATATGTTTTTTAAGACCTCATGGGGAGAGGGTGGAGATATTGATTCAGAAGAAGCAGTAAAGTCTCTTCTTGAACGTAATGGTTTAACCAACTTTGAGCAGCTTTTAGAAAAGTCCTCAACTAAGGAAGCTAGAATAGAGCTAAAAAACAATATAACTTCAGCTTTGAAAGAAGGAGTCTTCGGGGTTCCTAGCATAGTTGTGGACGAGGAACTTTTTTGGGGCGTTGAATCTCTTGATCACCTCGAATTATATTTACAGGGAAAAGATCTACTACCATATAACGAATATCAAAACTTTTTAGAAAGCTACCAAAACTAAGGATAACTTATGAAATACGTACCAATTCTTCTTTTCATTTCCTTTAACCTTTTCGCTAATACAAAGGTCGTTCTTGAAACAAGTGCTGGTGATATCCATGTACAATTAGACGACAAAAAAGCTCCCTTAACTGTTCAGAATTTTCTTAAATATGTAAAAAAAGGTCATTACAACGGAACCATTTTTCACAGAGTGATTGATAACTTTATGATTCAAGGTGGAGGATTTGAGAAGAATATGAGACCAAAAGAAACATTGGCCCCAATCTTAAATGAAGCAGATAATGGACTATCAAATGATATAGGAACTATTTCCATGGCCCGAACAAATGACGTTCATAGTGCAACATCCCAGTTTTTCATAAACGTTTCCAATAATGACTTTTTAAATCATAAAACAAAAAGTGCAAATGGTTATGGCTATGCAGTGTTTGGTAAAGTTGTAAAAGGTATGACTGTTATAAATAGGATTAAAAAATCAAAAACTACGTCATTAGGAATGCATAAAAATGTACCTATTGAGCCTATTATTATTAAAAATGTAAGAAAGCTTTAGCAAGTTGAAGCATTTTGTCATAAAATAGAAGAAAGGATTCTTTTATGAAAATAACTAAAGAAACAGTTGTTACCATTTCTTATAACTTACGAGATACAGAGGGTACCCTTAGGGATACGACCGAGGGGAAAGACCCTTTATGTTATATTCACGGTGCAGGTCAGCTTATTCCAGGTGTAGAAAAGCAATTAGATGATAAACAGGCCGGTGATAACGTTAAGTTTATAGTTAAGCCCGATGAGGCCTATGGATTTCGTAACGAAGAGCTCATACACGACATTCCCTTTGAACAGTTTGAAGAACCTCATGACTTACAAGTTGGAATGGAGTTTGAGGCCCAAACAGAATATGGGCCTATTATCGTTCAAATAATTTCAATAGATGATGATTTTGTCACAGTCGATGGAAATCATCCTTTAGCTGGAGAGGAGTTAGAGTTTGAAATTGAGGTTATTGATGTAAGAGAGGCCACAGAGTCTGAGCTTGCCTCAGGAGAAGTCGATATACCAAAAGGTATGACTCAGTAACAACGAGAAGTTCTTACTTTAAATACTCATAAAGATTATAATGATCCCTACTCATACCTAAATTTTCATAAGTCGAAATCGCGTTTTTATTACTTTTATCTACATAAAGGCGTAGTCCAGAGAATTCATCTTCCCTATGAACAATATCTAGTAAATATTGATACATTCTCTTGTAAATCCCTTGTCTTCTATATTGAGGGGCCACGTAAACTGAATGTATCCATATAACTTTTTTACACCTCCAGTCACTCCACTCATATAGAACCATAAGGCAAGCTAATGTGATTTCGTCTTGTTGGTAAATAAGATAATGGCCCCAGTCAGGTTTGCTTATAATGGTAGAGACACCTTTTATAACGGTAGAAAGATCAAGGTCTATACCTTCACTTTCTTTGGCCATATTGAGTTGCATTTTAGCAATTGATTCAGCATCTTGAAGAGTTGCTTTTTTGATCATTAAAATGACTCCTCGATTATTTTTTGTTGAGTGAGAAGATCTTTGTTAAAATTCTCCCAATACATATCTTCTTCAAAATGAGGAAAGTTTAATTTGAAGGATGGGTCATTCCATCTTCTGGCGATCCACCCTGCCATGTGAATATATCTCAAGGCCCTAAGAAGTTCTATAAGGGGTTTTTGTCCACCTTCAATAATATTTAGTTGTTCATATCCATTCCAAAAACTTTGCTTTGACTCTTTTTCATTTGCCGGAAGAAAAAGCCATAGGTCTTGAACAATGGGGCCCATAAAGGAGTCGTCGAAATCTAAAAAAACAAAATCTGTACCATTATGTATAATGTTACCAAGATGAAGGTCTCCATGGACTCTTTGCTTTTCAGATTGTTCCAAATAAGGACTACCTTTTTGACAAATACTTTCCACAACCTTTTCAATAGATGAACAAAGGTGAAGGGGAATGAAGTTGTTTTTAAGCAAGAATTCGATATTGGATAGTCCATAAAGTTCAGTAGATATTTCATTTCTATGTTGGAATTGATTCTTTTTTCCAACTTGATGAATTTTTGCCGTCAAATAACCCAATCGATTAAAATCTTCTAAAGATAACTCTTGGGGACTTCGTCCAGGAACCTTATCATATATGGAATAATATATTCCCAGCGAAGGAATTTCAAAAAGAGATTCATCTTCTAGCCTTAGAGGAGCAATAACAGATATTCCGTTTTCCTTGAGGTCCCATAAGAATTGGTGCTCCTCTCGTATTTGTTCTTTACTCCAACGTTGAGGACGATAAAACTTTGCGATCTTAAAACGATCATGAGGATAAATAATTTTATTTTGGTGTTTGGGTAGCTCAATTTCAAGCTCAAACACTCTATTTTCCATACTGTTGAGCTGTAGGTATCTACCTGTCGTTTTAAAACCACAAGCATCTACGGCATCCATGATTTGATTCGGATCTAAGTTATAAAAGTGGTTTGTTTGGGAGTGACCCCACATTGAAGAATTCAATTTTTAACAACACTCCAAACAGAATCTACAAAATACTTATTAGAGTCAAAGAGGTTATCCATTATTTTAAAACCAGTATCATTTGCGAGACCTTGGATGTCTTTAGGGAGATACTTATAACTGTACTCAAGATGGATAGGCTCAAAGGCCTTGAAGTTAAATGACTTTTTTAGTGCCTCAATCTCTACAGTTTGATCATCTAAACTAATGAGATAACTTTCCATAGATCCCTTAAGTGGATTGTAAGTACCAAAATGTTGAAAGTTCTCGACTTTGAAGTTGGCGCCTAAGTCACGGTTCAGTCTTCTTAAGAGGTTGATATTAAACTCAGCAGTTAGGCCCCCTCTGTCGTTGTACGCCCAAAGGAGCTTGTTAATATCTTTTTTAAGATCAAAGCCAATAAGAACGAGATCACCATCATTAAGACAACTCCAAAGGGTTCTTAGAAAAACTCTGGCCTGAGGAAGATCAAAATTACCGATATTAGAACCTAAAAAGAAAATAAAGTTTCTGCCATGTTTATTATTATTTATCCAGTTCAGAGAAGGAAAGTATTGGCCAACCACTCCATGGACATTAAGTTTTGGTAGTTCTTTATTAAGACTTGCAGTGAGATCTATGATGGCCTGCTCTGAAATATCTATGGGGTGGTAATCAAAGCTTCTATTTTGTTCTAAAAAATATCGTAGAAGAACTTTGGTTTTTTTTCCATCACCGGCACCAAGCTCAATAATATTAATATCATCTTGATCATGAAAAAAACTTGAAATTTTTTCCTGATTGTTTTCAAAAATCTCAAACTCAGACCGAGTAGGATAATAGTCCTCAGATTCCATTATTTTAGAAAAAATTTCAGAACCCTTATCATCATAGAAATATTTTGAGCTTAATCTTTTTTCACTCTGGGAGAAACCGATGAGTACATCAAGGGCCATTTCTTCAATTAGAGATTTTTGATCACTATGTTTAATGGAGTCCAAGATAGTATAACTCATATTTGCTTCCTTCCTTTATTTGACGGCCGGCTTAGAATGAAAAGAATAACTGACATCCCTATAAACGCTACAATAGTTTTTATATTACGGCCTACATCTACATAATTAATTGTTAGACTAAAGATAACAATGATCATCGAGCATGACAAAAGTTTTGCTTTGATTGATATTATCCCGTGTTGCTCCCACTCGTTTATCATAGGGCCAAAGTAAGGGCGTGTTATAATCCACTGATGGAGTTTTTTGGATCCCTTTGAAAAGAAGTAAGCCGCAAGAATGATGAAGGGTGTTGTAGGAAGCAAAGGGAGAAATGCACCTAAAACACCTAAAAGTAATGATATCCAGCCTAAAATTATAAAAATTGTACGACTAAAGATTTTAATCATTATCTATCTTTTTTCCTGGCCTTTATACAAAAGCGTTTAGGGGCAGGGTGACCTTCAATAGTTTTACTTGAATCATTTGGGTCAAGAAAGTCCTTATAGCTTTGATGACCAGAAGGACACCATTGAGTTGTCCTTTGTTCACTAGCGAGGCCCCATTGTGTAGAAAGTACTTCGATATCAATAAACTTGGTCCTTTGTAGCCAGTTTTTTAAACAATTAAGTGTCGGTACAAACCAAACATTTCTCATTCTAGCATATCTATCTTCAGGGAAAAGTGCGACGGGCCCATTTCCTTCTATTCCAATGGTCTCTATGATTAATTCACCATTCGGTTTAAGCGCACTATGAATTTGTCTGAGCTGTTGGATTGGGTTTCTATGGTGATAAATAATTCCCATATGAAAAATACAATCAAATACCTCCCTAAAATAAGAGACCTCTTCCATACCAAAAAGCTCAAAGTAAAGGGGTTTATTTGGAATAAAATGCTTTATAAACTGGTATTGGTAATAACACCTTGCTACTGGGTCTATTCCGAGGATAAGTCTAGGGTCTTGTTCAAGGCCTCGGAACATGAAGTATCCGTTGTTGCAGCCAATATCGAGTACTGTTTTATTTTTTAAGTTGATTTTATCTTTTAACCTTTCCCATTTTAACTCACTTTTCCATTCAGCATCGATAAGAGTATCGTTTAACCGGAATGGGCCTTTTTTCCACGGTATGAGTTTACGAGCATTGTCATCAATATTAATGGGTGGGTTAGTTTTTATATTAAGGTCATTCATGCTTGGATCAAACTCTACGGTCTCGTAGGATGGTAAGTTGTCTAGCATTTTAATAATTTCTTCGTCTCTTAGAAGATTTTTAGTTCTTTGCTCTTTTATATCTAAGAGATGATCTATATCGATACGGTCTTTGAATGGTGAGAGGTAGTAGAGGTCATTCATTTTAAACATAGATAACAGGCGAAGTTATACCAACGAAAAACCATTTCAGAACTTTTAAACCCTACTTTTTTAAGAAGAGCTATTTGTTCTTCTGGAGCATCAGGGATCATGACTTCTTCAAGGGCCTCTCTTTTTTGCGAAATCTCAAGCTCAGAATATCCGTTTCTTCTTTTAAAGTCATAGTAGAGATCAGTTGTAAGCTCTTCAATTTGTGTATCATTGGTTTTAATTTTTTCTGCCAATAAAAATACACCACCTGGCTCAACTAGCTCGTAAATATCTTGAAGAAGCTTTTCTCTTTTATTAGGTGCGATGAATTGAAGGGTATAATTCATAACAACCATTTTTGACTTAATGGCCGGTAGTTCAGGTAGGCTCATTTCGTAGAGTTTAGCGTTAAGGACCTGATGTTTAAGAAATTTTTCTTCACAAATTTTGAGCATTGGACCAGAGTTGTCTACTCCAACAAAATTTATATTAGGTGAGTTAGTATGTGCTTTAAGGAAGTGATCTACTATTGTGATAGTGGTGCCTGTTGAGCAACCCAAGTCTAAAAAAGTGTCATGATCATTTCTTAGGTACTTCGGAACTAAGTCACAAATAATTTTGTGAATTTCATCGTAAAAAGGAACGGATCTTTGCACCATATCATCAAAAACACGTGCTACATTCTCATCAAACTTGAAATTTGAGATAAAATTACGTTTTTGCGAAAAAATTTGATCTACTTGGCCCATATGGGAGAGTCATACAATAGCATGACGCAAGAGTCGACAACTTTTTATCATTAGGCTTTGATAAAGAGGGGATAAATAGTTAGAATTTCACGGATTGGAGGAGATCTGAAGAAATCTAATATTTGGATATTAGATAGTGATATGTCTTTGGGTAGACAGTATAGGCATATTCTATCTGAAGATTACGATATACTTTTCCTGCACTCCTTGCAGGATTTCTATGCTCAGCTTGCAGTGAATAATCCCTTGCTACTCATTTCTGAACTGTCCCTAAAGGATGGTTATTTCCTTGATAATCTCGATGCTTTAAAAAATGATAAAACTCTTAAACTTCCTTTTCCCATTGTTATCAATACGGTCATAGATGATCTCAATACTATGAGGGCCTGCTTTGAAAAGGGTATATCTGAATATTTTGTAAAGCCTGTTAAAACGAATGAGTTACTGTTTAAATTAGAAAAGCTTTTGCTCTTTACATCAGATTTGAAAAACTCTCTAACAGAAAAACAATTTGAACTACTTTCTCTTTTTATGAATTCCGCCAATGCTGAGGTAAGTAAAGAAAAAATCCTCCATACGTTATGGGGAGCAAATAAAGTTCATCCCAAAGTGGTTGATGTGCACTTATATAACCTCAGAAGAAAGGTAAGTAACCAAGGTTTAATTATTCGCTCTATTGGGCCAGGATTATGGAAACTCGTAAAACAAAATACTTCAGAGGAAAACTTTTATTAAATCGTTTATGTCGAGGTGCGATAATAGGGCGTAAGTTCAAAAAAACCTACCTAATTGATTTGATAAAGACTATAATAACTCTCAAATTATTCATTACGTTAAAGAGGAAATAGCTATGAGCGATACCAAAAAGACATTAACCGTTGGGTCTAAGAATTATTCTTTCTTCAGTTTAAAAGAAGCTAAAAATAAAGGACTAGCAGATATCGATAAACTTCCAAAGTCCCTTAAAGTTTTGCTTGAAAATATTTTAAGAAAACAATCAGAGCCTAATGTTTCTTGGGATGATGCCACAGCTATCAATGAGTGGGTTAAAAATAAAAAAAGTGATAAGGAAATTAACTATTTTCCGGCTAGAGTCGTTATGCAAGACTTTACTGGAGTACCTGCTGTTGTTGACTTAGCTGCTTGTAGAGAAGGTATGGTTAAATTAGGTGGAAAGGTAGAAAATATTAATCCTCTTGTTCCTGTTGATCTTGTCATCGATCACTCTCTTAATATTGAAAAATACGGTACTAAAGAAGCTTTTAAAGAAAATGTTGATATTGAGTATGAAAGAAATAAAGAAAGATATCAGTTCCTAAAATGGGGTCAAAAGGCATTCAAAGACTTTAGAGTTGTTCCTCCGGGTACAGGAATTATCCATCAGGTTAACTTGGAGTATTTAGCCGAATGTGTATGGACTAAAAAAGAAGGTAACGAAGTCGTTGCCTATCCTGATACATGTGTGGGAACAGACAGCCACACAACTATGATCAATGGTCTTGCCGTTTTAGGTTGGGGTGTTGGAGGAATTGAAGCTGAAGCCGCTATGCTTGGACAACCTGTAACCATGCTTATCCCAGATGTGGTAGGTTTTAAGTTAAAAGGAAAACTAAAAGAAGGTGTTACCGCTACGGACCTCGTTCTTTACGTTGTTGAAATACTAAGAAAACATGGCGTGGTAGGTAAATTTGTAGAATTCTTTGGCCCAGGTATGAGAGACCTCTCTCTTGCTGATCGAGCGACTTTGGCCAATATGGCCCCTGAATATGGTGCGACCTGTGGATTTTTTCCAATCGATGAAAAAACCATTGAGTATCTCAAGTTTTCTGGAAGAACTGATGAAACAGTGGCCCTTGTTGAAGCTTATGCAAAAGAACAAGGAATGTGGGCAGGAGAAGAAGACGCGGACCCTGCCTTCTCCTCTATTGTTGAGTTAGATATGAGTACCGTAGATCCTTGTATTGCTGGCCCCAAAAGACCTCAAGATAAAATTGCTTTAACTAATTCAGCACCTTCTTTTATGAAAGAGCTTGCAAATCAGGGCATTAAACCAGAACAGACAAACAAGGCTCAGGAAGTAGAAGGAAGAGACTTTTCTATTGAGCATGGTGATATTGTTATCGCAGGAATCACTTCCTGTACTAATACTTCGAACCCATCTGTTATGATTGGTGCAGGTATATTGGCCAAAAAAGCAAACGAACTTGGACTAAAACCAAAGCCATGGGTGAAAACCTCTCTTGCTCCAGGCTCTAAAGTTGTGACTGATTACCTTGTAGAGTCAGGACTTCAAACTCATCTTGATGATCTGGGATACAACCTTGTCGGTTATGGTTGTGCTACTTGTATTGGTAACTCAGGGCCAATTCATTCAGAATTCAGTAAGGCAATTAGTGATGGACAAATTCTTGCTTGTTCTGTTCTTTCGGGTAACAGAAACTTTGAAGGAAGAGTTTCTCCAGATTGTAGGGCGAACTATTTAATGTCACCTCCTCTTGTCATAGCTTATGCGATAGCTGGTAATATGAAAGTGGATTTATCAAAAGACCCTATCGGTAAAGGAAAAGATGGTCAGGATGTTTATTTAAAAGATGTTTGGCCAAGCAACGAAGAGGTTAACGAGGTTCTCAGTTCAAAACTTACTTCCGCAATGTTTAAGAATAGATATGCAAATGTTTTTGAAGGTGATGAGCATTGGCAAAATATAAAAACAAGTGGTGGTGAACTTTACGAATGGGATAAAAGCAGTACTTACATTCAAAACCCTACATTTTTTGACAATATTAATGAGGGAGTTAAAACAACGTTTGAAGTAAATAATGCTAGAGTCTTGGCCCTATTAGGAGATTCGGTTACAACAGACCATATCTCTCCAGCAGGTGTTATTAAGCAAGATAGCCCAGCAGGCAAATATCTAACTGACCATGGTGTTAAACCTTTTGATTTTAACTCATATGGATCGAGAAGAGGAAATCATGAGGTAATGATGAGGGGTACTTTTGCAAATATTAG
>JAURDE010000046.1 GCA_030828105.1 Bdellovibrionota bacterium | reverse complement strand
TTCGTCTTTAGAGTCTATAAAGTTAATGGGGCATTTATCTCTAGTAGCAGATTTATTTGAGCACTCATTTTGAAATCCAATAAGCGGCATAAACTTTCTACGAACATTTAATGTCATCAAATTAACACTCGTTAAGCTTTTTAAAATCTCAATCTGGTTAGGAGTAAACTCTCTTACCCTTAAATCCCTTTGCCCGGTTACATTCGATGGTAGTTTGGACCATGGAATTGAGTCATAGTTGGTTGATTTAAAAGGTAAAACCAAACGTGAGTAAATATCAGAAAGGAACTCTTGATTTGGGCCTTTATAGTTTAGAGACTCTGGAAATAATGAGAGGAATTGAGACCAACGGTTTTCTCTTGTGTCTATAAAAGACATAAAACTTTGACCAATTAAAGATCTTCTTCTACTTCTCTCCCACTCAAATTCATAAGTATCTTTTTCTTTTGGGAGTTCAGCTGGAGCGTAAAGAAAATGAATGCTATCAAAAAGGGTTAATTTCCTTACATCATCCGCTGTATATTGAATGCGATCAATATACTTAGCTTTTATCGTATTAAGTTTGTTTTCTGGGAAAGGGATCTTTTCCAAAACATCAATATATTCTTTAAAAAAGCTTTCTCTTATCCAAGAAACAAACTCATCCGATCCATCTCCATCTATATTAGCACCGAGAAAAAGAGAATCATCTTTGAGGATTTTCTTTAATCGAAGGAAATCTTCAGAAAAGATATCCTTTCTGTCATAAGGAGTAGAAGAAAATTGGAGTCTCTCAAATTTATACACACGATCTCTGCCTCTTTTAAACCGTGCTTCTATATTTTTGTTTGGATCCCCAAGATATTTAGGTGTGTATTTTTTATCTCCTGAATCGAGGTCTTGATTATGAAATAGAACACCGTTAAGTTTTAGGCGCGAAAGAACTTCCTTGAGTTTTGTTTCTTTTACGGGAATATCACCTAACTTTTGTTTAACCTTATCAAATGTAAATAGTTCTTTAATCCTTTGTTCGTAGGGGCCTCCTGGATAGATGCCCGCTAAGATTCTAAGAACTTTTTCATTGCTCATTTCGCTTTGATCAAAAAGATCATTAAACTGTTCAAGCTGATATTCTAGCCAAGAAATCTTATGGCCGAGAAACTTTTCTAGGAAGTTAGATTTGAAAACATCTTTAAATGTGTTTTCAATTTCTTCATATTTGTGTTTATTAATAATCTCACTAAACTCTTCACTATACTCTGTATCAGAAGACAAAATACCGTCTATGTAGGCCAATAGCTCAGGAGAGCTTTCTTTTAAAATTGAGATTTCACTTATTAAAATATCAATTTTTTCTACACTTACTTTACCTGGAGCTAGGTTTAACCAATGAAGGTATAATTCATCATGATCAATTTCATTTCTTAAATCATGAAGGGAATCGAGGACAAATTCCTTATTAAGCCCTGGTATAACACCTAAATCCTCTATTGAGCTTTTCCAGTCAATTTCTTTAAGTTTTTCTCCTGTCTTAGCTACAACCTCATTAATTAAACAAGGTTTATCCTCTCCATAACCATTTCTATCAATCCTGCATTGATCATCAAGGACAAGCTCTTCTTTTAATACTTCCAAAATAAAAGCTGCTATTGGTGATAAATTATTTTGGCAACGAGAGGTAGGGACAAAATACTTATTAAGTGATTCAAAAACAAAATTCATATCTTGGGACTTTTCAAAGGCCCTATAGACAGGAGTTAAGCTAACCCCTGGACAACTTTTAACATCTCCACCTTCTATAATTTTATCTTCTATCAATTGATGAAGCTTTACTGAGGTAATTTTCTTATATACTGGGGCCAGAATAATGGGACCACCATTAGTGAGAGATTTTTCAATTGATTTTATCACTTGAGAAAGATCTTTGGCCTTTGTTTTAAACTCTCCATCTTCTCTTCCTAAAAAATAATCAATTAAGGCCAAGGCATTTTTAATAGGTTCTTGTTGATTTTGAACAGAATCTCTTAAAGCAGTAAAGTACCTTTGCAGAACCCCATTTCTTTCTGATGATTCTATATTAATAAATCTTGTTATTACACCTCCAACAAGATTTACTAAAACATCTATTTGAGGCTCGGTCAGACTCTCGACGAAGTTTTTATATTTTTTATCACCACGGCCAATTACTTTTTGCCCATTTCTATTTCTTCGATGGTTTTCAAAGCGACATTGAGATGATGTTCCCTTAACCTTAGGGTCAAGCCATCCTTTTATACAATTATTTTTCTCTAGTCTCTCTACTTCATAGGTTTGTTCTATGGTAAATAAATCACTAATCGAATTATAATAGAGTTGATCATCAAGGATAGTTTTAATGGAATCAACCATGGCCTTTTGAAAGCGAGGGTTTTCTAATTGGGCCCGCAATAGTGCCATTATGGGTTTAACGTTAATTTGATCAAAAAGCTTACCGCTTACTTGGAGAAGCTCTTGAAGATATTCCTTCTTACCCATTTCAAATAATAAATTTGTAAGCCAATAAGGATTCAGGTTTTCTTGAAAAGTTTGAAGAACTCCAAATCTTTTATCATAAGCACTTTGGTTTAAATCTCCTGATGAGTTGAAAACTCCTCTTTCCATCAAATACAACATTGAACTAATCAGTGGGTAGTTACCAGTGCCAGTTGGATCTAATTTAATAAGGTTAACTAGGTCCGTTAAACCATCCATACCCAGTTTTTTCATCAATGTAATGGAGTGAATCAGTGACTCTACACCTTCTTCATTTTTATTGGAGATACATTGAGGAAAGTGATAAATAAACTCAGGAGAAAAATTAATTCCTTGAGGAATACGAATTTCTTTACACGCCTTTAAGGCCTCCGTTGTCTTTATTTCATGAATATCATCATAAAGAGGTTGAACCTCTTGCCCACAAGAAACTAATAAAAAAAGTAAAATCAGGAGTATATTAGATTTCAATCCTTACCCCTCCAGAAAAACCTAATACATTTCCGCCTGTTTTAGCTGATTGAACAGTATTTTTTTTATTTCTCGCAGAATATGATTTTTCTACAAGTTTTAAATATTGAACCCCGAAATTTAAAGAGACGGGTTTAGAGATGAATTTACCCATTGAAGGTAGCCCAAGCTCAAGGCCTGTGGATACAACCCATTTATCAGTATCAAGTATTGAAATAGATTCTGGAGCATCTTTAGAAGCTCCTTGGTGATATTCAATCCCTATAAGATGAGAGTATTGTCCATTAAATATTTCGAAGATATTTTTAAAGTTATGACCTAGTCTTATCGTCCAAGTATCTTCAAAACTGATATTCTTTTCTGGTATTCCGCCAGCAGTAAGATTACCAATATCACCTTCAAGCTCAATAATAGGAGCCTTATAATTACTCCAAAAAACACGCTCTAAAGAAAGATAAGACTCATAACTCTCTTTTTTCAATCCCAATCCTAAAATCACTTGGGCCGGATCATATATAGGCACTAAGATAGAGTCGGTCGTAATAGGGACAGTTCCACCAGATACATTTTGTCTTAATTGAAAACCAAGTATCGTCTTCGGATCATTCACAAAGCGATAACTAAGCCCGATAAGGTAATCATTATTTTGGTAGAGCGTTCCCACATAAGGAATCAATACTGGTTTAGCATCAATGAGAGATCTTGACTCAGCATCTGTTGAAGAGAGTCCAATCTGAATGAGTCCATTGGCCTTCATAGAAAGATATAGGCCTGCTCCTAGTGAGAAATGATCTGTAAATTTATAACCGCCAGCCAGATAAACTTCAGGACGCTGAGTTCTCTCATTAAAATGAAGGTAATTGGATTCATTTGAAGTCTGAGTATAGATACTTAATAATTTCTCTGCTGGCATAAATGCACTGAGACCAAACACCAAACTCTTTGAAAGAGGAAGCGAAAGGCCAATTGAGTATTGAGAAACACTTTTGGCCTTAGAGGCCTGATAATTATCACGAGTGATACCAGAAACAGGTTTTTCGAAGGGTGTTCTATTTGTGTCATCAAGATTGTAGCTTGTTAGGTTAAGGTTGAAACCTATCTGAGTTTTGTCTTGAAGGGCCAACCCCGCTGGATTAGTTTTGGCGGCATAAACTTTTCCATCTGTCGCCGTATTGGCACGTGCCATAAAAGAGTTGACCCCTTCTTGAAGCATAAAATCACTTGGCCCTGCAAACAGCTTGGAAGCACTTAATAAAAACAAGATTATAAATTTTTTCATAAGAGAGGAAACTATACAATTTTAGTAGGTTTGCATACAGAAAGCTTAAAATTTATTGCACGATGTTCTTATAAATTTGGACTAGATTACGCGTCGTTTCTTTCCAATGAAATCGCTGAACATATTGGTATCCGGAGTTAATCATAGAAATAACTTCTTCAGAATTATTCAGTATTTTACTCACCGCATCTACACCATCTTCAAGTTCGTTTGGGTCAACGTAAAGGCATCCAGGGCCACCGGCCTCTCGAACATTATCTTGACTCGAAGCTATAACAGGTGCCCTAAGACTCAGCGCTTCAATTACAGGAAGGCCAAAACCCTCATAATGGGAGGGAAACAAGAATGCGTCGCATAACTGATAAAGGGCCTTTAGCGACACAGTATTTAAAAAAGAAAAATGAATAATATCTGAACGTAAGTTTTTAGTATCAATAAACTCAAATAGCTCATTCTTATAAAGACCGCCATCTCCAACGATTACGAGTTTAAGACCTGGAAATTTTTGTTTTACACGCTCAAAAACTTTCACAGTGTAAAGAGTATTTTTATTGGGCTCTATAGCGCCTATACTTAAAATAAAATGCTCTGGTAGATTGAGTTGCTTTTGGTAGGATTCTAAAAGCTCAGGCGAATGAGGACTCAGAAAGCTATGGTGACAAGGCTGATAATGTACTTGAACCTTATTTTCCTGAACCCCCATAATTTCAATTAAATCATTTTTAGTACTTTCTGATATGGCCAAAATCTTATCGGCCCTATCCAAACTATGGCGTAGTTTTTTCCTATAGGTAAATCGATCTATAAAAGAAAAATTTTGAGGAATTTTATACCACAATAAATCATGAACAGTTACAACCTGCTTCGTCTTTATCCCAACGGGTAATTCATGACTAAGTCCGTGGTATAAGTCTAGCTTCAATTTATTCGCCCGAGGTCCCAAGCAAAAAGTTCTCCATAAAGAAGACATAGGATTATATTTTGGCCCAAAAACATTCGTTGTATTAGTCAGCTCATCCGACCAAGTTGAGAATGATTTTTTTTTAAGTCCAGGGCCAAATAGAAAAAGCTCCCAGTCATTTTCGATGAGAGAAAGCCCTCTAATGAGCTCTCTACTATAATTTCCGAGGCCCCTTAAATTATGAAAGGCCCTTTTTGCATCGAATCCTACACGCATGATTTTTTATATCGGAATAAAGATTTTTTGGCGAGGAAAAATAACTTTGGATTTAAGAGCGTTAAATCTTAAAATTTCTGCAATAGTCACATCAAACTTTTCAGAAATTTTATGTAGATTATCCCCTTTTTTCACAATATACACTCGGCTTTCTCCGACCTTAAGCCTTTGATTTATAAAAACGCTCTTTTTCTTTAATTTATTTAAAGACATTAATTCTTTAATACTAAGACCGTATTTTTTAGAGATTCTCCACAAAGACTCTCCTCTCTTTACACGATGATATTTATTTTTGGTTCTTTTTGTATAACGTGGTGATCTTGTCTCTATAATTTTTTTAACGGGTTCTATTGTTAATTTAGAAAGTGAAGAAGACTTATCATGGAGGTTTTTATCTAAGTAGATTTTGTAACCTTTCTTGTATACACGAATATAATCACGCTTAATGTCTGGATTGAGCTTTCTTAAATGATATTTTGAGGTTTTTAAAGCTTTGGCCAAGGTACTTACGTTGAAGCTTCTTTTAAGATCTAATGCTAACCTCTTCTTTATTTTCTTCTGCTCAATCTTGTAACCATATTTATGGTAATTATTAAATAAATATTTTGCTGCAGCTAACTTAGGCACATAATATACTGTTTCTTTGGGGAGTAACTTCTTTTTTACTAAACTCAGATAGTCTCTTGTTTTGCCTTTTCTTATCTTTCTAATGATTCCATACTCTCCTGCATTATAGGCACAAAGGGCTAAGTTCCAAGACCCAAAAATATTATAGAGGTCTCTAAAGTATTTAGCTGCTGCTATGGTAGCTTTATGGAGGTTTCGTCTTTCATCCACGTACTTATCGATTCTCAGACCATATCTTTTACCTGTCCCCTTAATGAACTGCCAAGGTCCTACAGCATTAGCACGACTTCTAATTTTCATGTTATAACCACTTTCAATGAGGCCTACATAAAACAAATCTTCTGGGACATTCATTTTTCTTAAAATTTCTTGAACTTCGTCTTTATACAAAAAAGCATTATTCAAGTGTCTTTGAAACCTTTCCTTGTCTCTTTTTGTGAAATATTTAATCCAAAAATCAAAAAGTTTTTTTGGATACTTGAGATCTAGCGATGACTTTTTAATTTTAACTTTTTTATTTGTTACTTTTATAACTTTTTTAATAGGAGAAATTTTAGTCTTTTTCTCTTTTTTAGGCTTAATCTGAACTATTTGAGGTTTTATTTTATCCGAATCATTGGAGTGTTTTATAGCGCCAGCGCAGGATGAGAATAAAAGAGATATTAATAATATTTTTTTCATAACCTTATTCTAATTCAAGTTAGCTTAATTTCAAATGTTAGTAACTTAACTTGATCACTTCTATTAGGTATCAAATCTATATTAATTATATATCGGTTACTCCTAATATTTATTATAATCAAAGGGTGAATATTGATAATAATCTCATCTATCTACTTGGTTTATCTATATTTGTCGTCTTTTTTGGAGGTCGAATCATTTCAATCCTTATTAAGGCCTTTTGGGATAACTTTGTTGGTAAAGGCAAACATAGTACTAGGGATTTAGATGAAATGATAAAGGAGCAAGAACGTATTTTACGCTCACGAATGAAGTACGGTAAAGTCGAAACAACGACTCCATCATCAAAAAAGAATCAGAAAAAGTTTTTTAGTGAAACTGAAGAACTCTACCTAAAAGCTAGAGATAAGAATCAATTAATTGAAGGTCTAGATCAAGTTCTTCAATTGTTTGACAATGCTAAATGGGGCCAGGGCGAAATCTATAAAAAGCTTTTACAAACCGCCAAGATGAAAGCGGGTTGTGATCAAGATGTTTTAACGCTATCACAAATAGTCACTAAGTTTCTAAGAGAAAATTACTTCATTAACACAAGTAACGAGCTTCCAAGTTTTAAGCAGATTGAAAAAGCAATTCTATCAAAATTCATTCTCACTAAGCTTTTTAAGGAGAGCATTTTAGGAAAAGGCCCTATGCTCAGTTACTTTAGCAAAAAAAATAACAGCTCTGAAAAAGATATCATCATTGCTATTCATCATTTATTTTTAAGTCTTAGTGAAAAAAATGACAACAAATTACTCGAAAGAGTGCTTAAGGTTAATGGAGATTCATCCTTTCTAAAAAAATATTCAGATCTACAGATATCTGAAGTTATTGATAAGGCAATTCAATTACCGGATAAGAAAGGTTATTTAGGAAGTGATTATTTTCTTAAAACTATTATGACACAAGTTGATTTAATAAAGGGAATATCCCCTTTGTCAGAAGTTAAGAACCTTGATGATGCTTATAAAACTTTAGGTTTGAAAAAAAATGCTAGTAAAGATGAAATCAAACATGCTTATAAAACAATAGTTAAATCAAGGCATCCTGATGTAATGGCGGGAAAAGGCCTAAGCTCAGAAATAGAAAAAAAACTTTCACAAAACTTTGCCATTATTCAAAAAGCTTATGACATGGTTAAATCTCAAAAGTGAGTTCTTGCAGACTCGGCAACCTCATCCGAGCTTATTGAGACCATGCATTCCTGATAAATATTTCTGGAACATTCACCTCGACCATCTTTTGTACACGGCCTACAGTCAAAGTCTTTTTCAATAACTATAGATTGTGGATTTGACGGATAACCAAATGCTGTAGGTCCAATTAAGGCCAATGAAGGGACTCCCATTAAGTCTGCTAAATGAAGTGCACCTGTATCAGCTGAGATCAATCCTTTAGAGAGTGATATGACATAAGCACTTTCTAGGAAGGATAATTTTCCGGCCAAGTTCACTACCTTTGGCCCTTCTAAATCCTTAAAGTAAGTATCCTCGGGGCCACCAATCAATATAAAACTCTGATCTTCTAGAAGATTAACGAGCTCTATCCATTTTTCAATTGGCCAACGTTTCATCTCCCAAGCAGCTGATGGCGCTAAAACTATGTAGGAAGATATCTCACGACTCAATAAATCTCTAACTTTCTGTTGATCGATACTATCAAATGTAAGACTTTGAGTAATGGAGACGGACTTTTTGTCTATAGGTTCAATATAGGAGTGCATCCCTCTAAAGGGTTTTGGGAATTTATTAATTCCTAATTTAAATAATAAAAATCTTTTAATCCTATTTTTACCTCTCTTAATTTTAGGGATTCCAAATAAAATTATATTTAAAATTAGGGAGCGCATATTTTGATGAGCATCATACACCAAATCATATTTTTGAGATCTAAGATTAAGGCCAAACCTGATTAATTCAATAAAGTTTGCTTTAGAGGAAAGAGACCATACTTTTGAAACGATTTTCGACGACTCGACCAAGTCAGTAAAACTACTTTTAGTGGCCCATTCGATTTCAGCTTGGGGGTATAATTTTTTTATAACAGGAAGGGACCCCATACACTGAGCAATATCACCAAAACTAGAAAAACGGATAATGAGAATCTTCATTTTACTTCACCGATATTATAAAAACTTGTTATTCTATAACCGTATGTGTTTAAAAAAAGAAGCTTTCAGCTTCCTCTTTTTTTTGATTATTTTACCTATATCCCTGGCCTATGGGAATAAGACAGAGCTCATCATTGATGCGATGAGCAAGCAGCTAGGTGTCTCAAAAAACAAAGAACTTAGTCCAGGTCAGAGAAAAATCCAAGAAATTAAACAAAAAAATCGGCGCTTACTAAAATCTAAATCTGACGAAGATCAAAATAAGGGCTTTCTCGAAACCTATGCTGATAAAATGTACCAAACTCATAAAACATGGAAAACTACAAATGAGGGCCTTATTAATTCATGGATAAATCAACGAAAAGTCTTCTTAAAAAATCTCACTCAATATAAAAAGGCCAGCTTTAACCTTGCGAGTGAATTAGAAATTAAAAACCTAAAAAAACTTCGAAACAGATTATCCAAAGAGGCCAAACATAAATATTACGTAGTAAAGAATGCTTTAGAACAAGATATTAGAGATCAAAAAAGCCGCCCTACATGTGCGGCCTTTGCTGGAGTAAAGGCCATAGAAATTATGGCCAATAGTAATATCGATCTCTCTGAGCAGTATTTTTACTATGCCAGTAAACCCCATTGTAGGCCTTGTAGCAAAAGAGGAAGTTGGGTCATTAAAGGTCTCAATTCTCTAAAGTCAAAAGGTATTCCCACTGAAGATCAATGTCCCTATCAACCATCAAATTTAGAAAAAAATCAAACTCAAACTCCATTACCTCCTAGCTGCTTCTCAGGTCAATTAAGAATTAGTGCTTACCAAGAGCTCATAACTCTAGATGATCTTATCGCATTTTTAGAATCATCTAGACCAGCTATAGGTGCAATTTCATTAAGTGATCATTTCTATAAAAACAAAGGTATTGTAAAAGCTTCACAAGATACAACTAAGTTTAAAGATCAACATACAAAAGGTCATGCAATAACGTTTGTGGGTTATATGAATATTCCTGCATCTCTTAATGAGGGCAGAGTCTGTTTCATCGTGACAAACAGTTGGTCAGAAGGATGGGGCATTGGTGGACATGCTTGCCTGACAGAAAAATGGTTACTAAAAAATAGAATAGCGACGCCCTTTATCGGTATAAACTCTGTTATATAAGGATTACATATGACTTTTTCAACTGAAAACTTGAAAAGCTTAACAAATCTGGCAATTAAACATAATGCAAGTGATATTCACCTTCGTTCAAATGAAGTCCCTTGCCTCAGGGTAAAAGGTAAAATCTTACCTATTCAAGCAAAAGATTTTTCGATTGAAGATATAAAAGATATTACTCAAATTCTACTTAATAAAAATATTGAGATGGATGAGTTCAAAAACATGGAGGAAACTGATGGTGGCTTTGAAATAGAGGGGCTGTGTAGAATACGATATAACTTTTTCCGCTACAATGATAATTTTGGAATCATTCTTCGTATTATCAAAAATGAAATCCCTTCAATAGATGCAATGGGTTTTCTTCCTGTTATAAAAAGAATATCTCAATTTAATAATGGTCTCGTACTCGTTACTGGAGCTACCGGTAGTGGAAAAAGCACAACTCTTGCCTCAATGATTAATGAAATTAACGAAAATAAATCTTACCATATTATTACTTTAGAAGATCCCATCGAATACATTCACCCTCAGAAAAAATCTAGAATTTCACAAAGAGAAATTGGTAGAGATACGACTAGTTATGCTAAGGCCTTAAAGGCCAGTCTTAGACAAGACCCCGATGTCGTCCTTATCGGAGAGATGAGAGACAAAGAAACGGTTGATATTGCCTTAAAGGCATCGGAAACTGGCCACTGTGTTTTTTCAACTCTTCACACGACGGACGCATTATCCACTATAGGAAGAATAATCTCTCTCTTTCCTCCTCAAGAACAAGAAAATATACGTAAACGATTGGCCGTCAACCTCAGAGCAACGGTTTCTCAAAGGATGCTTAATAAAAAGGATGGAGGGGTTACCGTTGCCATGGAAATCATGCTCAACAACCCCGGAATTCAAGAATGTATATTAGGGGAAGAACCCCTTAGTAAAATACCCACCGTTATTTCTCATCAAAAAGAGCAAGGTGGTACAGGAGGTCAAACATTTGATCAACACCTTGTTGAACTCTTTGACAATGACATTATTTCCAAAGAAGAAGTTCTTGGCGCTATAACAAATCAGACAGAATTTATGCAACGGTTGATCGCCGAAGGCAAGGACTAATCATCTATTTCGCAGATACTTTTGAACATTAAATCATGTAACGTTCTTTTATGTTTATTAAAAAAAGGTAGGAAAACCCCTACTACACTTCCAACATTTATAATGAGTCCTATAGTTTGCCTTAGAAATGCCTGAGTAATAGTTAGAGTTCCACCTTGTATATGATTTAATGTTAAAGTTTTAATTTTCAAACCAAGAGTTTTTCCTCTCGTTAGGAATGGAATTGTTGTTATCAAATAGATTAATATAAATAAAGCGGCCTTTACTATTACACTTGCCTCTTGATAAATAAATGATGAGTCAACAGACTCTATACCTAAGTAAGGTGCAACGAGTGAATGGATTTCCGGCACTTGCTGAGGAATAAAGTATGCCCCTACTGCAGGCAGTATAAGATCAATTAATAATGCTTGGGTTCGGTTCTCTATACTTGATGGTCTATATTTTATGGCCCTATCTTCTTCAACCTTTTTGGAACTCTTTCGTCTACCTTCTCGAAACTTTGTATTATCAGATTTTTCTAATTCTAGCTTCTCTGAACTTCTCTTTCTTGCTCTTTTTAGTGCTGAGTCTCCCTTCGCTTCTTTTTTAACTTCTTCCACTTTTTCTTCATCTAGGGAGAATTTCCAATCATCATTTTCTTTTGACATAACTAGTTCTTTATCTTACTTAATTTTTTATTATTACGAAGGTGAAAAATATCTTTCATTATATAGAAAGCCTCTTCCAATTCGACATCTAATCTAATATTTTTAACCCATTCTTCTTTTCTTTGTTTAAAATCCTTTTTCCATTGTTTTTCTTCCCCAGGCTTTATTTTTTCTATTTCTTTAATGCTTTCCTCAAATTCTGAAACAATAAGCTTTTCTTGCTCTTTTTTAATCTTTAACTTCTCGATCATATCTTTATTTTCTTTATCTTCCTTAATGACAGTTTCTAGTTTTAAAGAAACTTTTGTATCTTCATTTCTTTTTTTGATGTAATCATTCATCTTAAAAATTTTATTAAATCTTTCGTTATTTTTAACTCTCATCTGACTTCTATTTCTTAACATTCCAATATCAACTCTCTTATCTGTCCAAGGAGCAAAAGGTCTGGGAGAGATTCTATCCCAAGGTAGAGAGTTTTCTATGTCGGCTTCTCTTGATTTAGAGTTTGCAAATCTATCTGGAAGGATGATGTCGGAAACGACCCCCTTAACCTGAGTCGAAGAACCAATAATTCTGTAAAACTTTTGTATCGTAACTTTAAGAGCACCCATATCTCCACCCATAAGCTTAGGTATAGGGCCTTGATTAAGGTTTAGGATGGCCTGAACGGTACCTTTTCCGTGAGTAAAGTCATTACCAACTATTATGGCCCTACCATAATCCTGAAGAGCAGCGGCCAAAATTTCTGAGGCTGAAGCACTAAATCTGTTAACCATCACGATAAGTGGCCCATTATAAGTAATACTAGGATCATCATCCTTAAGAATATCTGTTTTTCCACGATGGTCTCGAATTTGAACAATAGGTCCCTTTTCAATAAATAGTCCAGACATCTGCCTTGCATCTTCAAGGGCACCACCACCATTATTTCTCAAGTCAAGTATGATGCCGTCTACTTTTTTTCTTTTTAATCTAACAAGTTCTCTTCTTACATCATCTGTACAGTTTCTACCATTTCCATCAAAGTCCCTATAAAACTTAGGAACGGTGATATAACCTAATTTTAGGTCATGATCCTTATGGGTTATAACAGAAGACTTCGCAAATGAAGCTGATATTTCTACAACATCTCTAACAATTGGTATGACCTTTCTTGTTCCATCAAGTTT
The DNA here is from genome assembly GCA_030828105.1 of Bdellovibrionota bacterium. Classification (GTDB taxonomy): domain Bacteria; phylum Bdellovibrionota; class Bacteriovoracia; order Bacteriovoracales; family Bacteriovoracaceae; genus JAURDE01. Next base: position 5,344 of record JAURDE010000046.1, on the reverse strand, counting down.
CTTAACTGTAAGAACAACTGTTGTTCCTTTCGGTCCGCGGATGTATCGAACAGCATCATCGACCTGCATATCTACAAGGTCTACTTCCTCCCCTGTTTTGGCCTGTTTAACTCTAAGGATCACATCGTCAACTGCAAGATCTTTTTGTCTCCAAGCTGCTCCGCCGGGTACAATACTTACAACTTTGATATAGGAACCGTCCTCCTGTAAGACAGCACCAATTCCTTCTAAGCTTCCAGAAATATCAATATCAAAATCTTCTTTTCTACGAGGGGGAAGATAATTTGTATGGGGGTCATACACATTAGCGATGGCATTAAAGAATTTTTCTAAATTATCATCGTGAGACTCATCTCTTAGACGCTTAAAGAATTTTTTATATTTATCCGAGATGGACTTTCTCGCCTTTTCTCTAAGTTCCTTATCGCTAAGTTTTTTCTCTTTCTTTTTCTTTTTCTTCTCTTTATCTTCTTTACCTTCCTCATTCTGCTCTTCTAATAATGTCAAATAACGAGAAAGTGTGGCCTGTTTAAATATTTTTCTCCATAAATTTTTTAAATCTTTCTCATTTTTTTGAAAAACTCTTTTATCTGGGTCTAACTCAATTTCTTCTTCTTTTTTAAAATCAAAGTCTTTTGAAAAATACTCTTTTCTCCATTGTTCAATTTTCTTAAATCTCTTTTCTAAAATTTCTGAACCGCTTGTTATGATAGAAAAGGTTCCTGAGACCATCTGATCATCCATTTTACTTTTATGCGCCTCTAGCTTTTTTACGTCTTCAACAAGTAAAAACTGCTTTCCCGGGTCTCCACGTTTGAGGTATTCCTTAAAGGCAATCTCAGAAATTGAATCATCAATTATGAGGCTGCGGTAATGATAATTTTCAAGAGCTTTCTTTATAAGGTTACCAAGCAGTTTATCCCTTTTTTGTTGAGTAAATGCTTGAGCATTAAAGGTAAGTACTAAAGCTAAAAAGACAATCAATTTCATGCTATTTCTCCAAAGGAACTATATTATGATAATATTCCGAATTGGAGAAAGGCGAAAGGGTTAAATATTATTCCTACGGCAATCGAAAGTATAAACTTCTGCTTCGGCCAATGCTTGCTTTAAATCCTGAGTAAAGTCATTTTTCTTATAATACTGCTCCAAATAATTAGGATCAGGTCTTAAAATTGGGGCATCAGGCGCAAAGAGACTGCACGCATCATCATGAGGAATAGTCGATATGTCATGAGTATCAATATCACGCGACATTTTAATAATTTCTTTTTTATTCAACCCTACTAAAGGTCTAAATATAGACATTGATGTGGCCTGATCAAGTGCCGTTATATTTTCTAGTGTTTGAGAAGAGACTTGACCAAGGTTATCTCCAGTAATTAGACCATGGGCATTTATATCCTTGGCCAATAAACTAGAGCACTCCAACATATACTTTCTAAATAACAAAGTTCTGTATTCTGTATGACAACTTTTAGCTATTTTATTTTGGACATCCCCAAATGGCACAACATACAGCCTACTTCGATAATGAAATCGTTTAAGCTTTTCCATCATTAACAATATCTTGTCTTTTACTTCCTCGCCAACATATGGATAAGCGTAAAAAAATATATAGTCTTGAGAACAACCACGCTTTGCCATTAAAAAGCTTGCTATTGGTGAATCAAAACCACCAGAAATTAAGGTCAGAAGATGGCCGGTCATGCCTGAAGGGAGACCTCCTATACCTTTATAGGTTTCAAAAGAGATAAAGGTTTTATGGGAGTATATTTTTATTTCCAAAAATAAGTCAGGGTTTTTAACATCTACTTTTAAATGAGGAAAATTTTCAGGAATGAGATTACCCAGATTTTGATTTACTTCAGTACTTTTAATTGGAAAAGATTTATCTTTTCTCTTACATAGAACTTTAAATGTTTTTTCCTCAAGACCAACTTGATCGACTAACTTCATCGCCTCGTCAATGATAACTTTGTAGTCAGAGTTTACTTCAACTGATGGCCTTAAAGACTGAAGTCCCGGTAACCAAATCAAAGCATCTATAAGCTCCTGAGTAAATGGAGTTGGAGATTCAACCACTAATTTCTGGCTCTCATTTCGACATATTGTCGAATCATTATGCAGCCTCTTAATGATGGCCTTAACATGATTTTTAAAGCCCTTAAAATAATACTTTCTATTTTTGCCTTTAAGCCATAGCTCATCTACACTTAATACAAGAGTTTTATAATTAGTCATTTATTTCCTTAATAAATGTTTAATTTCTTTAAACACTTCTTTTACTTCAATACAAAATTGTTTGATCTCCTCTTGATTCGTTTGAGAAGAAAGTGAAATTCTTAAAATATTTTTATGATATTTTTCTTCAATACCCATAGCATTGTAGGTTGGATTAAAACCTTTGATTTTAGATGAGCATGCAGAAGAACTTGAAATATATATATTTTTAGACTCAAGAAACCTTAAAAGAATATCACTTGAGACCTTTTCGATCTGTGCTAATAATATAAAGGCCGAAGTGTTCATGTGCTCAAAAGGAAATTGAAAGTATTCTTTTAGTTCACTTTTAATCATTTCTTTAAGGCCCATAACCTTCTGGGCGTCTTCTCTTTGCTTATAGGCCAAAGATAAAGCATGGATAAAAGGATAGTTTATGGTTCCTGACCTTAGTTCCTTTTGTTGTCCTCCACCTTCTATAAGAGGTTTCAAATCGACATCACTATTTAAGAAAAGTCCGCCAATACCTTTAGGCCCGCCAAACTTATGTCCAGAAAAGCTATATGAATCTGCTCCAATATCACTTATAGAATACTTTCCAAAGGCCTGGGCCCCATCAATATGGACGTGAAGACGTGGATATTTCTTTTTAATTTCCTTAACCTGATCAAGATAAGGTGTAATTACTCCTGATAAGTTATGAATATGAGTTAAAAGAAGTAGCCTAGATTTACCATTTATTTTTTCTAAAAGATTTTTTTCATCGAAAGCGACTCTTGGAGTTTTCTGAGATTCAACAACATTTACAATACTTGGATGATCAGCACGATTGTAAAGAATATGCTCATTGTCCTCAAAGTCTAACCCTTTGATAATCATATTATTTGACTCGGTTGCACCACTTGTAAAAATTAGTTCCGCTTCAGGGTCGAAATCCTTAAGAAAATCCTTTTCGAGTTGCTCTAGCTTTTTGGCCAATCCTTTTCCAAGTTTATGGGCACTACTAGGGTTGGCGAATTCTTCATTTAAACATTTATGGAGTCCTTCAAGGACTTTTTGTTTAAGAGGAGATGTGGATGCATAATCAAGATAGATCATGGGGAACTTCTATACTTTGTGACACCTTATGTCAAGAAAGAGATAAATTTTGGCCCTGATTGAGCTTTTTTTCCCATTTTAGGGCCGATTTGACGATGAAATTAAGGTCTTGGTACTGAGGTTTCCAGCCTGTTAGTTTTTTTAATTGAGAAGAATCGGCCACAAGTAAATCACTATCACCATCTCTTCTACCAACGGCCTCTACCTCAAAATCGATACCACTAACTTCTTTTACGATTGAGATGACCTCTTTAACACTACTTCCTTTTCCATACCCACAGTTAAGAGTTTGTGAATTCTTAGTTTTTATAAGGTAGTCAAGGGCATTGACATGGGCCATGGCCAAATCACTGACATGAATATAATCCCTGATACAAGTGCCATCCTTTGTATCGTAATCTGTTCCATAAAGAAAAAGCTTATCCCTTTTTCCTAGGGCCGCAAGACAAGCTAATTTAATCAAATGAGTACTTACCTTTGATGTTTGGCCTAGTTCTCCGTCTGGATCTGCACCTGCAACATTAAAGTACCTAAGACTAATATGATGAAAGTTTTCATTAGATTTAGAGGCATCTTCCAAAACCCACTCAGTCATTAATTTAGAGCGTCCGTAAGGATTAATTGGAGAAGTCGTATCCTTTTCGGTCAGTGCTCTACCTTGTCCCATTCCATAAACCGCTGCTGTAGAAGAGAAAATGAAGTATTCTATATTATTTCTGGTACAGGCCTTAATCAGATTTAGAGCATTAACAGTATTATTCTCATAATACTTTATAGGCTCCTTAACCGACTCAGGAACGATGATTGAACCGGCAAAATTAAGAACTGCACTAATATTATAATTTTTAAAAGTCCAATCAAGTTTGGCAGAATCACTTAAATCACCAATAACAAGTTCACCATATTTGACCGCCTCTTTATGGCCTGTACTTAAATTATCGTATACAACCGGGTTATAACCAGCATTCTTTAATGCTTTAGCTACATGTGAACCTATATATCCAGCACCTCCTGCAACGAGAACATTTCTATTGGTCATTCAGATCCCTTTAAGCAAGACGCCTTGCCTTCTTAACACTGTCAACGATTTTGGAAAAGATTTTATCAGCAGTTAAAGGTTTAAGGAGGTAACCATCAACTTTATTTTTGACCACTTCACTCACTTTGTCCTTATTATCTTCTGCTGTAGTTATAATGATCAGTACATCATCATAATTTGGATTAGAGCGAATCTGTTCTAAAAAATCATACCCAGACATTGTAGGCATATTTAAATCAAGAAAGATAACCTGTACTGGTTTTAAATCCTTATATTCTCTTTCGATAATTGAAGCGCCTGTTTCTCCATCTTCACAATGGAGAACGTTTTTAAGGCCCTTATTTTTAAGAAAGAGCCTCATAACGTTTATCGTCTCAATACTATCATCAACGATAAGAATTTTTAGATCTTCTTTAAGCTTGGCCATTATTTTTAATATTTCTTAATACATACTGAAGAATACCACCATTTTTAAAATACTCCATCTCTACAGCTGTATCGATACGGCAGTTAAGCTCAGCATTTTCTGTACTTCCATCGTTTCTATTTATGATCATTTTAACAGTCATTTTAGGTTTAAGTTCACCCGTAAGACTTAGAGAAATCTCCTCACTACCATCGAGATTAAGAGTTTTTCTTGTTGCCCCATCTTTAAACTCTAAAGGCATTACACCCATCCCAATAAGATTCGAGCGGTGAATTCTTTCAAAGCTTTCGGTGATGACGGCCTTTACTCCTTGAAGATAAGTACCTTTGGCGGCCCAGTCTCTTGAAGATCCTGTACCATATTCTTTACCTGCAATGACAACGAGATCTTTTTTCTCATCAACATATTTCATAGCAGCGTCATATATGCTCATTTGTTCACCAGAAGGTATATGCTTAGTGTATCCACCTTCTACGCCAGGAACCATTTCATTTCGAATTCTGATATTAGCAAAGGTCCCTCTCATCATGACCTCATGATTTCCTCTTCTAGAACCA
>JAURDE010000057.1 GCA_030828105.1 Bdellovibrionota bacterium | reverse complement strand
TTCATTTTTATCTGTTTGATCATTATAGTAGAGTGAGAATGCCTTATTATTTAAACCAATTTCCTTCTTGATTTCAGGTATAATTTCATTTTGTTCTTTAGCAGAGACTATAAAACCGTCGATGTCTTTTGCTGCACTAAGAGCTTTTTTGATTTGATTTGCAACTTTTCTTTTAAGTTCCTTAATACAAAGGTCTAATTTTAGATTTAAAGTATCTCGACAAAGCTCTTTCTTTGCCACACTGGTTTTGGTCATTTTATTTTTTAAGTTCTTATAGTCAAATTCCTCACCAGTTTTGGAATCTATAGATTTATATTTATCTGCAAATCCATCGATATAGTAATGAGCTTCAGTAATAATTTCTTTTTCCCATTGTTTTGCAATTTCAGCTATAGTATCGATAGCAGAAGAAGAAAGAATAAGATCTGCTTTAAGATTAAAGCTCCTTACCTTGATATTAGGTGATCTTTGCTTAATATCTTTAAATTTTGCGATCAAAGGATCAAAAACTTTTTTATATCCAAATATATTCTTCACATTTCTTATCTCGTTAATAATCTGTGATGGGGTTGAGTTATTTTTTTCAGCGGCAAATGAAAGATTTCCAGCGTATCTTAGGTCATCTTCAAGATGAGGGTATGTTAAATCTCTAATTACTTGTGCAAAGCCAGAAAAAACTTTAGTTCGGTTAAAGTCATTACTAAGAGGACCACTTGTAGACCAGTTTCGCGAAACGAGGCCATTGTACGTAATCACATTTAAATGATCAGAAATCTTTTTAAGGTCGACGAAAGTTTGGGAATCACTTTTAGTGAAGTTAGCAGAAAAAAGCCAAGGCACAGTGAAAGAGCCAGATAAACTCTTTTTTCTGCTTGATTGATCTACTATATCTACTTTCTTAACGCCAAACCTATTATCATTTGATAAAAGTTCGGCAATACTTAGGTCACCTTTTACGGCCAGCTGATAGGCCATTTCTGGTGTAAAACCTTCAAGATCAATTTCATAATTATTATCATTTTCTTTCAGCTTTTTATGACTCGTTAGCTTGGCAAATTTTTCTAGACGATTTTTTTGTAAAAGTTGTTTCAATCTATTACTTTTTTTTGTGATAATTAGCTTTAAAAGATTATTAGGGACGACAGTTTTGTTCTTGAGGTCAAATGTAAATGATATTTGACGAGCTTTCTCTTTAAGTGCTGAAATATCAAACCCAGAGATAAGGTTGCTAATATTAAAATTGATTTTACTGCTTTTACCTTTCTTGTAAGTTACTTTAACAACACTGTCCCCTAAACGTCCTATTGTAACATTCCATTCCGATTGAATGTTACCTCCCACACCTACTGAAGCGATCCATCCAGCGCCGGCAGCAAAGTTAAGAAATAAATCACCTGATTTTATGTATGATATACTATCTCCCGTGGAGAGTACTTTATCTATAGATTCTAAATCTAGTGGTATTGCAGGGTTGATTATAGTGCCTACATTTTTTGCTTCTGTGATCGTTTTAACATGTTTGTTATATAAAAATGTTGTAGAAAGATTTGTACCAACTTTTAATGATGCATTTAGAAATAGAAAACCACCAGGCCCCCCTTTAACACCACCAGCGATAGTGAGCGCTTTCCTATTTGTGTAATGGACACGATATCCCTTTGGACTTTGGGCATTCAAAAATACACTACCAGCATTAAGAGTTTGAATAGAGCTGATATCTTCCCTTTTTTCATTAATAGGGTCCTCAGCATAAATTCTTTTTACTAGACTAACTTCCCCGCCAATGACAGGTAAAAAACCTGCACCAAACTTATCTCCCACAGCTGGACCAGGTTTTCCACTTACCGGTAAGGGAATATCCTGGGTCACATCTAGACTGGGGAAATTAATTCTAATAGTTGCCGGTAACCAAATTTTGGTCGCGAGTACGTTAGTGCTAGCTAAAGATAATAATAAAATAAGAACCTTTTTAAATTTCATTGGATAAACTCCTTCCCATAAAGGATTATCTCAGTATGAGGTAATTGACTGCTTTTTATAGATGTTTTAATTATAAAAGGTATTTTGATTTTTTTACCGAAACTATAAATGGTTTTTGGAGGACATTTTTGCTCCTCTAGGTCATGTTTTTTTAATGTTAAGTAATCCGATCGAGGACATGAATATTTTAGACCTCTTAAAATTGTTTTTAAAACAAACCTGTTGCTTGATAATTTATAACCAAGCTTAGAGAAATCTTCTACAAACTTGGAATAAATATCTTCTGATTTTAATTGTTTATTATTTTTTTTATCTGTACTTTTTATAAGTTCATTAACGCCGAGAGAGACCCTTGAATTCCATCTATCATCTCTAATGATGCTATGAAATTCTTTAGGTATCCTTGATTTATCAATTGATTTTGCTAACCTGATGGCCTCAGAAAGGCTTGATTTGATTTGATTTTTTATTACGCGGACACATAAGCTTAAATTTTGAGCTAGTGTTTCTTGGCATAGTTCTTTTTTAGCAACGCTAGTAAATTTTATTTTTCCCTTTAATTTATCGGAATTAAAAGATTCGCCTGTTTTGTAATCGATTGAGCTATATTTGTTTAGAAATCCATCGAGGTAATCATTGGCCTCTTTTACGAGATCTCTTTTCTCATCAGTAAGAAGATCAATAAGACTTTCTAATGCAATTTCTGAAAAAACTATACTCAAATTGGCACTAAAGGTTTTTAATTTAATGTTTGATCTCTCACCGATATCTTTAATTTTTTCTATCAACGGATCGTAGAACTTCTTATAACCAACAATATCTCTAAATTTTTTGAGTTCTTTTATTGCTGTCTTAGGAGTTGTACCATTTTTTTCAACATGAAGAAGTAGTTGGCCAGTAATGTCTAATTGAGGTAGGTTATACACAACAGGGGAATCTTTACTTCCTTTTTCTTCCTCGCTTAATATAGTAGTATAAACTTTTGACCTTTTAATAGAGGAAGATAAAACTCCAGAAGTTAAATAATGATTAGAGATGATTCCAGAGTGTGTATAAATAGTATGATTATCTGATATCCTTTTCATGTCATTAAAAATGAAAACATCGCTTTTTTCCTTTGATGCTGAGTAGATAATAGGAATAGAAAAGCTAATATTCTTATTAACTTGTCTTTTTATTTCAGACTCTTCCTTTATCATTTTAATCCCATATTTCATATCCTCACGGGCAAGGCGCATAGCAACTGAGAGATCACCTTCTATCGCCAATTGATAGGCCAATAATGATGTCATTCCTTTTAAGTCAATTTCATATGCACCCTCAGTATCTTTTAAGATATTGGCATTTGTTTTTTTCAAGAAACTTTTTAACTTAGTATGTTTTTTTAGTATCTCTTTAAGCCGATTGTCTCCCTTAGTGATAGTTAATATAGTTTCTTTGGGTACTATATTTTTATTTCCTAAATCGAAGTGAAATTTGAATTTTTTAGAATTATCCCAAATCTTAGTTAATCCAACTTTTAATAATAAATTAGAAAGGTCGATACCAATTGATTTTTCCTTTCCTCGTGTGTAAGTGAGACTTATGAGCGGCCCTTCAGAATTGTTATTTGCAAGACGTTTAAGTTTAACTTCCCAACTTGATTTAATAGAGCCAGATAATCCAGCTTTTAGGACGACTCCAGTTGCTACGAATACATCAAAGAATAATCCACCCTTTCTTTTAAAAATGAGTTTATCGTTAGGTTGAAGAAATTTATTTATATTTTCAATATCCAATGGAATAGAAGGGTTAAATATAGAGCCAACAGCATTAGCTTCTTTCATTGTCTTAACATGTTTTAGATAGGTGAAGTCTTTTTCAAAGGAGAGCCCTAATTTTAGACCGGCCCTTAGGCATAGGAAGCCTCCTGGCCCAGCACTTACACCACCAGCTAGAGCTAGTCTCTTATTGTTTTTATATATAACTTGATAGCCTTTAGGATTATTTGGATGGAGAAATATTTCTGACCCTGAAATCTGTGAAAGATCTCTTAGGTTACTACCTTTATCGACAGTATCCTCTACAGCATAAATTCTCTTTTCTCTACCAAAACCTATGCTTATACCAGGCGCAAACCCAGGTTCCATACTTGTACCAACTGCTTGTTCGCTGTCTCTAGTTAAAGGTAGAGGTATGTTTTGGTATAAAATATTTGCATCTGGCATGCTTAAAGTTAGCGGAACCCATGGATCAAATGCCTTAATGCTTTTGAAAGAGAAAGCAAGCCAAAGTACAACCAAGATCTTTTTTTTACTCGCCATTATTACCAACAATAATTGTTAAAATATTTACGTCATTATTGTACCGCGAAAAAGTTTGCGCTGCCTTATTTTTTAAAATTAAATAAGAAATATTGAATCAAAACCTTAAGACTTAATGTGAGTCATATTTATTTGTCATTAAAACTCATTTTTGCTAGGTTTTGCCATCTTTTAAGACAGGTACTATGACTAAAGAAAAAAAGTTACTCGAAAATCCTATTATATCAAGTATGGTAGTTCCTGTGGCCATAATACTGGTCGGTTCACTAATCGTCTTTGGCGTAACAAAAATGCTCTCTACAGATAGAAGTTATCGTGACTTAGTTAGGGAAATGCACTCGAAGACTTTTGGGAATAGATGGGTTGCGGCATTTGAGCTTTCTAAACAAATTGCCTCTTCAAATATTCCTGAGGAGGATTTAGATTGGCTAGTTGATGAAATGAGTCAGCTATATGGAAATGCCAATGACCCTAGAACCCGAAACTTTTTAGTTGTAGCAGCAGGCGCGTTAAAAAGCGATAAGGGCCTTCCTCTTATTAAAAAAGGCTTGAGTGATACAGACTCGAATGTGAAGTTTCATGCCATAACTTCCCTAGGTAATATGGATACTTTAGATAACTTTGACTGGGACCTTTTGTATCCTCATTTAAATCAAGATGATGTAGGGATACAGATTGCTACTATATTAACTCTATCAAGACATAACGCTCCTAAGGCCCAAGAAACGATAACTCCACTGCTTAACAGCCCTGAGCCAAGCGTTAGATATGCTGCCGCTACTGCATTAGTAAGATATAAATCAATTGTAGCGCTGCCTGTTGTCAATGAGATTCTCCTTCTCGAATCAGAGCCAAAACCTAATGACAAATTTACCCTTACGCAGGTAGAAAATTTAAAAATGAATATCTTAAGGGCCGCAAAGAAAAATAAATGGAACGCGGTTAGGCAAACTATTTCCACTTTGGTTGAAGCTGAGAAGAATTTAAAAGTAAAGACAAAGGCAAAAGAGCTGTTAATTCTATTGAATAATTGATAATTTAAAAACATAATTGTACGCAAAATACTATTAATAAATACGTTTCTTAACTTGAGTTAAGAATACAACCATTGATAAGGGTTAAACTCCCATGACTAATGAAATTAAAAAAAGTCTGAATAGAAGAGAATTTTTTAGTTACCTGGCCGTAGGTTGGGCCGCATTCGCTGCTGCATGTGCCGGACTTGCCGGACTTGCATTTCGATTCTCTTATCCAAATGTTAATTTCGAACCAGAAATGGATTTTCTGGCCGGGAGACCTGAAGACTATGAGGATGGAGTTGATGAAAGATGGAAAAATGGTTTCGGCGTATGGATCTTTAAATCTGAAGGGAAATTAGTTGCCCTTTCTAATATTTGTACTCATCTAGGTTGTATTCCAAGTTGGTTACCCGCCGAAAGAAAGTTTAAATGTCCATGTCATGGTTCAGGATATTATCCTAATGGAATAAATTTTGAAGGACCTGCGCCTAGACCACTAGAAAGGTATAAAGTTTCTTTAACTCCTGAAGGAACTATAAAGGTTGATAAGACAAAAATATATAGATATGAAAAAGGACAATGGGATCATCCTGATGCCTACATCTCTGTCTAATTTAATTTTTAGTATTTTTTAAGGTAAGAAGCATATGATAAGAAACGGGATAGAGGGTTTTGCCCAAAAAGTAAGAGAAACTCAAGTTTGGAAATCTATTTTTCGTCATGGTCCACCTAATAACGCAAGAAATAGGGCCGCTGTTGTAGCAGGGAACGTATTTCTTCATCTCCATCCTATAAAATTAAAAAAATCAGGAGTTCAGCTAGGTTATACATGGTGTATGGGTGGCCTTTCTTTCTTTGTCTTTTTGGCCTTAACTGTTACAGGCATTCTTCTTATGTTTTATTACAGGCCTACAGCTGAATATGCTTTTAATGACATTATCGCTCTTAGAGAACACGTGCCCTTAGGGATCATGAGAGAAATTCACAGATGGGGCGCTCACTTAATGGTTATTACCGTTTGGTTACATATGTTTCGTGTTTTTATGACAGGCTCTTATAAACCTCCAAGAGAATTTAACTGGGGTATTGGTGTAATACTTTTAGTTCTAACATTATTACTTTCTTTTACGGGATATCTTCTTCCGTGGGATCAGTTGGCCATTTGGGCAATCACAGTTGGTTCAAACATGGCAAAAGCAACACCGTTTGTTGGTCATGGTGGTCCGGGTGCAATGTTAGCTCAGATTGGAGACTTTGTTATGGTCTCAGATAAAAATGATGTGAGGTTTCAGCTTTTGGCAGGGCGGTTCGTTGGTGAGCCTGCTCTTCTTAGATTTTATATTTTGCACTGTGTTTTTATTCCAGTAGTTGTATCAGTATTAATTGCCATTCACTTCTGGAGAATTAGAAAAGATGGCGGGATTTCTGCTCCTCTTTAATTAAAAAGGATTTTAAGGAATAGATATGAAAGAAATAATAAATTATCTCATGCAGCCTATTATTTCGTTCCCGGCATTTACCATCGGCTTCTTTTTGATGTTGAAGTATTACCGAGTAATTGGGACGAAAAAATTTGCCGCTTGGTTTTCAGTTTTGACTTTAGTTGCTTTTGGTTGGGGTTTAACAGATCCTAATTTCTTGGCCATTATTCTTTGGCCAGATAACGTACCAATTTCGATTCTTAATGTTCTTGTGCTTTGGTCAACATGGTTCTGTCTCTATAAAGCTAGAATTAATGATGAAAGGTTAGAAGCAGGAGAGTGTCCAGTTGAGGCCCTTCCAGAAAACAGAGAAAAAGTATGGTGTTGGCCTAACCTTGTTTACACAGAGCTTTTTGTTATTATTGCAGGAACAATATTCTTAATTGTTTGGGCCATTATTTTTAAAGCCCCGCTTGAAGAACCAGCTAACCCAACTTGGGCACCAAACCCAGCTAAAGCTCCGTGGTACTTTTTAGGTCTTCAAGAAATGTTGGTTTATTTTGATCCTTGGATGGCCGGTGTTGTTGCGCCTGGAGTAATTGTTGTAGGGCTAATTCTTATTCCGTACATCGATACAAATCCAAAAGGTAATGGATACTACACCTTTAAAGAAAGACCTATGGCCATTACTTTATTTCTATTTGGTTGGTTAGTGCTTTGGTACTACTTGATTATTGTAGGAACTTTCCTAAGAGGTCCAAACTGGACTTATTATGGGCCGTTTGAATTTTGGGATTTTCATAAAGTTGAGGCTGCCTATAACGTGAATCTATCAGAATATCTCTGGATTAAAGGACTGAACGTACCAATGCCCGGAAATATTATAATAAGAGAGATTCTTGGAATAATTCTTGTTGGGATCTATCAATTCGTCCCAGGGTTTATTTGGGCGAAAACTCAACACGGTAAAAATTTAATTGAAAAAATTGGTTACATCAGATTTTGCATCCTAGTCTTTTTAGCTTTGGGTATGGCATCTCTACCAATCAAGATGGTTCTGAGATGGTTATTCAATCTAAAGTATATTATTGCGATGCCTGAATTTGAATTGAACCTATAAAATTGATTATCAAGGGTTTGTAAAATGACTGATAAGAAAGAGCCAGGTATGGCCTATAACATGAAGACCTTAAATAAGGTTTTCGCTCTTTTATCTCTGGCCCTCCTATTGACAACCTTTTGGGTTTTTCTTGATGACTTCATTAGGCCTTGGAAAGGTGTTCAAATAAAGGCCCAGCAAATTAAGCGTCAGAAACTTCAGGAGAAGTTAGAAGCTGAACAGAAGGCCATTGACCAAGAGAAACTTGCTAAACTTGAGTCTGATTTGGAAAAAGCCAATAAATCAGTTGAGACCAAGAATAAAGAGATTGAAAAAATTGATCAAGAGTTATCAAAAGTTAAGAAGTTCATTGCTGGCGAAACTATTACTAATGGTCAATTAAACTCATTTGTAGCGGCTTATACTTTTGAGTGGGAATTGGCCAATGAGCATGGTGGGTCTAAAGCAAAAAATCTTTTTAAAAAATTAAGAGACTTTAAGGCTAAGTTTGCAGAATCAAAAGAAAGAATGAAGACTTACGAGTCTAAGCAAAAGTCCCTTAATAGACAAAAAGATTCTCTTGTTAAGGAAGTAACTAATACTGAAAAGGCTATTAAGAAGATGGTGGGTACAAAAGACCTGCTCAATTTGGCCCTAAGTAAAACGAAGACTTTTGAAAATCCTGTTTGGTTACTGAGAAACTCACCTATGGTGGACTTTATGGATCCTACTCTTAAGATTCAGCAAGTTGTAGTTCCTCAAGTTTCGGATGATAGATACTTTGTTAAAGTTCCAAAAGTCGATAGATGTATGACTTGTCATACTTTTATTGATCAAAAAGGTTATGAAGATCAACCTAATCCTTTTAAAACTCACCCGAAACTAGATTTAATGGTGGGAGTTAAAAGTCCTCACCCCATGAAAAAGTGGGGATGTACTTCTTGTCACGGAGGTGAAGGGCATAGAACATTAGATTTTTCAGCGCCTGCACATACTCCTGATGATGAAGAAGAAAAGGCATTATGGGTTAAAAAATATAATTGGCATGCCCCTCATAAAATACCAGAAAAAATGTTGAGGCTAAAAGATTCAGAAGCTTCTTGTATTAAATGTCATAAGGGCGTTGAGTATGTTGTTGGTGGTACTAGAATCAATGAAGGTAAAAAACATATAGAAAAATTTGGTTGTTATGGTTGTCATAAAATTGAAGGATGGGATCATAAGTTAAAGCCAGGTCCATCACTAGAAAAAGTAGCTTCCAAAGTATCAAAAGAATTCTTTAAAAACTGGGTGTGGAGTCCTAAATCTTTTAGCGAACATGCCAGAATGCCTAGTTATTTTGGACAGGTTAATAACTCTAAACCAGAATTCATGGAAAAAAACATAGCTGAAGTAAACGCTATGGCAGAGTATGTTTGGTCTAAATCTAAAAATTACAAACCTAACCTTCGCTATAGAGGCGGAAATGCTGAAAAAGGTAAAGAGCTTATTAGTGAAATTGGCTGTATGGCCTGTCACGGAGTTGAAGGTTTAGAAGAGAAGTCTGAACAAATCGGAGCAGTGAGAGGACCATATCTCAAAGGAACAGGATCCAAAGTTAGTGGAGACTGGCTAGTGTCCTGGTTAGTAAAACCTGATCACTACCAAGAAGATACCATTATGCCATCCTTTAGACTTTCAACGAGAGAAGCTAATGATATAGCTGCCTATCTTCTAAGTCTTAAAAATGAAACCTTTGAAGGGCTTAGGTTTGAAAAGCTGGATAGTGATGTTCGAGATAACATTCTAATGACCTACTTGACGGCCTTTGATACTGAATCTGTGGCCCAGAAAAAATTGGCCAATATGAGCGAGAGAGAGAAAACTCTGGAGCTAGGCCATCGTTCTATCGGTAAATATGGTTGCTACAGCTGCCACAACATTGAAGGCTTTGATAATAGAGGGCCAATCGGGCCAGAACTTACAAATGTAGGAAGTAAACCCGTTACTCAGCTTGGCTTTGGCCATCAGAAAATAGATCATACCAGGGAAGCCTGGTTCTATGCTCATATTAAAAACCCAAGACGTTGGGATATAGGTACTGATAAACCATTTAAAGATCTCAATAGAATGCCTAATTTTTATATGAGTGATCAAGAAGCTGAGGAAATTACCACCTACTTAATTGGGCTAGTAAATACCTTTGTACCACTTGAAGGAATGGCAAGACTTGAAGGTCACGACAAACTTGCCTCAGATGGCTTTAAAGTCATTCATAATAAGCACTGTATTGGATGTCATAAAATTAATGACATGTTTGGATATGTTACTGCTGCTTATGAAGATGATTTAAATATGGGCCCTCCATACCTCAAAACTCAAGGGCAAAGAGTTCAAGCCGATTGGTTTTATGATTTCTTAGGAAATGTAAAACCAATTAGACCTTGGATTAAAATTAGAATGCCTAGCTATAACCTCACCACTGAGGAAAAAAACCTTATCGTATCTTACTTTAAAAATTACGATAAAGTTCATACCTTCGTTGAAGTTCCTAATAGAGTAAATTGGGAACCAGGTGAGAAAGTCGCAGCAAAAAAACTTTGGGAAAATTATGGATGTGTTACCTGTCATACAGGTGGCTTTACAAGAGAAGAAGCATCTGCTCCTAACCTTCACTACGCAAAAACAAGACTTAGACCTTCTTGGATAAAAAGATGGTTACTAAACCCTCAATCAATAATTCCTTACACTCCAATGCCTAACTTCTTTGAAGATGGCGAGGCCCAGGATGATGAAATTCTTGATGGAGATGTTGAAAGACAAGTTGATGCTCTCACTAAATTAATTATTGATTTTGGTTATGATAGATATGCTAAGCCTCTAGGAGCAGGAAATGAGTAGTCACCACGGCCCAATTACAGACCTCAAGCACCCTAATGATAAGCAATTTGGTGAGGCCAGTCCTGGTAAGATAGGAATGTGGCTTTTTCTGGGAACAGATGCGATGTCCTTTTCAGGTCTTCTTATTGCTTATGCTGTTTTAAGAGGTTCAAAACCATGGCCTGACCCTGTCGAGGCCTTGGGAGGAGTTGAGCTTTCTGCCTTTATGACATTTATTCTTATTTGCAGCTCTGTTTCAATGGTTTTGAGTATTGATGCATGTAAAATGGGTGATCGCAATAAAATGCTTAAATGGTTGAAGTTAACTATCTTTGGTGGAGTAATCTTTTTAGGCATTCAAGTTTATGAATATTATCACCTCATTTACGATCTTGGCCTAACTCTTACCCCATGGACATATAAAGGAGAGGTATATAGCCATTTTGGGTCAACCTTTTTTGCTATAACAGGCTTTCACGGACTTCACGTACTAACGGGGGTTATTTATCTAATAGTCATGTATGGACTGGCCAGAAATGGACGTTTTGATAACGCCAATTATAACCAGCTAGAAATAGCAGGGCTTTTCTGGCACTTTGTTGACCTTGTTTGGATTCTCGTCTTTACCTTCATTTATCTATTATGATTTTAAGACTTTCAGTCCTTATATATACATTATTAGGGCCAAGCATTGTCTTGGCCTGTCCTGCTTGTGCAGGATCAACTAAAGAAGACAAAACTTATACGGTTATCATTCTTGGGATTTTTATTCTTCTTTGTTATATACCCTATATGCTGATTTATAGGCTGATAAAGAAAAATAAGGATATAAACCAAATTCAAACCAAATGTTAGAAGTTCAAGAAATTCCCACCCTTAATGCCACCTTTAATACCATGGCCACGCTTTGCCTGCTTTTGGGTTATGTGGCGATTAAAAAGGGTAAAAAAGAACTTCATAAAAAACTTATGATGACTGCATTGGGCTTTTCTGCTTTGTTTTTAGGGTTCTATCTTTATTACCATTATCATGTGCCTTCCAAAAAGTTTCCTGACTTAGGAATGATTAAGACGATTTATCTAATAGTTCTTTTTAGTCATATTGTTCTCGCAGTAGGAATGCTTCCTCTTATTTTCAAAACTTTTTACCACGCCTTTAAACAGCAGTGGGATAAGCATAAAAAGATCGCTAAGATTACGTTTCCTATCTGGCTTTATGTCTCTATTACAGGTGTTTGGATCTATATGATGCTCTATCAATGGTATGCTTAATTCATAATTTGTCTAAAAGTTAAGGATATTCTTGGCCCTACTTCTTTTGAGGTTGGTGAGATTTGATGTTTATAATTAGCATGAAAACCATCGCAGGTAAGTAAAAGACTTCCACTTTCCACCTCTATCGAATCAATGGGGCGATCTTTATTTTCTCTAAATTGAAATTTTCGGATACCTCCAAAACTTAAAGTGGCAATAAAGGGATCCGGCCCAAGCTCAGGTTCGTTATCACTATGCCAAGAAACATAATCTTTACCGTGCCTGTAGAGATTTATTAGACAAGAGTTAAATTCCATGGAGCAAAACTCTTCGATTTGGCCTTTAAGATCTAAAAGAACAGGAGTCCAATGATTATGCTTAAGCTGATGTCCAGAATACATATAATGAATACCGGGATTAGCATACCAGGCATTGAGTCTTGGAATAGGAATGACTTTTCCAAAGATTTTGATTTTACTTTGGTCCCAGTTTAAAGACTTGGTGAGTTCGTCTGTATAATCCTTATGAATGAATTTTGGATAATAAAGACATTTTCCTTTAGGACTATCGAGATAGATTTTTTCCATCTTAGTGACCTTTAAGATAGCCCCCATCCACAGCAATAGATTGACCATTGATATATCCAGCTAGATCACTTGCTAAAAAGGCCGCAAGATTTCCAAGCTCTTCTGGTTTTCCTAGTCTTCCTGCCGGAACCAATTGCTTAACTGTTTCATCAGAAAGATTAAGGTTTTGAAGACGTTCAGTGTCGGTAAATCCTGGGAGAAGTAGGTTAATTGTAATTCCAAAAGGTGCCACTTCATGACAGATTGATCTAGAGAGACCGGCAAGACCAGCTCGTAAACCATTACTGGTTGTGAGTCCGGCCATAGGCTCTTTTGCAGCAACAGAAGTTACCATCAGGATTCTACCAAAGTTTTGTTCTTTCATAGAAGGAATCGCTTCTTTCATCGCTTCCACACTAGAGATCCATAGACTTTGATAGTCAGTTTTCCACTGCTCAGTTGAGACATCCATGAAATTATTTTTTTGTGGGCCACCGGTATTGAGAACAAGAATATCTAGTCCACCCATAAGCTCTTTTGCTTTAGCGATGGCCTTCACAGCTTCACCTTCTTTTGTGAGATCACAAGTAAGGGTATATTCCGTTCCAATTTCTTTGGCACACTTTTGAATATTCTCTTCACTACGAGAACTAATACAGACACTTGCTCCTTCATTAAGAAGAGACTGAGCAATCGCCTTGCCAATACCCATTGAAGATCCAAATACAAGTGCTTTTTTATTTTTAAGATGAAGGTCCACTTTCATATTCCTTTTTTGTTAAGCCAGCTCAGAGCATTTTTATAAAGAAGAAGGTCTCTGAGTTCTTTATCATTAATATGCTCTTCTATTAGTTTTCCCGGATGATGTTCTCCAAGGGGAAAGGGGTAGTCAGAGCCCATACAAATATTATTTCTACCCATGACATCGATAGTATAATCGAGGGCCTTAGGATCATGGACAAGTCCATCAATCCAGAATTTTCCAATATAATCTCTAGGGTTAATGCCATTATCTTTTGCACAGAGATCAGGACGAACCTTATGGCCGTGCTCAATTCTTCCAATGGTTGCAGGAAAAGACCCACCTCCATGAGCAAAAGCAAATCGAAGCTTGGGAAACTTTTCCATAACTCCAGAAAAAATCAAAGAACAAATAGCAAAAGAAGTTTCAGCAGGCATACCTACGAGCCAAGGAAGCCAGTATTCAGGCATTCTTGGCTGTCCCATCATCTGCCAGGGATGAACAAAAATAGAGGCACCAAGTTTTTCAGCTTCAGCAAAAAAATCGTGAAAACGAGCGTCTCCTAAGGAGATCTCATTAATATTAGAACCAATCTCTACTCCGGCAAGATTTAAATCTTTCATACATCGGTGTAGCTCTTGGATAGCGAGATCTGGGTTTTGAAGGGGAACTGTTCCTAGGCCGATGAAGCGATCAGGATGTTGGTCGACGACTGATTTAATATGGTCATTCAGGTATTGGGAAACTTCAAGACCATCTTGATCCTTGGCCCAGTAACTAAACATTACGGGTACAGTAGAGAGAACCTGAACGGTCACGCCGGTCGCATCCATATCTTTAAGTCTGGGCCCTGCTTGATAACAATTATCTTGAATCTTTCTAAAGGGAGTTCCATCATCTTTTAACATCATGGCACAGCAATTGGTGTGATCATGGTCGAGAGTAATGAAACCACCATATCCAAACTTGTCCTTAAACTTTGGAATTTCGGGAGGAAGGATATGAGTGTGAATATCTATTTTATTCATGTTTGCTTAAAGCCTTTTTCATTATGTTGAGTTCCGCACTTGGCACACTTTTTCACATCAGAGTTTGAATAGAACCTTTCAAAGACAGGGGGAAGTTCAGTTTCAATATTCGTGAGATGAAAAAATTCTTCGTAAAGAGTGTTGCCACATTCTTGGCAGTACCATCGAAGACCATCTTTTTCTTCCGCTCTTCTTCTTCTCTCAACGACAAGACCAACTGTTCCTTCAAAGCGTTGAGGTGAGTGAGGAGTATTTGGGGGAAGAAGAAAAATCTCCCCCTCCTTTATGGCAACATCTTCAAACTCACCATCAGAGTTAACCGTCTTAAGAAGCATATCTCCTTCTATTTGATAGAAGAACTCTTCTCCTTCGTTGATATGATAGTCAGTTCTAGAATTAGGGCCACCTACAACCATGATGATAAATTCTCGATCGGTCCAAACCATTTTATTGGAAACTGGTGGTTTGAGTTGATCTCGGTGCTCATCAATCCATTTTTTAAAATTAATTGTACTAAACTGTCCCATGATGATTTCCTAGATAGTAGCAATGCACTTAAGCTCAATAGCAATCGGAGTTGGAAGACAGTTGATTTCAACTGTGGTTCTACATGGCCTATTGTCTTTAAAGTACTCGGCATAAATTCGATTATAAGTTTCAAAGTCATCTTTCATATTGGTAAGAAAAACCGTGACATCCACAAGATTTTCCCAGGACGAGCCAGAGTCTTCGAGTATAAGTCTTACATTTTCAAAAACAGAGTGACACTGGGCCTCGATGTCATATTCTTTAATGTTTCCCCTTTCATCAAGGTTAACACCAGGTATTTCTTTAGTAGCTCTTTTTCTTGGCCCTACACCAGAAAGGAAAAGAAGATTTCCTACTTTTTTAGCATGCGGGTAAAGCCCAACAGGTTCAGGAGCTTTTTGAGAGTTTTTTTCTTCGCTTTTCATTATTATCCTAATATTGCGTACAAATATTTTTTACTTCACTAAAAAAGTTAAGGGCATAGTCTCCACCTTCTCTTCCCACCCCAGAATTTTTTACTCCTCCAAATGGAGTTCTAAGGTCTCGGTTAAGCCAAGTATTAACCCAAACGATTCCTGATTGAAGTTGTCTTGAGAAATGATTTGCCCGAGTAAGATCCTTAGTCCAAACCGTTGCAGATAGTCCGTATTCAGTTGAGTTGGCCCACTCGAGAACCTCTTGTTCTTTTTTAAAAGGAGTCAACGTTACAACTGGCCCAAAGATTTCTTCTTGATTGACTCGGCAGTGTGGATCAAGGTTTTCGATAATAGTCGGGGCAATATAAAAACCTTTTTCAAATCCCTTTTGAGTAATGGCCTCGCCTCCACAAAGAACTTTTCCACCTTCTTGTTTTGCTAGTTCTATATAAGTGAGAACTTTTTCATGTTGTCTAAGACTTACGATGGCCCCACATTTGGTTTTGGAATCCATAGGATCGCCTACAGTAATTTGTTTTGCTCTATCT
>JAURDE010000086.1 GCA_030828105.1 Bdellovibrionota bacterium | reverse complement strand
GTCCCGGAAAGACTGAAGAGGTCAAAGGATATGAAAATTATACAACGACGGTTATCTACAAAGAGATGCTTCTTCCAGATTATAGAAAAATGAAAGGACTAGACTCTGAGGAATCAACAGAACAAGGTGATTACAATCAATTTGAAGAAAAGGTTTATGATAAAGTGAAAGAGAATATGGAAAAACTTATTTGGCAAGTTGAGGTAACAGTTAAGAATAAACTAACTGATGCCAAGTATAGTATTTCAACTTGGCTTTATAATCAAAAGGCTAAAGTAGATGTTAAAAACTTCTAAAAAAGATCAAGAAGGTTTTACTCTTATAGAAGTGTTAATCTCAGTAACACTTCTATCTCTAATGATGGTATATGTTTTTACAACAATTGAATCATCAATCGATACTAAAGAATCTATTACTGCTGAAGATGATGACTATATGCAAATTGAAACTGTTTTTTCTCGTATTCAAATTGACTTTAGTCAAATTTATTCACCTAGCTTTTTTGAGGCCCCTTACAAAAAACAACAAGAAAATAACGATAACCCTTATGACGAGTCCAAAAAATTTATTCCTACTGACCGGTTTAAATCCATTACGGATGGACTCAAGCCCATCCCTATTTTAGATAACCCGGAAAAATCAAGCCTTATTTTTTTTACCGCCTCCAATCGAAGAAAAGTACAGGATAGTAAGCAGTCTAATTACGGATGGGTGGAATACGGTACTCGATCATCTACTTTAGAAGATGATAACAGAAAAAGGCCTAATGGAAATCTAGAGATATATAGAAGTTTTGAAGTAGATAACATTTATAGTGAATCATTCAACTGGGGAAAATTGAACTCTTATGTTCTTTTAAGACATGTTAAAAGTTTCAAGTTCTTTTTTTGGGACGAAGTTAAAGAAGACTGGGTTGAAAGGCTAAGAGAACGAGCTCGTCCCAAGACACCTGTCCGCCTCATCAAGGTTGTGATAAACTGGATAGATAGAAATGGTAATGAGCTTGAGTTTGAAAGAAGCTTTAGAACACTATGGACATACTTTGATGTAGAGAAAGATCAAAAAGAAAGATGGAAAGCATTAAATGCGACAAATAAATAAATCGTTTAAACAAAATGAAGGTATTGCGCTTTTGATGGTTCTTACATCCATAACCATTCTCACTTTCTTACTGGCCGATTTCACCTTTGACACTAACCTAAACAAAATAAAAATACAAAATAAGATGGATATTCTTCAAGCGAGGCTCAATGCTGAGGCAGGTGTCAATTTCGCTTTGGCCAAACTTAGAATTTACCAAAAGGGCTACAATCTTTTAGAAAAAAATAAAAGTATTAGAGACGTTTTTGGCCCGGACAAATTAGAGGCCAGTATCAAATCTCCTTTTATCTACCCCATTCCTTTAGGTGGAAACCTCAACATTATTCAAAAGACAGCTCTTAAAGAGATGGATAAAAATATGCTTATACGTGGCGGAATCCAACTAAGTATGGATAGTGTCTCTGGATTCATAAATCCGAATAATTTAGGTATGCATAAAAAAATCAACAGCAAAAAACCTCAAAAAAATAATGAAAACGAGGAAAGTGAATTTATAAATAATGAAAACGATACCGAGACAAATAAAACTTTTTCTCAGCTCACCCAAGAGCTTCTCATAGAAACTTTAGAAAAAAGTTTACAAGAAGAAAAAGAAAAAAGTGAAGCTTTTGAAGCACTCTATAGCGATCTTGAGGCAGAACTCTTAGTTAAAGAACTCACCTACTATGTTTCAGATCCTAGAGAAATGGACGAAGCTGATAAGGCCCTCGTGGACTCTAAGTTTTTAGAGTCTGGTGTGTTTCCTAAACATGCTCCATTGGGTTCGGTAAGTGAGCTCTATCTTCTCCCTAGCTGGAAAGACGACATTGTAGATCTCATCAAAGATAGAATATCTGTTCATCAAGTTGGAGTTATTCACCTTAATGAAATTAATTCACAACAACTCAAAGTAATTTTTCCTCAAATTAGTGAAGAACAAGTTAGTGATTTTTTTAAATACCGTGATGGGGACCCTGCTGAAAAGATAGAACCAAGCCCCTTTAAAAATGAAGCTGAATTTAAAAACGTCATAGTAAGTAACCTTGGCGTGCTTGGGAGTGAACAATATGATGACAGAATTAGAAGACTAAAGGCGTCGGGCTTAAGTCTAGGAATTGCCTCAAAACTATTTAAGGTCACATCGACGGGGACTTACGGAAAGGCCAGATATACTCTTGAGGCCTATATTGATTTACCATTTAAGCCACTTCCCCCTCCTAAGAAGAAAAAGAAAGATGATAAGACCGATGAAAATGAGGAAAGCACAACTGAAAAATCAGAGAACAAAGAAACAGTAAGCGATGATAAAAAAGAAAAGAAACCGGTGCCCAGAGAACTTATGCTTCCTAGAGTGGTTAGTATCACTATAATTTAACCGAGTTTTTTACTGTGGAAAATTCTTTTACGATCACATTCTGCTATATTCTGTTAAAATAAATTTAGTATGAAAATTCTTGCCATCGATATAGGTACCTATTCTATAAAATTCTACGAAACAATTATTGAGAGACGTAGAATTAAAATAATTCATTTTCATGAGGTATTACTCTCACAATATTCCTCTGATGATAACCATCTAGCATCATCGCTAGATAAAACACAGAGTCAAATTCTTTTAGACTACTTTCAAGAAAATGATTTTGATGGAAAAATTATCTTTCAACTACCCAATAGACATATTACAACGAGGTACCTGGACATACCTGTTACCAATAAGAAAAAAGCTGAGATGATGATTGGTTTTCTTATCGAAGAAACTATTCCATTCAGTCTCAATAAAGTTCATTTTACAAAGACATTTTATAAAAATAAAGTTCACACAAAAGCGACCGTTCAAATAACTACTAGAGATCAATTTGATGAATATCTTGAGTCTCTCAATAGATCAAATTGTATTCCCAATTATCTTACAAGTGAAAATTCTATTATTGAAAGTTGGGCCAAAGAAAACAAAATACAAAAGCCTACGGCCATAATGGATATTGGACACCAAACGACTAAAGTTTATTTCATAGTTAATCAAAGAGTTGTTTCCAATCATATAAGTCATATTGGTGGCAAGCTTGTTGATGATGTGATCGCCCACACTTATCAAATACCAAATGATGAGGCGATTATTTATAAGCATGACAATTGTTTTTTCTTAACAGAAGATCAATATGAAAAAGTAAATGATTCCCAAAAAGAATTTGGTCAATTAATGAAAAAAACCTTCTGGCCATTAATTCTTGATTTTAAAAGATGGGAGCTAGGTTGTCGTCTTAACTATAATGTTAACATAGAGACACTATATCTGGTTGGTGGAACATCACAAATAAGAAATATTGATAATTTTTTTACTGAGTCTTTAAATACGAAATCTAAAAAATTAGATTTTTTTCACAATGATAATGTAGGAGAAGAACACCTCTCTCATAATGAAAAAACAATATTTTCCTTAGCAAACCAAATGACATCTACTCTTCTACATAAAAATTATCCTACGAACTTTCTAACGGGAAGCTACTCTGTTAGTGGCTCGGATAATATCCCACTTCATTCCATAGTATTCGTCGCAAGTCGAACTGTTATGTTTTCGGCATTGGCATCAGTTCTTCTCCTTATAAATATTTTCTTATTACAAGTTGAAGAAAAATCTTTTGATAAAAGGCTCAACACCCTTCTTAAAAGCCCTGCACTTAACATGACTAATAGAGAAAGAAGAAACTTTAGAAAGACACCAAAATCTGTATTAAAAAGCCTTAAGAAAAAGCATATTGAGCTAGGTCATGAAATTGCTACTCTTAAATCTGCAAAGCAAATTAATGCAATGACAGCATTAAAAAATTTAAGCAAGCAACTTGGTCGAAATAAAGAAGTAGACGTCGTCTACTTTGAAAACATCAA
The DNA here is from genome assembly GCA_030828105.1 of Bdellovibrionota bacterium. Taxonomy (GTDB): domain Bacteria; phylum Bdellovibrionota; class Bacteriovoracia; order Bacteriovoracales; family Bacteriovoracaceae; genus JAURDE01. The sequence goes on along the minus strand of JAURDE010000086.1, from coordinate 7,897 downwards.
ACAGGACACTAAGGTCCTTTTTGAATCTAAAGATGTAAATTCTTTAAAAAACGTTGTCAATAGAGTACGGGCCTTTAACTTGTTAAATTCAAAAATTAAGTACAAGGATGGCGAAAACAGTTTTGAGCTGACCTACAACGGAATATAATTTATGGAAGAAAAATCAATTCTTAAAAAAATTGATGAGTTTTTATTCAAAAGTATTGATAACCTTCTGGCAAAACCCGAGTTACAAAATACTTTTGATCAACTCTCCTCACTTGATGAGGAAGTTCAGAAATTTATCAATCAAGCACTTTCTGTCATCTTTGTCCTTCTTCCCATTGTCGGTTTTTCATATGTTGTTTACAAAAATTATGAAATTTCTCAAACTGTAGAGAATAAACGTCTTATAATGAACTCTATTTCATCTTTTCTTGAAAAGAGTAGTGAATCACATAAACTACAAACAGAGGTTTTATCTAAATCAATGATCAAAAGTAAAAACGATTTTGAGAGTAGATTACTTGGCCTATTCCCATCTGGTACACTTCCCCCGAAAAGCTTAGAATTTGTTAATTTTAGACAGCATAGCCCAACTAAAAACTTAACCCAAAGCAATGTAGATATTATCATCAAGGGAATTACCCCTGAGCTACTTACTTCTCTCACTGATAAACTTATTAATCGCGAAAAAGTAAAAATTGCACAAGTCCAAATTGAGAAGGACCCTAAAACAAGTTTACTCAAAGGGAAAATGCATGTTATTCATTTTGGAAAGGTGGCCTCAAAATGATGAAAAAAAAAGTGTCAGGTGAAAACTACGAATTAGATCCCGCTATTTACAAAAAATCGATAAGCACAACTAAAGTGCTTCTTTTAGGATTTCTCTTTTTTATTCTTGGTTTTTTAGCTAACTTTCCTGTCAAAGAGAAAATTTCTCATTTTCTAAGTCAATCTTTAAAAGGCAACCCTCAATGTCCTATTATGTTTTCTTCTCTTGATATTACAAACTTAATATTTAGATATGACTTTAAAAATCCGGAAATTCTTGGAAGATGCTTTGGTAATCCTTACGCCACTCTACCTCTTAGTGACTTAAGCATAGGCATCTCCAGACCAAGTTTGGTTCCACTGGGACTCAAAGTTAACTCCAGTGTTAAGCATCAAAATACCAACATTATGATAAATGGCGTTTTAGGCTTTGGTGAACAAGTCCTTAATATCGAAAAATCTGTCTTGGACCTAAAAACACTCTCCCCTCTCATGCAAGATTTTGATATCTCCGGAATCGTGAACTTAAATTCACATATAGTCCTAGATGAAGGAATGCCTACAAAAGGGAATATATCTCTTTCATCAAAAGATATAACCGTTCCCACTCAGTCTATTAAAGGCTTTAATATAAATACCATAACAATTGGTAACCTTCTACTCAAGGTCGTTATAGAAAAAAATAATGTCCTTAACATAAAACAACTTATTATTGGCGATGCTGATAGCCCAATCATTTCTGAAATAAGTGGCACAATCCAACTATCACCAAGCTATATGGCGAATTCAAAGCTCGACCTTAAAGGAAAATTAAAAGTTTCTCCAGAGTTCCAAAGAAGTATGCCCATCCTTAACCTTTTTCTAGGTGGTAAAAAAACTGATGAAAAGGGCTTTTTTAGTCTCGCAATTTCGGGTACTTTGGGTGGCCCACGACCATCCTTTCAATAAAATCTTCCCAAGCCTTAATAAGCCTGTTATAAGGCCACCATGGATAATACAGAAATGGAAAGTGCTCTTTCAGAAAACTTAAATGCACTAACACCTCAAATGCTCCCTTGTTCCAAAGTTAAGCTTAGAGAAGCAATGGATTATTCTGTCTTACCGGCAGGTAAATTATTTAGACCAAATTTGGCCATGGCCACTTACTTAGATTCAGGGGGAGATCCGAAGAAACTATCAGAGATTAATAAGTTCTGCTCCTTTTTAGAGTTTCATCATGCCTATTCTCTTGTTCATGACGACTTACCATCAATGGATAATGACGACTTTAGAAGAGGCCGTCCATCTACACACAAAGTCTATGGAGAATGGATGGGCGTACTAACAGGTGATGCTCTTTTAAGTGCATCCTATCAATGCCTCGCTAAAATAAACCATCCCCAATCTTTAAATATCCTCAAATTTTGCACATGGGCCCTTGGCCCTAAAGGTTTAATTCTTGGACAGGCTTACGATATGAGTGGGCAAATTAATATCAGTATTAATGATCTACTGACCACTCACCTTCTTAAAACAGGAAGACTTATTCAATGCTCTCTCGTTGGTGGGCGTGCTCTTTCTAAAGAACATATGGGCCTTACTGAACTTAAAAAATATATGAGAATGGGCCAGTCCCTCGGGCTTATATTCCAACTCATTGATGATTTATCCGAATTATCTGAGAGTAAGATTGGAGAACATGAAAAAGAAATAAACAGGTGGGTGGATTATCCTGAAGAACTTTTTGTCATTCTTAAGGATCAGCTTGAATTACTCAATAGATTATGTGGCCCTCACCATCTTGAAGTGAAGAAAGTATTATCAAAGTATTTTCAAAAAATGAAGGCCATCATATTAGATGGCCAACAAAATATTAAAAATCACCTTGGTCAAAATCAAAAAGATTTAATTCCAGTAGTTGAGCTTCTCGAGAGACTTTGTTAGATCAACTATTTTCTCTAGCTTTTCTTTTGCTATTACTAGCTTATCGAAATCAGGAGTTTTTTCTTCTTTAATCGTTTCTTCTTTTTTAATTTGCTCTATCTTTTCTTCACCTAAAGGAAGAGGACCTCTATTTCCTTTGTGATTCATCATTCTGAGAGCAATTTCACCCTTGGCCTTTTCAATTGTTAATTTATCTTCGAATAAAAGCTTTTTTATTAAGGCCACGGCCTCAATATCTTCTTGCGAGTAGTTTTTAACACCATCATCTGTAACTGTGGGATCAATTTCTGGAAATTCTGATTCCCAAAACCTTAGAACATAAGGCTTTACCCCCAACAAACCACATACTTCATTAAGCTTAAATAGCTCTTTATTAGGAATATTTACTGGACCAACCACAGACCCCCCCTACTTTTCTTCAGAGTTTGAGATAAAAGAACTTAGTGCTCTATCAGGCCCATCTTTAGGCGATAAGGAGCTATCTTCATTACCTTCATTATCAATTCTATGAGCATATCTTGAAGTAATATCTTCTTTCAAAACTTGGCTTGGCTTAAAAGTAAGAACTCTTCTTGCGGAAATTGCCATGGCCTCACCCGTTTGGGGATTTCTACCGGTTCGAGTTGATTTGTCTCTTATCGAGAAATTACCAAAACCTGATATTTTAACCTTCTCACCTTTAGAAAGAGTATCTTTGATGATTTTAAAGACCATATCAATCAAGTCAGCTGCTTCTTTTTTAGAAAAACCGGCCTCTTTATAGACTCTTTCTACTATGTCTGCTTTGGTAAGGCTCATTTCATTTCCTCCATGAAAATTTAAGTCAATGATTTGGGTATTAACCTAAGTAAAGGATATCAGAGACCTTTATTCATTACAAAATAATTTTTTGAGTAAGGCCTCTGATTTGCTGAGTTTTTTACTAAGCTTTCTTGCGCTTCTGAAGTTGTTCATAAAGAAGCTTCTTCTCTTTGGCCTTTTTATTAAGCCAGTCAGTAAGCTTAGACTCCACTTCTCTGAGTTCTTCGATCAACTTCTTTTTTACAAGGGCGTTAGACTTTGCAATTTTTGTAAACTGTTTAAGTGTGGCCGTATCACCTTTAACTAGAAGTTTTCTTTTTTCGACCTCTTCTTTCGTCATCCGATAAATAGGCATATCTGCCAAGTATTCATTAAATTGATACTTCTTTTTACCAAGATAATCGACGAAGTCCTTTCTATTTTTCTTCTTAGTGGCCACATCGTATTCTTTATTTTTAATAAATTTAATGATTTCGTTATTTTGTCGAATTTTATTTTCAAGATCTTTACATCGAAGTTCATAGCGTCTTCGTACTACTTCTAATCTCTTTTGGGCGAAAATTTCTATTATTTCTTCTGGCCTCTCGAATATCTTAATACCTCTTTCACTTATCAGCGTATAATTAGGACTAAGAGACGTTGAGCAGTTCATTTTCTTGGCCACTTCTTCTAAGGAGGGCTGGGCCCCTCTTTTAAAAATAAGCTCTATATAAATATCATTATCGACAGAAGAATCAATAAAGTCCTTAAGGAAATCCTGTTCAATATATTTGGCCAAATATTTATAAATCCTTGAGGAATCATAGTTCTTAGGTATTTCTGTAATTACTATCTTTCCTTTCTTCTCTTCAACTTTTATATGAAAAGTAAGCTTACCCTTTTTATCAACATCAATTTTTTGTTTGTAATAATTTACGAAAGGTTTAATCTTTTTTACTTTACCTTTTTCAATAAACTCGATGATTGAGTTCACTATTTCCTTATGGTTAAAAGAAGGAATTACAGAAGAAAACCCAGTTCCGATACCTTCTGATCCATTAAGTAGCATTATTGGTAGCTTCGGTAACAGGGCCACTGGCTCCATTACTTTTTCATCATAGTTAGGAACCATCTCCACTTGGTCTAAATCATCAAAAAGTAAAAACTTGGCGACCTCTCCTAATTTACATTCAATATACCTTGAAGCAGCAGGAGTAGGCTCCATTCTTTCACCAAAGTATCCTTTTTTATCAATCAAGGGATAGTTGTTAGAAAAAGTGTAATCTTGGGCCATATTTACAATGGCCGATTCAACTGAGGCAGGTCCATGGGGATGCAAAGTCAAAACTAGTCCAGTTGCAGATGAAACTTTCATTAAGCCTTTGGATTGATGTTTCCATAGAGTATATAAGATTCTTCTCTGACTTGGTTTAAGACCATCTTGGAGGTAAGGAATCGCACGATCCATCAAAGTATAAATTTGATAGTCTCTATACTCCCGTTTAACAATTTTACTTAGGGGAATACTCTCCATAGAGTGTAAATATTGCTCTTCCATCTATTTTCTCTTTTTTGTTTTTTTCTTAGTTACTTTTTTCTTAACGACTTTTTTCTTCGTTGTTTTTTTCTTAGCTACTTTTTTCTTAGTAGCTTTTATTTTAGTATCTGGCGCACTATAATCTTCATGATCCAGTAAAAGGCTTTTTCTAAGACTGGTATCTTTACCAAAACAAATGTTTAACGTATGCTTGGCCTCTTTTGCATCTTCAACATTAATTACTGTATACATATCCCTATTCATCACATGTTTAAATGCTTCAGGAGACATTTCACCAAGACCTTTATTTCTTTGTATCTCTTTAATCTTTAAATTTTTCTTTTTCTTTATATTATCGAGCTCATCCTGAGATTCTAAGTATAAATTTTGCTTATCTGTAATGACTTCAAAAAGAGGTGCTTTGGCTATTTGAATACAACCATTTTCAAAAAGCTGAGGCCAAAAGGTGTAAAAGAAATTGGTCAACAACGTATTAATATGTCCTCCATCAACATCCGAGTCGGCCAAGAAAACGATCTTTGAATAACGAAGCTTATCCCATTCTGGTTCTTGCCCGATTGCTAACCCTATAGATGCCATAATGTCAGAAAACTCTTGGTTTTCTAAAATTTCTTTTATAGAGGCTTGAGTAACATTCATTGGTTTACCCTTAAGAGCTATACCTCCTTGATACAGCTTATTTCTCGCTGATCTAAGACCACCAATGGCCGAATCTCCCTCACAAATGAACAAAGTACATTTGTTTCTATTTTTTCTCTCATTTGCATCCAAGAGTTTTTCAATCCTCTTTTTCTTTTGTTTACGTGCTTTTTTAGAGGCATCTTTTAGCATTTGATATTTATGTCGGCTTTTTGCACGTTCTAATATTAACTCTCCATATTCTTTGTTTTTTCTCCACCATTTATCAAAAAACTTTTTCATGAACGCTTCAATCGTCTTCTCAAGGTTTGAATCTCTTACAAGTTTTCTCTTTGTTTGAGATTCAAATCTAGGATTAGGCATAGTCACACCTATAATGAAAGTCATTCCTGTTAAAATATCGTTATCAACAAAAGACATTTTTTCTTTTTTGGCATGCCTTTCGAGTTTATCCTTAATTAAATTAATAAACAGTCTTTTAATCCTGTCGTGATGAAAGCCTCCATCAAATGTAGGTGTTGAATTAGCAAAAGAAATAAAGCGTTCTCTATCTTCTGATTCGGGATCTATAACAAGGTCAAGAGATATATCTATTTTTCCTTTAAGCTTCTTTTTAGCTCTAGTAGAAACCGTCTCATAGGTATCGGTCCAAGTTCCAAAGTTTTGGGCCTTTTCTTTTCCGACTCTTTCTGCTAATTCATAAAGCCCCTTATTATAAATATATTTTTCATCATTTAAATAAAAGGTAAGTCCTGGATTGTTATAGGCAAGGTCAATAATTCTTTTTCTCAAAAGCTCTTCATCAATTTTATTATTTTTATAGACCTCTTTGGCCAAAGAAAGTTCAACTCTAACTCCAGAGTGGCCTTTAAATTTTTTGGCCTTACCTTTTTTACTCTTAAGGGCCCCATCAATGAAGTTAATTGTTTGTTCCTGCTTTGTGTTGTAATGCTTAACTGTGACTTTAAAATAGTCTGAAGTTAAACAGGTGGCCGCAGCACCTAATCCATTTTGCCCTAACGTTCGGTGAAGATAACCTTTTGAATCTGTTTCCTCATCTTTAAATTTTGACCCTGTTCTAAACTCAGTATAAACGGCCGGCATTTTTTTTATAGGAAATCCTATCCCGTTATCCTCTATAATTACGGACATCTTATCGTCAGAAAGCCATGTATGAATTTCTGTTACATGACCTCGATAAAACTCATCAATACAGTTATCTAGAATTTCTTCAATGGCCTTACTTTTTGCCTGGTGAAATTTAACCGTTTTAAATTCAAGGCCTTCTTTTGTGTAAATATAAGTATCTAGTTCTTCTGGATGATTCGAACCAAAGACTAAGGTCACTCTATTTCGACAGTGCCATCTTTGATCCTTGCTTTCGATGACAGCATCTTGAGTCTTACCACGCCGCTCCACTTTTTTTATTGCCATGTACCTTCCTAAAATTTAAGCGATATATCAACATTAAAGAACAAATTTAACTTGTGAAAAGGCGCGGTGAGCAAAACTATTAACATGACGAAAATATTCATCTTTTTCACATTTGTGCTTATGGCCTATCAACAAGTCTTTCCAAACACCAACCCCCTATCTTTAAATAAAATCCGATCTCTTCAGTCTGGAAAGATATTCTCTAGTTCCCATGTAAATGACATGGAAAATGGCAAATTTCAATCTTTTGAACTTTACACACAAGGTCTTCATTCCAAAGGATGTGTTTATGCTATGAGAAAACTTTCGTTATATGAACAGTACAAAGATTTTTTAAGCTTTGTTACAGAAAGTTCATACGAAAAAGAAACAGTTAACTTTCTACTCGATCATACCCTTCTACCTTTTTCAATGCGTCTTAAGTTTAAAATACCTCGTATTAGAAAACCTGGCGCTTATCCCTTTACCTTCGATGCTGGGTTCCTTAAAGGATTAAAGGGAAAAATTCATTTAAAAAAAATGAAAGATAAAAGATGTTTATTTACGCTAACAGCAAATTGGAAAGGCCCTCACACTGGAATTCCTAACCTTATATTTGAAGTTTTTTCAAGCACATTAACAGAAATGGGAATGAAACACCTTTTCAGAATATCACGAAGTTACTAAGCTGCGTGACTTTTTCAAATAATTCTCTTATTATTTCCCACCCTAACATAAGGATTAGCTTGGAAGTTAGACGTATAAACCATCGTGATACATATAGTATCCGTCAAAAAATACTAAGACCAAATGGTCGTGAAAAAGACTGCC